>CAYNNX010000018.1:0-39887 GCA_964398515.1 uncultured Streptantibioticus sp. | reverse complement strand
CCGGCTATAACATTCCCATCGCGTTCGTCATCCATGGCGAGTTGGAAGTCGATCACCTGGAGCAGGCCCTTCGACGGGATACCCGCGGCGGCGTTGGAGTCCCAGTTGTTGATCGCGTAGGGGTTGCCGCTCGACTCGCGTATCACGTTGCGGTAGATGCCGTTGTAGCTGCCCGGAATGCCGTGGGCACGCATGACGGCGAGCGACGACTTGATCCAGCTGTTGAGGTTGCCGCCCGTGTGAGTGGCCGCCGACGCGCTCGGCGCGCCGGCGAGCGTGGCGAGGACGCTCAGGCCGGCCGCGGCGAGACCGCTCAGCGCGAAGGTGCGGGTCTTGGCCGGGCGGCGGCCCTTCGTGAACAGGGAGGGAAGCTGCATGCGAGGGTTACCACTTTCGTCGGAGGGACTGCCGGAAGTGTTAGCGGAAGGGGAAAAAGGGTCAATAGTGGCCTTTTACTACCCTCATTCGTGCATAAGCCCCGCAGAAATGGCAGAACCCCCTGTCACCAGGCAAAATCCCCTCTGGATTCCCACTAAGCGGCTTCATATGTGACCTGGGTCATATCGCCGAGGTCACACCGCCTGCACCCGGAAGTGGCCTGCGCCGTATCGCCGCGGCGGGCATCGAAGATGCCGGGTATTGCGTTCGGGGGGGGGGAATTCGGGCCCGGAAAGCCGTCGAAGGGATTCCGGCGCGCGCTGCCGCGGTGTCCGAAGATGGGCAACCCCCTCGCCCGCTACCTGCCCGCGCTGAAGAAGCCCGCCGCCGTCGGCAGCGCCGCGCACACCGGCCTGACCGGGTTCCCCGCGGCCTGGAGGCAGGCGGCGAAGGACCCGGCCTTCGGCCCAGTTTCGAGCAGGCCCACGTCCACTACCCGGCCCCGGCGCTGGCCGATGCGCAGAAGATCGGCATCCGCTCGGCGTCGCCGACTTCTTCGACACGCGGTCCAGATGGGCCCCGACGGTGCTCCCAGCAGCCCCGACGGCCTGCTGGTCGTCGTCGCCGGGACGACGGCCAAGGCGGGCGGGACCCCGGCCTCGGGGATCGCCGAACACACCTGGCTCGGCGTCTTCAACCCGGTTCGCACCGCCCATCCGAAGAACCCCAAGGCCCGTGGCCGCAAGGCCGACTGGCCGCAGTCCGTCGACCGCGTTCAGGCGCTCCAGCGGACGGCCTCGGCGGGGGAGTGGACGCTGCCGCTCCCGCTCCACGTGGGCGCCGGCTTCGACGTCACCATTCCGCCGCGCAGGTGACGACCCGCCAGCCGGCCTCGGTGAAGGCCTCACGGCTCTTCTTCGTGGCCGCGGAGTCGGTGATGAGCGTGTCGAAGAGTTCCGGGCCGCCGATCGTGGCGAACGCCCGCCTGCCGATCTTGGAGGAGTCGGCGACCAGGACGGCCCGCCCGGCCCGCTCGGCCATCAGCCGGTTCACCTGTGCCTCGGCCTCGTCGTGGACGGTCGCCCCCACCACCGGGTCGACGCCGTTGACGCCGATGAAGGCGATGTCCATCGTGATCCGGCCCAGCACCAGATCGCTGTAGGGGCCGACGAGTTCGAAGGTGCGGCTGTGCGCGACGCCGCCGGTGAGGACGATCTTGATCATCGGCCGCACCGACAGCTCGTAGGCGATGTTGAGCGCATTGGTGACCACGGTGAGATTGGGCCGCGGTCCCGGTTCGCCGAGGTCGGGGCGGGCGGCCAGCGTGCGGGCGATCTCGCTGGTCGTCGTGCCTCCGCTGAGCCCGATCACGCTGCCGCGGCTGACGAGATCGCCCGCGGCCTCGGCGATCAGCCGTTTCTCCTGCGGGCGATGGCTCGCGCGGTACCGTACCGGCAGGTCGTAGGCGACGGAACTGAGCACGGCTCCGCCCCGGGTGCGGGTCAGCAGCCGCTGCTCGGCGAGGGTGTCCATGTCGCGGCGGACCGTGGCGGCCGAGACCGACAGCTCGGCGGCCGCCTCGTCGACCTGCATCCGCCCGCGCTCGGCGAGCAGCTCGAGCAGGGCGTTGAGCCGCTCGTGCCGCATCATCGCCCGCCTCCGCTCACCCGGCGTCGAGTACGACCGAGCGGGTCAGATGGCGGGGGGCGTCCGGGTCCAGCCCGCGGGCCCGCGCGCGCTCCAACGCCACACGCTGCACCAGGACCAGCTCGGCCAGCGGATCGGCGGCGTGCTCCACGAAGAGCGCGCCGGTGCGTTCGACCTCCGCGGCGAGGCCGTCCGGGGCGGGGCCGAGCATCCAGGTGACGCGTCCGGGCGCGGCGATCGAGATCGGACCGTGGCGGTACTCCATCGCGGGGTACGCCTCCGTCCAGCTCTGCGACGCCTCGCGCATCTTCAGCGCGGCCTCGTTGGCCAGCCCGTACGTCCAGCCCCGGCCGAGGAAGGTGAACTGCTCGGCGGTGATCCAGTCGTCCTCGACGGGTCGGCGCAGCGCCTGCTCGGCGTCGGCGATCGCGGCCGTGACGTCCTGCCCCAGATGGGCGCGGAGCAGCGTCAGCGCTGTGGTGGCGAAGCGCGTCTGCACCACCGACCGCTCGTCGGCGAAGGGCAGTTCCACCACGTGGTCGGCGGCCTCGGTGACCGGGGTGCCGGGCGCGCCGACGATCGCGACCGTCGGGATGCCGCCGCGTACTTCTTCCAGCAGCCGGTGGACCTCGGTGGTGGTGCCGGAGCGGCTGAGCGCCACGACGACGTCGTAGCCGCGGCCGCTCACCGGTGCCTCGGAGGCGGCGAACGCGTCGGTGACGCCGTGGCCGGCCGCCTCGCGCAGCGCGGCGTAGGCCTGTGCCATGAACCACGAGGTGCCGCAGCCGACGACGGCGACGCGCTGTCCGGCGGAGGGCAGGGCCGCGCCGACCGGGCCGGAGGCGAGCCGGAACGCCTGGCGCCAGGTGTCCGGCTGGCTGTCGATCTCCTGCGCCATGAACTCGGGACGACTCACGAGGGACCCCCTGTCGTTGATTGTTCCTGACGTGAAACCGTGCTTTGCAATCACATTCTTGCATTCAGGCAGGCGGGTGAGTGGCGCGTGCGCCGCAGCGTGTTGGGAGGATTGCCTGAATTACCCTTTTATGTGGGCGTGACGGTATGAAGGACGCCCGGACCGGCCTGACGAAGGACCGCACCATGCCCACCCAGACCGCCACTCCACTCCCGCCCTCGCGCAGCCGACGGACCGGGCGCCTGATCGCGATCACCGGCGCGATCGTCGGCGTGGTCTACGGCTACGACACCGGGAGCATCTCCGGGGCCCTGGTCTTCCTCTCCAAGGACTTCCACCTCGGCTCCGACGCGGCCGGAATGGTCAACAGCGTCCTGGTACTCGGCTCCATCCTCGGCGCCCTCGTCGCCGGGCGCCTGGCCGACGCGCTCGGGCGCAGGGACACGATGATCCTCGTCGCCGCCTGCTACTCCGTCTTCGCGGCCCTGTCCGCCTTCTCCCCCAACGTCGTGGTCCTGGACGCGGTCCGCTTCCTGCTCGGCGTCGCCATCGGCATCTCGATCGTCGCCGCACCGCTGTTCATCGCCGAGTCCACCCCGGCCCGCATCCGCGGCGCCGCGGTCGCCACGTACCAGGTGGCGTGCGTCGCCGGGATCACCATCACATACTTCCTGAACTGGGGCCTGTCCGCGGGCGGTCACTGGCGGATCATGCTCGGCCTCTCCGCGATCCCCGCGGCCCTCGTCGTCATCCCGCTGCTGCGCCTGCCGGACAGCCCGCGCTGGTACGTGCTCAAGGGGCGCACCGACGAGGCCGTCCGGGTGATGAGCGCCACCGACCCGGAGGTCGACCCGGTGGCCGAGACCGCCGCGATCGCCCGGGAGCTCGAAGCCGAACGCGGCGGCCGGGGCGGCTCGCTCGGGCAGATGATGCGCCGGCCGTTCCTGCGCGCGACGGCGTTCGTCCTGGGCATGGGGTTCTTCTGCCAGATCACCGGCATCAACGCGGTCACCTACTACAGCCCGGAGATCTTCCAGACGATGGGCTTCACCGGCAGCGGCCAGAACTTCTTCCTGCCCTCGCTGGTCGAACTGGCCTCGCTGGTCGCTACGGTCCTCGCGCTGTTCGTGGTCGACCGCTTCGGCCGCCGGATCGTGCTGCTCGGCGGCATCGGCACCATGTGCGCCATGCTGGTCGTCCTGTCGCTGCTCTTCGGCGTCCGGGCGCTGACCGGCGCCGGCATCTGGGTCGGATTCGCCGCCATCCTGCTGTTCACCGCCGCGTTCAACTTCGGTTTCGGCTCGCTGATCTGGGTGTACGCGAGTGAGGCGTTCCCGGCGCGGCTGCGTTCGCTCGGCGCCTCGGTGATGCTCACCGCGGACCTGGTGGCCAACTTGCTGGTGGCCCAGTTCTTCCCGTCGCTGCTGGCCAGGACCGGCGCGGTGTGGACGTTCGCGGGGTTCGCGGTGCTGGCGCTGTCGGCGTTCGCCTTCATCGCCCGGATGGCGCCGGAGACCAAGGGGCGCCAGTTGGAGGAGATCCGCGGCTACTGGCAGAACGGCGGCCGGTGGCCCGACGCCCCCGACGCGGCCGGATCCACCCCCAGCCCCGCCGCCGTACCGCCGAGCTGATCCGGTCCGGCAGCCCGACGCGGGTTCGCCGTCCAACCCCTGTTCCGCCACCCTGTGCGCGAATATCCTTGTCTGCGACAAGGATCTGACAACTAATTTTCGCGAAGGGTGGACGACGGCATGGCACAGGCCCCCTGGCTCGCCCCCACGGTCGAGGCGGTCCGCTCCTTCAACCGCTTCTACACCAGCCTCATCGGCGCCGTGGACTACGCCGGCCGCCTCGGCACCCCCTACTCGCTCACCGAGGCCCGGGTGCTGTACGAGCTCGGCCGCGCCGACGTCCTCCAGGTGCCGTACCTGCGCGAGGCGATCAGGGCCGAACCCGCACATCTGAGCCGGGTACTGACGCGTCTGGAGGAGGTGGGACTGATCGCGCGCGAGCAGCACCCCACCGACCGCCGAGTCCACCGCGTACGGCTGACCGAGGCGGGCCGTGAGGCGGCGGCGCTGCTGGACGAGCGGGCCGACGAGGCCGTCGCAGACCTCGTCGGCCGGATCGGCGAGGGCCAGCGCCACCGTCTGGCCGAGGCGCTGCACACCGTCGAGGACGTGCTGACCCGGCCGCGCATGGGCACGATCGTGCTGCGCGGCCCGAACCCCGGCGACCTCGGCTGGGTGATCCAGCGCAACGCGGCCGTCTACGCCGGGCAGTTCGGCTTCAACGCCGAGTACGAGGCGCTGGTGGCCCGTATCGTCGCCGACTTCGCCGCCGAGCACGATCCCGACCGCGAGGCGGCGTGGATCGCCGAATACGACGGCGAACCCGTGGGCTGCGTGTTCTGTGTACGGGACGAGGCCGAGGGCACCGCCCGGCTGCGGCTTCTGCTGGTCGAGCCGACCGCCCGCGGCCACGGCATCGGCAGGCGGCTGGTGGAGCAGTGTGTGCGCTTCGCGCGGCAGGCTGGTTACCGGGAACTGGTGCTGTGGACCAACGACGTTCTCGTCGCCGCCCGGCGGATCTACCAGCGGGCCGGCTTCGAACTCGTCGCGGAGAAGCCCCATCACAGCTTCGGCCGGGACCTCGTCGGACAGGACTGGCGCCTGAAGCTGTGACGCTGACGGTTCGTCAGGCTGTGTCCGGCGCGTCCAGCCGGTCCAGGAGCGAGCGCGCCGCGGGGAGCACCAGGGCGCAGATGGCGTCCGGATCGGCGTCGGCGAGCGGTGCCTTGCGTACCACGACACGCATCAGGCCGATCCCGAGCAGCCAGGCCAGCACGAGATCCGCGCGCAGTCCGGCGTCCGCCGCGTCGCTGAGGGTTCCGAGGACGCGGGCGTACTCGTCGCCGAGCAGACGCCCGGCGGCACCGACCTCGTCGCTGCTGCCGGTCGAGCGCAGGAACGCCTCGAGCACCTGGTGGCCGCCGGTGTCCTCGTCGGCCGGCAGCATGCCGCGCAGCGCGACCTCCAGCAGCCGTTCCGGCTCGGTGGCCTTCAGCTGCTCCTCCCCGCCGCGCGCCACCACCTCGCCGAACAGCGCGCGTTTCGAGCCGAAGTAGCGGAAGAGCAGCGCCTGGTTGACATCCGCCCGCGCGGCTATCGCCCGCACGGTGGTCCGGTCGTAGCCGCGCTCGGTGAACAGCGAAGCGGCGGCGTCCAGCAGCGCCCGCCTGGTGGCATCCGCGTCCCGTCGCCGCCCGCGCTCGCGGTCCATGCCCGGGCCTCCTCGTCGCCGGGAAAACCGTCAGTGTAGCGGCAGTTGACGAGGCGTTGACGGAGTCGGCGCGGGCTCGTAGCGTTTGTAAGCATGCGCTTACATCCCACACCCGTTCCCTACCCGTTCAACGAAGCAATGGGTCTGACCCTCTCCGACGCCTACGAACAGGCCCGTCGGCAGCCCGGACTGCTGCGTGTGCAGATGCCCTACGGTGAGCCCGCCTGGCTGGTGACCCGGTACGCCGACGCCCGACTCGTCCTCGGCGACCGTCGGTTCAGCCGCGCAGAAGCGGTCAGGCACGATGCGCCGCGCCAGTCGGAGGGGATGCTCGACAGCGGCATCCTCAGCATGGACCCGCCCGACCACACGAGGCTGCGCACCCTGGTGGCGAAGGTCTTCACCACGCACCGGGTCGAGCGGATGCGCCCGGCCGTACGCGGACTCGCCGGCGAACTGGTCGACCGGCTCGTCGCGATCGGTCCACCCGCCGACCTCGTCGAGGAGTTCGCGCTGCCCCTGCCGGTCGCGGTCATCTGCCGGCTGCTAGGGGTGCCGGAGGAGGACCGCGCCAGGTTCCGGGTGTGGAGTGACGCGTCGCTGTCGACCAGTTCGCTGACGGCCGAGGAGTTCGAGGCCAACCGGGAGGAGCTGCGGGCGTACATGGCCCGGCTGATCGGCGAGCACCGCAGCCGGCCGCGAGAGGACCTGATGACCGGTCTGATCGAGGCCCGGGACGTCGACGACCGCCTCTCCGAGCGCGAACTCGTCGACCTGTGCGTGGGCATCCTGGTCGCCGGGCACGAGACGACCGCCACCCAGATCCCCAACTTCGTGCTCACCCTCCTCGACCACCCCGACCAGCTCGGCCGGCTGCGCGCAGACCCGGACCTGATCCCCGGTGCCGTCGAGGAGCTGCTGCGGTTCGTGCCGCTGGGCAGCGGAGCCTCCTTCCCGCGGTATGCCACCGAGGACGTCGAGGTCGGCGGCACGCTGGTGCGCGCGGGCGAGCCGGTGCTGGTCGCCGTCGGCGCCGCCAACCGTGACGCGCTGCGGTTCGACGCCCCCGAACGGCTCGACCTCGCCCGGCAGGGCAACCAGCACCTCGGATTCGGACATGGGGTCCACCACTGCCTGGGAGCACCCCTCGCCCGCCTCGAACTGCAGGAGTCCGTCCGGGCGTTGCTGCTGCGGCTGCCCGGGCTGCGCATCGCGGGAGACGTGGAGTGGAAGACCCGGATGCTGGTTCGCGGCCCGCGCACGCTGCCGGTGGGGTGGTGACGATGGCCTGGCGCATCCACGTCGACCCGAGCCGCTGCATGGCCTCCGGGATGTGCGCCGCCCTGGCGCCCGACCTGTTCGCCCTCGACGACGACCACGCCTGCCCGGTGCGGGACGAGATCGCACCGGACGACACCGCCCTGGACGCGGCCGACTCCTGTCCCACCGCCGCCATCACCGTCACCGACGGCGACGACGTCATCGGCCCGCGCCCCTGACGCCGGCCGCGGACACGGCGGCGCCATGCGGCGGGGGCTCACGGAACCGGCGGTGCGGACGACAGCTGGACCCGAATCCCGGTACCGGGCGCGACCAGGCGGCCGGAGGAGGGGATCTGGCCGCAGACACGCTGTGTCACGGTGCGCACACGCCGGGCGGCGCGGCGCTCGCAGAGGCCGGAGCCGACCCGCACCACACGCAGACCCACCGTCTGCGCGCCGTCGCGCGCTTCGGGGAGCGACTTCCCGACGAGATCGGGCACCGAGACTGCGGAAGCCGGCTGCCGCCGGCCGGAGCCGTCACCCGACACGGTCACGGCGTAGCCGCCGACCGCCGTGAGCAGCGCCGCGAGCGCGGCCGTGACCGTCCAGACCCGCCGGGAGCCCCGCCGGGACCCCCGACGCGGCTCGCGCGGTGCTTCCGCGGTGTGATGCGGCGCCGGTGGCGGTACCGGGTCGCTGACGAGCGTCGGCGTCCGGACCGCGGCGGGCGCGTCGATCCGCCGCAGGGCGTCCTCGACAGCCGCGCGCATCTCCTCGGCGTCCTGGTAGCGCTCGGCCCGGTCCTTGGCGAGTGCCCTGAGGACAAGGGTGTCGCACACCGGCGGCAGCCCGGGGGCGCGTCGCGAGGGCAGCTCGGGCGCGGCGCTCACCTGGGCGTGGGCCACGGCCATCGGGTTGTCGCCGGTGAACGGCGGCTGCCCGGTGAGCAGTTCGTACAGCAGGCAGCCGATGGAGTACAGGTCCGTGCGGGCGTCCACCTCCTCACCGCGGGCCTGCTCCGGCGAGAGGTACTCGGCGGTGCCGATGACCATCGCGGTCCGCGTGAGCGTCATGCCCTGCGCGCCGAGGGACCGGGCGATGCCGAAGTCCATCACCTTCACGGTGCCGTCCGGGCAGAGCATGACATTGGCGGGTTTGATGTCGCGGTGGACGATGCCGCTGCGGTGGGCGTGCGCCAGCGCGTCGAGGACGCCCGCGGTGTGGCGCAGCGCCTGCCGGGCCGTGGGCGCCGGATCGGCGCGGGCGACCTCGGCGAGTGTCCGGCCCTGGACGTACTCCATCACGATGTAGGGGAGGTCCGCCTCGGCCGTGCGGTCCTCACCGGTGTCGTAGACCGCCACGATGCCGGGATGGTTGAGGGATGCCGCCGAGCGCGCCTCGCGGAGGAACCGCGCGCGGCAGGCGGGGTCGCCCGCCAGGTCGGGCCGCAGGGTCTTCACCGCGACCGTGCGGCCCAGCTTCAGGTCCTCGGCGAGGTGGACCTCGGCCATGCCTCCCCGGCCCAGCAGCCCCCCGATCGCATAGCGGCCGTCTCCGAGCCGACGTTCCTGGTCCATCGCGTGCGCCCTCCTCCTCCCGGTCCAGCGGGCGCACGGTAGCGGGCGATCCTGTCAATTCCTTGTGGAATCGCGTCTTCGTGGAACTCGCGGGCCACCGCCGCGCGGATCTCCACCCTCCGGTTCCACCCGGAGGTGGAGCCGCCCGCAGGCCCGCGGTGCGACCGTGGGAGACATGGGACACGTACTGGGTTACATCATCACCGTGACGCTGTGGGGCTGGGTGGCGGCGGAAGTCGTCCTGCAGCTGATCCAGTTGCGCCGCAGCGAGCACACCGAACGCACCGAGTGGCGCACACTGCTTGCCTTCCCGGTGCCGATCATCGGCGGTCTGGCGCTCGCCGGTCCGATACGCCACGCCCTGCCCGCCTTGTCCTACCGCACCTCGTGGCCGCTCGCCGTGGTCGTGCTCCTGCTGGCCTGGGCGGGGATCGGGCTGCGCCTGTGGGCCATCGTCACGCTCGGCCGGTTCTTCCGCGGCACGGTGCACATCCAGCAGCACCACCAGGTCGTCACCGGCGGCCCCTACCGGCGCATACGCCACCCCGCGTACAGCGGGATCCTGCTCGCGGCGGCGGGTCTGGCGCTCACCATGGGGAACGTGGCCTCCTGGGCGGTGTTCATGGCGTGCTGCCTGCTCGCGACGGTTTACCGGATACACGTCGAGGAGCGGATGCTGGGGCAGGCGCTGGGCGAGGCCTACCGGCAGTACGCCCGGCACACGTGGCGGCTGATCCCCGGGGTGTGGTGAGCCGCCGCCGTGTGTGCCGGGCGGCCGGGTCACTTCACGGCGCCGGCCGTGATGCCGCTGACGAACTGGCGCTGGAAGCCGAAGAAGACGGCCAGCGGGATCACCATGGACACGAACGCGCCGGACGACAGGACGTCGACGTTGCTGCCGAACTGCCGGGTCTGCTCCTGCAGGGCCACCGTGAGCGGCGCCGAGTTGCTGTTGGCGAAGATCAGCGCCACCAGCATGTCGTTCCACACCCACAGGAACTGGAAGATGCCCAGCGACGCGATGGCCGGCCCGCCGAGCGGAAGCACCACCCGGGCGAACAGCCGCAGCTCTCCCGCGCCGTCGAGCCGCGCCGCCTCCAGCAGTTCGCGCGGGATCTCGGCGAAGAAGTTGCGCAGCAGGTAGATGGCGAACGGCAGCCCGAACGCGGTGTGGAAGCAGATGACACACAGCACGCTGCCGAAGATGCCCATCTCGGCGAACAGGTCGGTCGCCGGGATCAGGGCGACCTGCACCGGCACCACCAGCAGGCCGATGAGCAGCAGGAAGAGCCAGTCCCGCCCGGGGAACTCCAGCCAGGCGAAGGCGTATCCGGCCAGTGCGCCCAGCACGATGACGAGCACGGTCGTGGGGACGGTGATCAGTACGGTGTTGAGCACGGAGTGGGTGATCACCGGGTTGCCCAGCAGGCCCGCGTAGTTGTGCAGGGTGAGCTGGGCGGGGCGGCTGAAGAGCTGCCACCATCCGGACGACTCGATGTCCGCCGGGCCGCGCAGCGAGGAGACCAGCAGCCCGAACGTGGGCACCAGCCAGAAGAGCGCGACCACGACGAGTACCAGCCGCGTCAGCCCCGAGCCGAGGCGGGAGGCGAGGCGCGTGCCGGGGCGCAGGGGGATCGGGGAGGTCACCGGGCGCGCTCCTTCCGGAAGCGGCGGATGTTGAAGAACACGGCGGGCAGCACCAGGACCAGCAGGAGCACGCCCAGAGCACTGCCGACGCCCTGGTCGTTGCCGCCGCCGAAAGACGACAGGTACAGCTGGAGGGCGAGGACGTTGGCGTCCTGCTGGGTCGTCCCCGGGGCGATGACGTACACCAGGTCGAAGATCTTCAGCACGTTGATGACCAGGGTGACCAGTACGACCCCGAGGACGGGTGCCAGCAGCGGCACCGTGACGCGGCGGAAGACCTGCCACTCGTTCGCCCCGTCGACCCTGGCGGCCTCCAGCACCTCACCCGGCACTCCGGCGAGCCCGGCGGCGATCAGCACCATCGCGAAGCCGGTCCACATCCAGATGTAGGCGCCGATGATCGACCAGGTGACCAGCGTCGGCCCCAGCCAGGTGACGCCTCGATACTGGGCGGTGAAGTCGGAGCCGGGCAGGCTGAGCCGCACCGGGCCGCCGGCCACCTCGGCCGCGGGCAATACGAACGTGCCGTCCGCGGCCGTCGTCGCGGTCGCCACGTTCCGGCCGTCGCGCACCGCCTGCACCCGTACTCCGGCCAGGGCCTTCTCGCCCGGGTCGATCCGGCCCGGGGTACCGCCGCCCGGCGAGAAGTCCAGCCACACCGTTCCGCACACCGCGCCCGAGGGGCAGTGCGCGGGGACGGCGGCCTGCCGTGCCCCGGGCAGCGCGGCCGGGGCGATGCCGACCAGCGGCAGGGCGGCGGTGCTGCCGGGGGAGAAGGCGGTGCGTGTGGTGTAGCCGCCGGCGCCGGCGGCGGTCAGGTCGCCGCCGGCACGCGGCCGGGCCCCCGGATACGCCGAGGCCTTGAAGAAGGTGTCGTGGACACCGACCACCACGGCGTTGGCGACGCCCTTGGAGGGGTCCTGGTCGTACACCAGCCGGAAGATGATCCCGGCCGCCAGCATGGAGATCGCCATCGGCATGAAGACGACGAGCTTGAACGCGGTGCCCCAGCGCACCCGTTCGGTGAGGACGGCGAAGACCAGGCCGAGCGCGGTGGTCAGGGTCGGTGCCACCACCACCCAGACCGCGTTGTTCTTCAGCGCCGTGAGCGTCTGGTGGTCGGTGAAGACGGACACGTAGTTGCGCAGCCCGACGAAACGGGCGAAGCCGTCCGCGCCGAACAGGCTGCGTACCACGGACCAGCCGATCGGGTACGCCACCAGCGCCCCCAGCAGCACCAGTGCGGGCAGCAGGAAGAACGCCGCGGTCCACGGGCGGGAGCCCAGCATGGAGCGCATTCCATGGCCGGCCCGGCGGACGGCGTCGGGGCGAGGCGGATCGGGGGAGTCGGTGAGCTGCGGGGCGGTCGGTACCGCCGTCGGGCCGGCCATGGTCTCCACCTCAGCCCGCGTTGCCGTAGGCCTTGGCGGCGTCCGCCTCGAGCCGTGCCTGGGCGCCGGCGACGTCGGAGGGGTGGGCGAGGAAGTCCTGCAGGTCCTTCCACTCGCCCTGGCCCTTGGTGCCGCCGAACGCGGCCGGCGCCTGGTCGGACATGTCGAAGCGGAAGTCGTCGCCGGAGCCGATCAGGGACTTGGCGATGCCGCGTTCGGTGTCGTCGGGGTAGGCCGACAGGTCGAGGGCCTTGTTGGGGGAGATGAATCCGCCCTGCTGGGCCTCGATCTTCGCGGCCTCGGGCGAGGCGAGGAAGCGCAGCAGCGCCTGCGCCCCCGCGCCGCCCTTGAGGGCGACCGCGACGTCGCCGCCGGTGACCACCGGGGACTTGCCGCCGTCCACCGCCGGGAAGGGGAAGAACTTGGCGTCGGTGCCGACCTTGGACTTGGTGTCCTGGGTGATGTTGGTGGCCACGAAGTCGCCCTCGTACACCATGGCCGCCTTGGGCGGGTCGGTGAAGGTCTGGTCGACGGAGGTCGGGAAGTCGGTGCTCAGCGCGCCGCGGGTGCCGCCGGCGAGCAGGTCGGTCTTGCCGAAGAGCTTGCCGAGGGTGGTGAGCGCCTTGGTGACCGAGGGGTCCGTCCACTTGATCTGATGCTTCGTCAACTTGTCGTACAGCTCGGGCCCGGCCTGGCTGAGGTAGACGTTCTCGAACCAGTCGGTGAGCGTCCAGCCGTCCGCGCCGCCGACCGAGACCGGCGGGGTACCGGCGTCGGAGAGCGTCTGCGCGTCCTTGAGGAAGTCGGCCCAGGTGGCGGGTGCGCCCGTGATTCCGGCCGTCTGGAGGGCCTTGGTGTTGTACCAGACCGTGGACTTGTTGGCGGCCTTGAAGTAGACGCCGTACTGCGTTCCGCCGTAGCTGCCCATGTTCCGCCACGCGGCGCCGTAGTTGCGGGCCAGTTCGCCGCGCACGGAGGCGTCGGCGGGCTTGAGCCACCCCGACTTGGCGAACTGGGCCAGAACGCCCGGCTGCGGCAGGAAGGCGACGTCCGGCGGGGCGCTGCCCTGGATCTTGGTGCCCAGGAACGTCGAGACGTCGTCGCCCGTGGGCACGAAATCGGTGTGCGCCCCGGTGAGCTGGTCGAACCGCTGGATCACCTTGAGGAAGTTCTTCTGCTCGGGTCCGGTCCACACGGCCGCGACCTCCAGGTGCTGTCCGTGCAGGTCCGGCAGCTTCACCGAGGAGGCGTCGCCGCCGGAGCCGCTTGCGGCGCCCGCCGCCCCGCCGCTGCCGCCGCAGGCCGTCGATGCCAGCGCCAGGGCGGCCGTGATGATCGCTGTCGCGACTTTCCGCTTCATCTGTCTCTCCTCAACTTGGGTGTGAACGCAGGGGTGTTCAGGCGTTGAACCGGTCGCTGATCCACCAGGCCGCCGTGTTGCCGGGCAGGGTGCCGGGCGGGCAGGGCAGGCTGGCGAGGAGCGGGATGCCCTCGACCGGTGCGGGGACGGGACGGTGGCCGAAGTTGACCGCGCACACCAGTCCGTCACCGCGGACGAAGGCCAGCACCTCGGGCGGGGAGTCCAGCCAGCGCAACGGGCCTTCGCCCAGCTGCGGGAGGCTGCGGCGCAGGTGGAGCCCTTCGCGGTACAGGTGCCAGAAGGAGCCGGTGTCGGCCAGGGCCCGTTCGGTGGTGTGGTCGGCGAACCAGTCAGGCTGGGGGAGCCAGGGCCGGGCCGCCGCGCCGTCGACGGTGGTGAAGCCGAACGGGGAGGCCTGGCCGGACCAGGGCAGCGGCACCCGGCACCCGTCCCGCACCCGCAGCCGGCTGCCGGTCTGCCGGAAGATCGGGTCGGTGAGCACCTCGTCCGGCAGGTCGAGGACCTCGGGCAGCCCCAGCTCCTCGCCCTGGTAGACGTAGGCCGCGCCGGGCAGCGCCAGCATCAGCAGGGCCGCGGCCCTCGCCCGGGAGCCGCCGGGGTCGGGGCGCTGCACGCCGTCCGCCGGGCAGTTCGCCGCGTATCGGGAGACGGCTCGGACCTGGTCGTGGTTGTTGAGGACCCAGGTGATGGTCGAGCCGGTGCGGGCGATGTCCCGCAGCGCGTCGTCGATGACGCGGTGGAACGCCTCCGGGTTCCAGGGCGCGGTCAGCAGGTGGAAGAAGAAGGCCTGGTGGAGCTCGTCGGGGCGGACGTAGGTCGCCTGCTCGGCGGCGGTGGGCACGGACACCTCGCCGACGAGCAGGCGGTCGTGCCCGTCGCGCGCGGTGTACTCCTCGCAGACGGCCCGCCAGCGCCGCCACACCTCGTGGACCTCGGGCTGGTTCCAGGCCAGGGGGTTGACCGAGTCGCGGGTGCGTTCGTCGGCGTCCGGGTCGGGGGAGTCGGGCAGCTCGGGGTGTTTGAACAGCCCGGCCGCCACGTCGATGCGGAACCCGTCGACCCCGCGGTCCAGCCAGAAGCGCAGCACCCGCTCGAACTCGTGGCCCACGGCGGGGTCGCGCCAGTTGAGGTCGGGCTGTTCGGGGGTGAACAGGTGCAGGTACCACTGGCCGGGGGTGCCGTCGGCCTCGCGTATGCGCGACCACGCCGGCCCGCCGAACATCGCCCGCCAGTTGTTGGGCGGCAGCACGCCGTTCTCGCCGCGTCCGTCGGCGAAGTGGAACCGGGAGCGCGCCGCGCCGCCCGGCCGGTCGGCCAGGGCCTCCCGGAACCACGGGTGCTCGCTGGAGCAGTGGTTGGGGACGATGTCGATCAGCACCTTCAGCCCGAGGCGGTGCGCGTCCTTCACCAGCAGGTCGAACTCGGCCAGGTCGCCGTACATGGGGTCGACGCCGCAGTAGTCGGCGACGTCGTAACCGTGGTCGTGGTGGGGCGAGGGGTAGAACGGGTTGATCCAGATGCCGTCGACGCCGAGCCGCTTGAGGTACGGCAGGCCGGCCCGGACCCCGCCGAGGTCGCCGACGCCGTCGCCGGTGCTGTCGAGGAAGCTGCGCAGGTAGACCTGGTAGATCACCGCGTCCCGCCACCACTGCCTGGTGTGCGCGGGCTCCGCGGTGTCCGGGAGCGCAGCGTCGTCGTCGACCGGGGTGCCGATCATCCCCTCACCGTCCTGTCATGAATACCGATGTCCGATTCGTGCATTTGTTCGATACAGCGCATACGGTCGTTCACTGGACGGCTGATGGCGGTGCGTCAGTGCGGATGGCGCGATCGAGAGGGAGGGCCCGGGTTCGGCCGGTCCCTCGATGCATGCATGTTAGGTATCGAGCGCTGGCATGTGTCAACGCTTTGTCGTCGAGATTTCAGGCAAGTGTCGCGGGTATGGCCATCGCACGTCCGGCCTGCTATGCATAACCGGTATGTATGAGCCCGTGTGGAGGTCCACGCCGTGGGGACGAGCGGTCTCAGGGGTGGCGGACGATCGCGTCCAGCTCCCGTGTCATGCGTGCCGTCGTGTCGTCGGGCGTGCGGCGCAGGGTGAGGGCGTCGTGGACGAGTTGGGAGACGGCCAGGCTCACCTGATCGTAATCCGGGCTTTTCGGACGCGGCTTGGCCGCGAGGATGCTCTGCTCGAGCACCGGCAGGTACGGGAACCGCCGTACCAGTGCCGGATCGGTGTACAGCGACGCCCACACCGGCGGCAGTTTCCCCTGCAGCAGCACCTGGCGCTCGTTGTCCTCACTGGTGAGGAACTCGATCAGCCGCAGGGCCGACTTCTGGTGGCGGGAGTAGGAGCTCACCGCCAGGTTGGAACCGCCCAGCGACCCCGACCCCGGCCCGCGCGGACCGGGCAGCGCTTCGACCCCGAACTCCCCGGCGATCGGCGAGCCCTTGGCCTCGGCCAGGTCGTACGCGTAGGGCCAGTTGCGCATGAAAAGATAGCGCCCGTCCTGGAAGGCACGTCGCGCCTCCTCCTCCTTGAACGTCAGCGCCTCCCGCGGGATCCACCCCTCGCGCACACCCTGGACGAGGAAGTCCAGCGCCTTGCGCGCGGCGGGCGAGTCGACGGCGACCTTCGTGCCCTCGCCGGTGAGGATCTGCCCGCCCGCGGACTGGACCGCCTCGGCGTAGTCGACCATGAGCCCCTCGTACGGCAGGAACTGCCCGGCGTACCCCTTGAGTCCGTAGGCCGGCGCCACCGTGCGGGCCAGATCCGCGAGTTCTGCCCAGGTGCGCGGCGGGTTGCGGTGGGCCCGGGCGAGGATGTCCTTGCGGTAGTAGAGCAGGCCGGTGTTGCTCACGTACGGCACCGCGAAGAGCCGGCCGCGGAAGGTCGCGGTGTCGACGACGGGCGGCAGGAACCTGCCCAGCGGGAACAGTGTGCGGTCCAGCGGGGTGATCCACCCGGCTGCCGCGAACTCCGGCGTCCACACCACGTCGATGTTGAGCACGTCGAAGCGGTTGCTCTTCGCCTGCAGGTTGCTGATCATCTGGGCCCGGACGTCGTCGGCGGCCTCCGGGAGTTCGATCAGCGTGACCTTCTCGGCCGGGTGGGTGGCGTTCCACGCCGCGAGCCTGTTGTGCAGGTAGCCGGTGAGGTCGCGTCCCGTGACGAAGGTGAGCGGCCCGGTACCGTCGGTGGAGGCCGCCCGTCCCGGGACTGCGGGCGCGCCGCACCCTGCGAGCAGCAGGACGCCGGCGAGCAGCAGCCGGATCGTGCGCGCCCAGCGCATCGCTTCCTCCCTGGTGCCGAGCCGGACCTTCCTGTCCGGAGGCGGACGTATGCCTGGCCGCTATGTATACATGCCGGGCATGGGGGAGACTAGACGGGTGAGGTCGGCGGGCGGACGGCCGGGCCGAGGCGGGTCGGCGGACACATGACCGTCAGGTATCGGTGGGAGGAGGCGGGGCATCGGTGCGCCTACCCCTACTGGCGCTGCTGGCGAAGGAGCCCGCGCATGGCTACGAGCTGAAACAGGCCCTTGAGCAGACATTCGGCGCAGCGTATCCTCAGCCGAACATCGGCCAGATCTACGTCACGCTCTCCCGTCTGGAACGCGACGGACTGATCCAGGGCGAGGACGTCTCGGAGTCGAAGCGCCCCAAGCGGGTCTACGAGATCACCGACGCGGGCCGGGAGGCGCTCGCGGAGTGGCTCGCGGAGCCGACCGAAGGGCCTCGGGTGCGCGACGAGTTCTTCATGAAGCTCGTGCTCGCCCCGGCGACCGGCATCTCCGACCGGCTCACCCTGATCAACAGACAGCGCCGCCACTACCTCAACGTCATGCGCGGGCTGTCGCGGATGGCCGCCACGCAGGATCGGGACAACCGGGTCGCGCAACTGCTGATCGAGGGAGCGGTGCTGCACCTGCAGGCCGACCTCGACTGGCTGGAGCGCTGTCAGGAGGAGTTCGAGTGAGCCGACCCGGCCCGTCCGCGGCCGAACCGCCCGCCGAGGCCATGCTCTGGGTCCGGGACCTGGTGAAGATCCACCGCAGCGAAGGCGCCGCGACCCCCGCGGTCCGCCATGTCGACCTGCGGGTGGACCGGGGCGAGTTCGTCGCCGTCATGGGCCCCTCGGGTGCCGGCAAGTCGACCCTGCTGCATCTGCTCGGCGGCCTCGACCGGCCCGACAGCGGCCGGATATGGCTGGACGGGCGCCGCGTCGACGGGCTGAGCGAGGCCCGCTGGGCGGTGCTGCGCCGCCGCCACATAGGCTTCGTCTTCCAGTTCTTCAACCTCGTCTCCAACATGACCGTGGCCGACAACATCGAGGTCCCGGCACTGCTGGCCGGGGTCTCCCCCCGGCAGGCCGCGGCACGCCGCCGGGAACTCCTCGCCGAACTCGGCCTGGCGGACAAGGCGCGCAGCACCCCGGGCGGGCTCTCCGGCGGGGAGCAGCAGCGCGTCGCCCTGGCCCGGGCCCTGGTCAACGAACCCGGCCTGCTGCTCGCCGACGAGCCCACCGGCAACCTCGACAGCCGCAGCACCCGCGACGTGCTGAACCTGCTCACCCGCTTCCACGAAGGCGGCCGCACCATCCTGCTCGTCACCCACGACGCCCGGGTCGCCGGGGTCGCGGACCGCGTCGTCAGCCTCTTCGACGGCGAGGTCGTCGACGACGCCCCGGTCACCCTGCCGACCCGCGGCAACGCCGTCGCCGACGTCCTCGAACTGAGGGGCTGACCGGATGCGGGCCGCCCTGCGGTGGATCCTCGCCGACCTGCGCGCGCACCGCGGCCAGGCGGCCCTCGTCCTGCTCGCCACGACCGGGATCGTCTGGGCGCTGGTGCTGGCGGGCGCGCTGGTGCAGAACGCCACCAACCCCTGGCAGCGGATCTTCGACCGGTCCGACGGCGCCCACGTGTGGATCCACGCCGGTCCCGGCGCCGACACCTCGGGCCTCGCCGGGCTGGACGGGGTCGAAGCGGTCGCCGGGCCCTACCGGACCGCGCCGGCGACCCTGACCCGCAACGGGGAGAACATCCCCCTCGAACTGCGCTCCGCCCCGGCCGCACCCCCGCACGTCTCGCGCCCGCTCGTGCGCGCCGGCCGATGGCTCGATCCGGGCGACCCCCAAGGCGTCGTACTGGAGCGCTCGTTGGCCCACGCGGTGTGGGCCGTAGCCGGCGACCGCCTCACGGTGCGCGGGGCCGACGGCGCCCCGCACACCCTGCGGGTCCTGGGCGTCGCCGACACCGCCGACCAGGGCCACTACCCGCAGTGGACACCGGGCCTGGTCTGGGTGCTGCCGCAGACCCTGCGGGCGATCGAACCCGACCCCGGACACACCGGGCTCGCGGTCGGCCTGCGCCTCGACGATCCGGCGGCGACCGACTTCATGACCCAGCGGGCGGTCACAGCGATCGGCGGCGACCAGGTCGCCCGGGTGTCGACCTGGCGCGAGGTGCGCACCGCGATGGAGGGCGACGACCGGCTGCTGGGCCTGCTCCTCGCCCTCTTCGGCCTGGTCGGCCTGCTGGCGGCCGCGTTCGCCGTGGCGGGCGCCGCCGGCGGCCGGGTCCTGGGCCAGCTGCGCGACATCGCCATGCTCAAGGCGCTCGGCTTCACCCCCCGCCAGGTCATCGGCATGTACGTGGCCGAACACAGCGTCCTCGCGGCGGCCGGGATCACCCTGGGCACGGCGGCGGCCGAGCTGTTCGGGCCGCTGCTGCCCGGACCGCTGGGCGAGGCGATGACGGTGTGGCAGCCCCTGCCCGGTCAGGCGGGCGTGCTGCTCGCGGGCGCCGCCACCGCCGTGCTCGCCATCGCGCTGGCGACCCTTTTGCCCGCCTGGCGCGCCGGCCACGTGCCCGCCCTCCCGGCGGTACGGGCGGCGGTCCGCGCCGGCAGCCGCATGTCGTACCTGGCCCGGCTGGCGCTGCTGCTGCGACTGCCGCCCGCGCTGGTGCTCGGCGCACGCAACGCCTTCCACCGCCCGGTCCGGGCCGGGTTCACCGTGGCGCGCCTGGCCATTCCGATGGCCATGGTGACGATCGCGCTGGGCAGTTGGGCCACGCTCGACGGGCTCCAGCGCCATCCGGAACGGGTGGGGCTCGCCGCCTCGCTGACCGCCCGGCCCGGCGGCATCGACGACGCCACGGCCCGCAGGCTGCTCACCGCCGCCCACGGTGTGCGCGCCGCCTATCCCGGCGTGGACCTCCAGGCGCTGGTGCCCGGCCAGACCAGGACGGTCACCCTGCGCGGCCTCGGCGACTCCCGGCACCCGTACCCCTTCGCCGTCGCCGAGGGCCGCGGCATCCAGGACCAGGACGAGGCCGTCGCGGGCCAGGGGCTGCTCGACCTGATGCACGTCCGCGTCGGCCAGTGGGTACGGGTCACCACCGGCGGCACCCCGCACATCCTGCACATCGTCGGCCGCAGCCTCGAACCCGAGCACAACGGCGAGATGCTCTCCGCCGACCTCGACGCGCTCCAGGCGGACGGCGGCGTTCCGCAACCGCGTTACTACAGCCTGGTGCTCACCCCCGGCGCCGACCGCGACGCGGTGCGCGCCGAACTGCTCCGCGTCTCGGGGAACCGGCTCGACGTCGAGCCGGTGGCCAACCCGGCGGACCAGCTCGGCGTGGTGCGCCCGGTCGCCTGCGGCCTGATCGCGGTGCTGGCCCTCATCGGCCTGGCGGAGCTGCTCACCGCCACAAGCACGGGACTTCGGGACCACACCCGGGACCTGGGGGCGCTTCGCGCCATCGGTCTGACGCCACGTCAGGTAACCGCGGTGATCGTCACCGGCACCGGACTGCTGGCCCTGACCGCGGTGGTGGCCGGCACCGCCGTCGGGGTCGCCGTCTCCGGTCGGCTGATCGACATGCAGGGGCGCGCGAGCGGCGTCGGCGCGGGCATCGCGCGCACCGCGTCACCCGGAGTCCTGCTGTTCGCCGGGGCGGTCGCCGTCGTGGCCGCCGTCTGCGTCTGCGCGGCCCCAGCGGCGCGCGCGGCCCGCACGCCGGTGAACACCGCACTGAGCACGGGGTGAAGGCGCCCGCACGCTCCCTTCGCAGCCCTGTGCGCCTCGGCGCCGCGTGACGCGGTCTTCTCGCGGCGGCCCGGACGTGTGACGCTGTATCACACACGGTCCCCGCCACCCTCCGCGTGGTCGCCGCGGGACCCAGGGGCGCTCACGTCCGCCGTACTCCGTCACGCACAGTGAACTCGCCATGCCCGGCGGCGGCTTCCCACACAAGGGAGACTGACGTGAGCGCGTCCCCCCTCCACGCACGGCTGCGCGCGGTCGGCGCCTGCCGGCCCGCCCCCGACGCCGTGCGAGCGCCGGAGTCCACCGGGGCCGAGGCCGCCCTTGTGGCCGAGTCCAGAGCGGGCCTGGAAGGCTCGGCCGCCGACTGCCTCATCGCCGCGTCGACGAGCCACCGCGACCACCGGCACTCCCTGGCCCGGCTGATCGCCGACCGCCTCCCGTACCCGCCGCGCGCCGCCCTGGACCTCAACGCGGCGTGCGCCGGGTTCTGCTATTCCCTGGAAATGGGACGCTCCCTGATCGCCGGGGGAACGTTCCGCACGGTCCTCGTCGTGGCCGCCGGGCCGCCGGCCCGGCGGCCCGGCGGGAGCGGGTGCCGCGCTGCTCGACGCCGGTCCGGAACCGGGCGTGGGGCCGGTCGCCTGGGGCAGCGACCCGGTGGGCCGGGAGGCCGACGGCGCCGCCGCACCGGCAGGGGCGTGCGGCCCGGCGGCGCATGCCCCGGGGACCGGCACCATCGCGCGGGCGGCCCTCGACGCCGTGCGCAGAGCCGGAATCGGCACCGCCGACCTGGCGGCCGTCGTCCCGCACCCGTGCGACGACCGCGCCGTCACCGCGCTCGCCGCCGCCCTCGCCCTGCCTTCCGGGATCGTCGTCGCCCGCGACACCACGCACCGCGGCGCCGCGGCGGCGGCCTCCATCCCCCTGGCCGTGGACCGGCTGCTGCAGCGCCGGCCGCAGCTGCACGGCAGCCTCGCCCTGCTCACCGGGTACGGAGCCGGCACCGTCTACGCCGCCCAGGTCGTCTGCCTGCCGCCGGTGCCCGTGACGGGCCGCCGCACCCCGGTCGCGGAGCGGGGGCTCGGCGTCGTCCCCGCTCCGGCCGCTGCGCCCGCTACGGGAGCTCGGCGGTGAGCTGCTTGTCCATCCAGGTGACGGCCTGGGCGTACTCGGCCTGCTCGTTCGCGCCGGTGCCCTGCGGCAGCGGGAAGACCTTGGTCGGCGCCTTGGCGCTCCGGGCGAACTGCCGGGCCGCGGAGTCGTTGCCGCCCACCAGGAGGGAGACTGGCGGAGCGGGCATGTGCTGCACCCGCCAGATCAGGTCGTTCTCGTCCCTGACCTGTGCGTTGCCGGCGTAGAGGCTGTCGGGCCGCCCGCCTTGCGGGGTGAGGCGGTCGACGGCGAGCCCGGCCGCGGCGCCGTAGCGGGCGGGGTTGGTCATGGCGAGCTTCAGGGCGCAGTAGCCGCCGGCGGAGTCGCCGATCGCGCCCCAGGAACCGGAGCTGTTGACCGTGCGGTAGTGGCCGGCCACGGCCATCGGCAGGTCCTGGGTGAAGAAGGCCAGCGCCTGCGGGCCGCCGGGGGCGTCGGTGCAGCTGGTGTCGTGGCCGGGGGTGAGCGCGAGGTGGACCATCACGTAGATGGCGGGCTTGATCTTCTTCGCCGCGATGTCGTCGGCGACGGTCCGCGGGAGCTTCAGCCCGGTGACGGGGTCGTGCGCGGCGCCGGAGCCGTCGGTGACGGTGACCACCACCGGGAACCTGTCGTTGCCGTGGCCCTTGGCGAAGTACTGCGGCGGCAGGTAGACGGAGCCGTCGGCGGTCAGGCCCGAGGACTGACCGTGGAATGTGACCGATTCCACCTCGCCCGAGGCGGTCTTCGCGCCCTTCAGGCCGCCGTCGTTACGGCCCTTGACGACGAGCGCGGCAGGATGCGGTCCGTCGCGCCCCGGGATCAGCACCTGCTTGCCCACCGACCCGCCGAACAGGTCGGTCCAGGAGGAGTAGAAGCCGTAGCTCTTGTTGGCGGCGACCAGGACCACGCACAAGATCGCGACCTGGGTCACCACGACCAGCCCCAGGCGTCCCAGCCAGGGTATCGGGCCCTTCTTCGCGGCACGCGGCCACAGCCACAGCGCCAGTGCGACCACCGCTATCGCGGTGATCACCAGCACTATGAGGAACGTCTCGGACATCAGTCCCACGGTCGTCGCTCTCTCTTCGGGTAGTCCTTCACCGGAGAGGGACAGCATCCCAGACGGTTTGGTTCACTCAGCGCGTAGTGGGACTTCTCCCCGGACCTCACCCGGCCTGCAGGGAACCCTGGCGTTCGGCGGCGCGGATGCCGGTCACCGGCCGCTTTCCCGCGGCCTCGCGGCGCCGCGCGGGCGACGGGAAGGTGATCGGCACCAGGAAGCTGCCGAGGAATCCCAGCGTGCAGATCACGCGGGCGTCGCCGGTCAGCAAGGTGGCGCCCGCGGTCAGCAGACGCAGCGCCAGTCCGATGCCGAAGAGCTGGAAGGAGGTGAGCGGTTCCGGCGTGCCCTGCACCGGCTCTGTCGACATCGGCACCCCGCTCTCGTGACGCCAGGTGAAACCCTGTTTACCCGGTGTCCACGCGCTCAACCCTCGAAGATCCCCGCGGGGTGCCTCACGGGTACGGCTGCCACCGGTACAGGCCGCCGCGTTCCATCGCGCGCACCGCCGCGACGTCGCGTTCGATCTCGGCCTGATCGTCGGAGACCAGCATCAGGGCGCCCGGTGAGGTCAGCGGGTCCCGCGTCCTGCGCACCCGCGCGCCGGGCGCCAGCCGCCCCACCGTTCCGGCGAGGGTGGGCAGCGACAGGATCCGAGCGAGGGCGGCGGTGTCGAGGACGCCGTCGCGATCGGCGGCGAGCACCAGCCGGCACGCGTGCCTGGCCGCGCGTTCCCGGCGGTCCATGAGGGACAGCGGGTCGAGCAGCGCGGCCACGGCGTCTCGGGCGTGATGGCTGCCGGTGGCCCAGACGAGGGCGATCGGGTCGACGCCGCCGTCCGGCCGGGCCCAGGTCTCGACCGGCACCGGCCCGCGGTCGGTGAGCAGCAGCTTCGAGTGCGCGGGACCGTAGGCGACGCCCAGTGCGGTCAGCGCACGCGCCGTGTGGTCGGCCAGCGGACCGGCCGCGGCGGTCGCCGGCGGCAGCAGGTCGGCGCGGTCCTCCAGCAGGACCCCGCCGCGGCGCACCCGCTGTTCCGCCCAGATCTCGGTCACCCGGTGGTGGCCGGCGTAGCTCACCGAGTTGACCGCGTACCGCAGGCCGGCCGTCTCCTCCCGGACCAGCAGAGGGTTACCGTGCGCCCGGTCGGCCCCGCGTGCGCGGCGCAGATCGCGCCAGGCGCGGACGAGTTGCTCGCGGCTCGCGCATAAGCGCACTTCGCCGCCGGGCACGGCCTCCGGATACTGAACGGTGCAGGTGCGGTGGCCGATGTCGTACGCCCACGCCGCGGCCTCGCCCAGACTGGCGGTGCGCAGCGTGCGGACGGCCGGCAGCCCCGCCGCGGCGAACGCCCGAGCCATCGCGGCCCTGTCGCATCTGGCGGCGGTGGTGGCCACCGGGTTCCCGGGTACGCCAAGCGTCACAGCGAGGGAGTCGGCGAGACGGACGCCGAGATCGCTTCCGGCCACCACCGCCGCCACGTCCCACCTGCTCAACTCCGCGGCGGTGCGCGCCAGATCGCCGTCGTGCTCGATGACGCGGAGGAACTCGCCCTCGTGCACGCGGTACACGGCAGGCAGGCACACCCGCGGGGGCGTGACGGCGACGCTGTGCCAGCCGCGCCGGCGGAACTCGGCGGCGTACGCGCGACCCGTGCCGAAGGGGGCGACGACGGCGGCCACGCCCCAGCGCGGCCGAAGCTCGCGCGGGCACCGGTGCGGCTGGAGGGGTTCCGGGTGCGGCATGGCTCTCCTCTGCTCAAGGCCACCGTGGACTGACGGACAGGGCCGCCGGCACGGCGGTGGCCACGGCAGCGTCACTGATCTGTACCGGTATGCAACCCTGCGGCACCATGAAGCGGTCCCGTGCCGGTTGCTGAAAGAAGCGTTCATGAGGGGCGAGTTCACGCCATTCCGGCCGCCCCCGCCCGCGCCGGATGCGTATAGCGTGAAGATCACGCCGAGAACGCGAACCCTCTCCGGACCGGTGCCGGAGACGCGCCCGAGAGGACATGATGGACCTTCGCATCGCGGGTAGGACCGCTGTGGTGACCGGCGCGAGCCGGGGGATCGGGCTGGCCGTCGTGCGGGCCCTGATCCGTGAGGGCGTCCGGGTGGTCGGCGCCGCACGCACGATCACCGACGAGCTGAAGGGCACCGGCGCGACGGCCGTCGCGGTGGACCTCACGACCCCAGAGGCGTGCGAGCGCCTGATCGAGCGTGCCGTCGCCGAACTGGGCGGCATAGACGTCCTGGTGAACAACGCCGGCGGCGGCGACGTCTACGCGACCGCCGGATTCCTCTCGGCGGACGAGGAGACGTGGGAGCGCTCCTGGGCCCTGAACTTCCACGCACCCCGCCGCCTGATCCGTGCGGCCCTGCCGACTCTGCTCGAACGCCGCGGTGCCATCGTCAACGTCTCCTCGATCGGCGCCCGCAACGCCACCGGGCCGGTCGACTACTCCACCGCCAAGGCGGCGTTGAACACTCTGGGCAAGGCGCTCGCCGAGGAGTTCGGTCCGCGGGGGGTGCGGGTCAACACGGTCTCGCCCGGGCCGACCCGGACCGGGGTGTGGGAGCTGCCCGACGGCTACGGCGCGCGCAAGGCCAGGCGATACGGCGCCGGGCTAGAGGAGTTCGTGGCCCAGGTGCCCAGCGGCTCGGGGATGGTCACCGGCCGCCTGGTCGAGCCCGAGGAGGTCGCCGAGCTCATCGCCTTCCTCGCCTCCGACCTCGCCGGCAGCGTCGTCGGTGCCGACTACGTCATCGACGGCGGTGCCATCAAGGCCGTTTGACGGGCGGCCTGTTCAGGACCGCGGTGTGAAGTTGAGCAGCATGACGGTGGCGTCGCCGCCCCGCGGTGCGAGCACGTTGAGGCGGACGGTCCCGAGCTCGCCCGTCGTCCCGTGCACGAACGGCCGCAGGTCGCCGTCGGTGTGCGGGAAGGGCAGCAGCCTGCCCCGGTAGAGCGGTCCGAGTTCGGGGTCGTTCTTCAGCTCGAAGTGGAGCTGGGCGAGTGTCGCGTTCTCCGGATGCGCGACGAAGGCCGCGCGCACGACCGACAGGGCGCGGGGAGCCCACACCTCCCAGAACTGCGGCATCCAGGCATGCTTCGCACCGTCGCGCGGTGCCTGCCGGGCCTTCTCGTTGCACAGCACCCAGCGTATGAAGTTGAAGTCGTCCGGGATCCCGCCGAGCAGGTCCGCGGCCGCGGCGTTGTACATCCTGGGCCGGACCAGGTTCCAGCCGGGATCCTGGATGTAGGCCGGGCCCTGGTAGAGGTCGAGCACCTCGCGGTAGCCGTCGGGCAGCGGGACCGGGCGGTACGCGGGCTTGGGCCGGCAGGCGTACACGCACAGGAACTCGTACTGACGCGCCGTCAGATCAAGGATCTCGGCCACCTTGGCCAGGCGCTCCGGCGGGGCGTTGTCCACCTGCCCGCGCTCCAGGTCCGCGTACCACGAGCCGTCGCGCAGCCCCAGGAGCCGGCCCATCTCGTCCAGCGTCAGCCCGGGAGCGCGCCGGCCCCGGCCGGGGAACTGCCGCGGCACCTCGACGGGGTGCCTCTCCTCGAAGACGGAGCGGTCCACACCGTCCCGGGCCTCCCTGAGGAAGGCCAGCTTCTCACGCCGCTCCGCGGGGGTCGGCCCGTGTTCCATGTGTCCCTCCCGTTGGCAGCCCGTTGCCGGCGAACCCTGCGCCATTTGTTGAAAATTGAATATTGGGGACGGGAAGTCCCCCGAATTGGCACCGCTACCCAAGCCGCCTCCGCCGGGTCACAATCGAGCCTCCGTGTGGCGGGAACCCATCGGACGGGGGTCGATCGGTGACCGCTGCGGGAGCGTTCCCGAGAAGGCGCAGCGATCCATGATGTCATTTGCACACACGCCCCTCGCCCCTGGTACCGGCGGTGACGCGGCGGCTGGCCGCCCTGGCGCGGGCGGCGGTCCCCTGCCCGTGCGGCCCGTCCGTATCCGGCCGCGTGACGGTGGCCGGTCCGCGGACGGCGAGGGGGCGACGGGTGAGTCCCTGCCCGCGTTCCTGCGCGCACTGCGGCACCGGACCGGAATGAGCCAGGAGAAGCTGGCGTGGCGGCTGGACGTCAGCACACGCACCGTCAGCAACTGGGAACGCGGCCACCACCGCGTGGACCCCGGACGGCTCGACGACATCGCGGACGCCCTTCAACTGGCGCCGGACGAGCACCGCGAGCTGGCCCGCCTCGCCGCGGCCGGCGGCCCCGCGGCCGAGCGGACCTCCCGATTGCCGCCGCGGCCGGGGCTCCTGGCGGACTACGCGGGCGAATGGCACCGAAGCTTCCGAGACCTGCGCATGCCCGCCTTCGTACGCGACGCGTCATGGGACGTTCTGGTGTGCAATCCGGCCTTCGACGCGGTGTTCTCGGCCGTCGGAGCACGGCCGGGCGTCATGCCGCGGGAGAACTTCGCACGGTTCGTCGCCCTGCACCCCGAGGCCCGGCGGACCCTGGAGGACTGGCACGACAGCTGGCTGCTGCCCATCCTCTGCGACATCGCCGACGGGCTGCGCAGCGCCGCCGCGGGCTCGCCGCTGCACGGCCTGGTGGGCGCCCTCACCGCCCGGCGGTGCGTCGCCCGGGCCTGGGCGGACGAGGTCCCGGTCCGGCTCGCGCGGCGCGCGGAGGGCGCCGTCCTGCCGGCTGCCGCCCGCCGGCCCCTGCGCCACCCCGACCCCGCCGTGGGGCGGGTCGTCGCGCACATCAGCGCGATGGAACCCGAGGGGCTGCCCGGCTACCGGAGCGTCTTCTGGCGGCTCGACAGGGGCGACCAGCGGCGGCCCGCGGCAGAGGCGGTCACGATTCGGGCAGAAGCAGGGTGACCGCACGCATGCCTCGGGCGAGGCCGGGCGCCGGTACGTGCTCGACGAGGTGGACGTCTACGACGCCGAGCGCGGGGTGCCGCAGCTGCCGGGGGTGCCCGTCGCCGTGCAGCAGGTTCTCCGCGCGCCCCGCCCAGCCGGGCAGATCCTCGGTGAACGCACGCTTGGTGAGGTGATCGGCCTCCAGGTCGGCGGCCAGCTCCCGCAGTTCGGCCGCGTCGGGATACCGCATCAGCGCGACCGACAACTGGGCCAGGGCCGGCAGCAGCCAGCGCTCGTACCAGTCCACCAGCATCTCGCGCGCGCCCGGATGGAAGGCGACGTAACGCAGCGGGCTGTGCAACGGGCTGCAACTCGGCCTGGGCGCCGTGGCGGCCATCTCCGCCATCAGGTACCGGTACTCCTCGTTGTAGAGGATGACGTTGCCCTCGACGTCCGCCACCCAGGCGGGGTCCGGCTGCCGGTCCACCCACAGCTTCAACCCGGTCAGATGCGGGCCGAGTTCGTGCAGCGACGACGCCGGGCGCAGCGGCGGGCCGGCGCGGTCGGCCAGCCAGTACAGCAGGGCCTCCTCCTGACAGCCCAGTTTCAGCCGGCTCTGCAGTTCCGCCAGGCGCCGGCGCCTGGGGACGGTGGTGCCCTGCTCCCAGCTGATGACGGTGCGCTCGCTGGCCCTGACCAGCGCCGCGAAACGCCGCTGCGGCAGTCCCATGCGGTGCCGCACGGCGGCTATGAACGACCCCCAGCCCTGCGGCCGGTGCGCCTCGGACTCCTCGACCAACGTTGCCTCCCCTCTCACCGCCGGTAGGTGTACCTCAGGGAGCGGCCCCTTGACGACGAACCGGCGGCGGGAGGGGCTACATGAAACGATCCTGCAGGTTTCGGGCCGGACGCCCGGTTCAGGAGGTCCGGACCTCGGGAGCGGTGTTCAGGCGCGGCAGCAGGGCCGGCACGGCGAGCGCGGGGAGCAGGTACCTCCACAGGGTGGAGATGCGTTCGAGCAGGTCGATACGGTTGTTGGAGACCTGCGAGAGCACCTGGATGCCGGTGAACGCGCCCACGATCAGCGGGGCGACCTCCTCCGGCTCCACGCTCGGCAGTAGTTCGCCCCGCTCCTCCGCCTCCCGCAGCAGACGCAGGATGACCTCGTGCGAGCTGACGTACGGAGTGGCGTCCGGTTTGCGGTAGGACGCCTGCTCCACGGCGAGCCGTACGGCACCGCGCAGCATCGAGTCGTGGCGCAGCCGGTCCGCGAAGGACATCGTCAGGTCGATCGCCGACTGGAGTTTCATGCCGCGCTCCGGGGGGACCAGGAACTGGTCCTGGGAGGCCATGACCGCATCCGCGATCGCCTCCTTGGAGGGGAAGTGGAAGTAGAGGGCTCCGCGGGTCACACCGCTGCGGGCGATGATCTCCGTGGTGGTCGCCGCTTCGTAGCCCAATTCGTCGAAGACGGCGCCCGCCGCCTCCACGATCAGGCGCCGCGTTCGCACCGCCCGCTCCTGCTGCGCCATCTGGACCCCGCCCGACGTCGACACCGGCTCGCTGTATCCACCTTCCCCCTTCCGCACACCACTGGGCGCCTGGTCAGGGCGTCCCGAAACGTTACTCTCGGTGACGGATGTGATTCAGTAGATGATACAACTATGCCGGTGTGTCGAGGGACTCCGGTCCCCCCCGCGACGGCCTAAACGCCGTCGTCGTCCGAAGTCCAGGTGCCCAGGGCGATCTCGGCGGTGATGCCGGGGCCGAAGCCGGCCAGCAGGCCGCGTTGGCCGTCGAGCGCTGCCGACTCGTCGAACATGCGGGCCAGGGCGTCCAGCACGACCGCACTGGCGATGTTGCCGTACTCGGTGAGCGTGGCGCGGCTGAAGCGGAACGCGTCCGGCGGCACGTCGAGGAAACGGCTGAGGTCGTCCAGGATGCGCGGGCCGCCGGCATGGACGATGTAGAAGTCCAGCTTGCCGGCGTTCCAGTGGTGTTGCTCGGCGACCGCTTGGAGCGCCGGTGTGAGCGGCTCCATGGTCCCCGGCACACGCTTGTCGAGCTGGAAGTGGAATCCCGTCGAGCGGACCGCGTAGGAGATCCAGTTCTCGGTGTTCGGGATGAGGTACGAGCCGTTGCGCTCCAGACGGACCCCGGTGCCGCCGTTGCCCCGCACCACCGCGGCGGCTATCCCGTCGCCGAACAGGCCGTTGGACAGCAGCGATCCCACGCCCAGATCGGTCGGCTGGTAGCACAGCGAGCAGAACTCGCAGGCGACGATGAGGACGTTGGCGTCCGGGTACGCCTTGCAGAAGTCGTGGGCCCGGTTGATCGCGGCGCCGCCCGCGGCACAGCCGAGCTGCGCGATCGGTATCTGCCGCGTCTCGGATCTGAAGCCCATCGTGTTGATCAGCCACGCGGTCAGCGACGGCATCATGAAGCCGGTGCACGAGACGTAGATGATCAAGTCGATCTCTTGCGGGCCGAGTTCCGCCTGTTCGAGCGCCTGGCGCACCACAGGCGGGACCCGGGTCTTGGACTCCTCCTCGTACAGCGCGCTGCGTTCGTCGAACCCGGGGTGTTGCAGTACCTTCTCGATCGGCTGGATCAGATGCCGCTTCACCACCCCGGTGTGCTCTATCAGCCGTACGACGAGGCCGAGTTGAGGATGGTCGTTGTGCAGCCCCCTGGCCAGTTCGACGGTTTCCTGGCTCGTGATGACGTGATCAGGGACCGCGATTGCCGGTTTGCACAGAACCGCCATGAACCTGCTCCTCGCGGATGATGGTCCACACAGTGCGGCCCTGCCCGGCCACCGCACGGGCGGGGCCGACCGTAGAACACTGGATTTCCGCCGCAGTCGCGGAGCGTGTCCGCCGCGGCGTGATGCGATGACCGTCCCCACGCTACGGCAGCCGGGTGAGGGCCGCACCTCGGGCGGCCCGGCCTCACCAGGCGACGGGCAGTTCCACCGGATAGCGCCAGATGGCCGTGGTGTTCCAGCGCACCTCCTCGGCCGGTTTCGCCAGACGCAGGTCGGGGAACCGCTTGAGCAGGGTACCGAGGGCGACCTCGAGCTCGACGATGGCGAGCGGCGCGCCGAGGCAGTGGTGCCCACCCCAGCCGAAGGTCATGTGCGGGGGAGAGGTGCGCTCCAGGTCGAGCTCGTCGGGCCGGTCGAACTTCTCCGGGTCCCGGTTGGCCGTCAGGTAGGAGACGTGCACGATGTCCCCGGCCCGGATCCTCACCCCGCTCAGCTCCACGTCCTCGGTGGCGACACGCGGAATGCCGACGCCCTTGCGGAACGGGATGAACCGCAGCATCTCCTGGATCACCTGCGGCAGCATCTCCGGGCGGGCGCGCACCGTCGCCATCACGTCGGGCCGGGTGAGCATTGTGTAGGAGAGGTTGCCGATCTCGTAGGTGGTGGTGTCCTGCCCGGTGATGAGCAGGACCATGGCCATCACGGTCAGTTCCCGCTCGTCGAGGATCTCGTCTCCGTCCCGGGCGGTGGCCAGCGCGCTGATCAGGTCGTCGCCGGGGTTGCGGCGGCGCTCCGCGGTCAGCTTGCCGAAGTAGGCGCGCATGTCCGCCTTGGCCCGCACGGCGTTGTCCCGGTTGTCGACAGGGGTGTTCATCATGGTGCGCGCGTGGGCGCGCAACTGCGCACGGTCGGCGTCGGGGATCTCGAGGACCTCGCAGATCGTGGTCAGCGGCAGCGGGGACGCCAGGTGTTCCATCAGGTCCGCGGGGGAGCCGTGCTCGGCCATCTGGTCCAGCAGGTCGTCCACGACGGCCTGCGTGTGCTCCCGCATGCGTTCCATCTGACGCGGCTGGAACCCCTTCGAGACCAGGCTGCGCAGGCGGCTGCTGGCCGGCGGGTCCATGACGTTGATCGCCTCGTCCTGCACGATCGGCTCGGGCGTCATACGGGGGAAGTCGCGTCCGACGATGCCGTGGCGGCTGAATCGCCGGTCGGTGGTCACGGTGCGCACGTCCTCGTACCGGGTGACGAGCCATGCCTCCCCCTCGCCGTGGGGCAGCCGGATACGGGAGACGGGTTCGTTGTACAGCAGGTGCTTGAGCACGGGGTCGAATTCGAGTGCCTCGGCGTAGTCGAATGGACAGTTCCGCGCGGTCGAGCCGGGTTCCATACGAGCTCCAGTTACGGGGTCTGACGGGTAGATCCGGCACCTACCAGGGCTGGACGCGCCACACGTACCCGGTCCGCGGCGGCCGCACGCAGAATTCCGTCCCGATTAGTCCATATGCAGCCTCACGTGAGGTTAGCCTCGTGGGCCATGGACATGGACATCCGGCAGTTGGCCGAACGGTACGTCGCCGTGTGGAACGAGTCCGACCCGGCGGCGCGCCGCCGCGCCGTCGCGGGGCTGTGGGAGGCCGACGGCGTCGAGACCACCGAGTCGGCGCGGTACCGCGGTCACGACGCGCTCGAGGCCCGGGTCGCCGAGGTCCACAACGAACTGGTGCGCGACGGGGGATTCGTCTTCCGGGCCGGCGACGACGCCGCCGGCCACCACGGCACCGTCGCCTTCACCGCGCACATGGTCCCGGCGGTCGGCGGCCGTGCCGCCTGGAGCGGTCGTGTCTTCGCCGTGCTGGGCGCGACGGGCCGCATACGGCACGACTACCAGTTCACCGTGGACATACCCGACGGCACGCAGGACGGTACCCGCGCCACGGCGCACGAGTTCCTCCGGCGCCTCGGTGAGGGCGACGCGGACGGGATCGCCGAGCTCTTCGCCGAGCGCGTCGAGTGGCAGCTGAACTGGCCGCCGGACGGCCACCCCGCGGTGCCGTGGATCCGGCCCCGCTCGACCCGCGCCGACGTGGCCGACCACTTCCGGGAGATCGCCGCCTGCCACCTCCCCGGGCTCCCCGTGCCCCCGGGCGCGAGCGCCCCGCGCGTCCTCGTCGACGGCACGGAGGCGGTCGTGCTCGGCGAGATCCGGCAGACGGTGAAGGCCACGGGCAAGCCCTACAGGGCCCTGTGCGCCCTCCATCTCACCGTCGAGGCGGGCCTCATCACCCGCTGCGCCGTCTACGAGGACAGCCTCACAGTCGCCGAAGCCCTCAGCGGCGCTCCCGTGGGCCGTTGATCAGCCACGCGACCGCCCGGTCGAAGGCCGAGTCGCGGTGTTCGGCGAACTCCCCGGCGGTGAAGGCCGGTTCGGCGATCAGGGCGCGATGCCCGTGCCGTCGAAGGCGCGGCCGTCGCGGGTGAGGAACTCCCCGTCCGGCACGAGGACTTCCCAGCCGTTGGGGAGCCGGCGCGTCAGCGCGTCGGACAGGACGCCCTGTGTCGGCTCCCCGATGCGCACGGTCGCGCTGCCGGATGTTGGGTGCGGATCCGGTTGTCCGGATCGGGGCCGGGGGCGACGGTGCCGGGCGGGTCTCGCCGAACAGGCGGGTGGGGCCGGCCGACAGCACGACGTGTGCGCCGTACAGCGGTGCGAGCATGTCGCGCAGGACGGCGAACAGCTGGTCGCCGGTCATCCCGGCGTGGACCGAACGCCGACTGCGGTCGCACACCGCCGCCCGGTCGATCCCCTTCGCGGCGAAGAAGGGGTGGTTCTCCTGGAACGTCTGCCAGGAGACGCCGAAGGCCGTCACCGGGGCGCCGGGCAGCGCACGCCCGCATGCCGCGGACAGCGCCGCCACGCGCCGCAGACCGCGGTCGCCGGCTGAGCCGTCGATGCGGAGTACCGCCGGATCCTGGCGCGTTGTCGGCCGGAGCGTGAAGACGTCCCCGTCACGGCGGTCGGCATGGAGTACCGATCCGGCGCTCACGCCCGAGCGTTCGGCGGATGCGCCCTTCAGGCGGCTGACCGCGGTGACCCGGTACTCCTGCAGGCGGCCGGGCCGACCGTCGGCACGGTGCCGCGGCCGTCCCCTGCCGGACACCGCCCGGCGGCCGTGGCGCGCCGACCGCGAGCCGGCGCTCCGACGGCGGCGACGGTTCCGGCCGCCCGGATCTGGGCAGTCCTGAGGTGGGTCATCACGTCTTCTCCACTACACGGCGATCGTCTTCGGCCACGCTCGCCTCGGCGGGCATCCCGGGGAATCCGGCCGCCCGCCCTGCACCTGTGGGCGTGAGCCCCCGGGAGGCCCGCCGGACGACCCGGTGAATCCGGCCGCTAGCGTGTCTGCCGGAAGCGGAGGGACCCGCCGGCACCCGCGGTGTTGCCCGATCGGCCGGGCCGCCCGCACGATGTCCGGCACGCAACCGGGAAGGACTCAAGGCTGTGCCACTCAAGCGCCCCCACCAGCACCGTGACGCCAGCGCCCATCTGACGGTGAACCCCGTCTTCAGCCGGGAGCCGATCCACGTACCGCGCTTCGAACTGCCGGACGGCGGGATGGATCCGGAGACCGCTTACCAGATCATCCACGACGAACTGATGCTCGACGGGAACGCCCGGCTGAATCTGGCCACCTTCGTCAGCACGTGGGCGGAGCCCCAGGCGCAGCAGCTGATGGCCGAGTGCGCCGAGAAGAACATGATCGACAAGGACGAGTACCCGCAGACGGCCGAGATCGAGGCCCGCTGTGTGCACATGCTCGCCGATCTGTGGAACGCGCCCGACCCGCACACGGCGGTGGGGTGTTCGACGACCGGTTCGAGCGAGGCGGCGATGCTGGCCGGCCTCGCCCTCAAGCGCCGCTGGCAGCACCGGCGCCGCGCCGAGGGCAAGCCGGTGGACCGCCCGAACATCGTGATGGGCGTCAACGTCCAGGTGTGCTGGGAGAAGTTCGCCGACTACTTCGAGGTCGAGCCGCGCTACGTGCCCATGGAGGGCGAACGCTTCCACCTGTCCGCGCAGGGCGCCGCCGAGCTGTGCGACGAGAACACCATCGGCGTGATCGCGGTCCTCGGCTCCACGTTCGACGGCTCCTACGAGCCGGTCGCCGAGATAGCCGCCGCCCTGGACGACCTCCAGGAGCGCACCGGCGTCGACGTACCCGTGCACGTGGACGGCGCCTCCGGTGCCATGATCGCGCCCTTCCTCGACCCGGAGCTGCGCTGGGACTTCCGGCTGCCCCGGGTGGCGTCCATCAACACCTCCGGGCACAAGTACGGACTCGTCATGCCAGGTGTGGGCTGGGCGCTGTGGCGGGACGCCGACGCCCTCCCGGCCGACCTGGTCTTCCACGTCAACTACCTCGGCGGCGACATGCCCACCTTCGCGCTGAACTTCTCGCGGCCCGGCGCCCAGGTCATCGCGCAGTACTACAACTTCCTGCGGCTGGGCTTCGACGGCTACCGCCGAGTCCAGCAGACCTGCCGGGACGTCGCCGTGCGGCTGGCCGCGAGGATCGCCGAGATCGGCCCGTTCACGCTGCTCACCGACGGCAGCGAGCTTCCGGTCTTCGCCTTCCGGATCAGCGACGGCATCGAGAACTTCTCCGTCTTCGACGTCTCCGCCGCGCTGCGGGAACGCGGCTGGCTCGTGCCCGCCTACACCTTCCCGGAGAAGCGCACGGACCTGGCGGCGCTGCGCGTGGTGATACGCAACGGGTTCGGCCACGACCTCGCCGACCTGTTCCTGGAGGACCTGCGCCGGATCCTGCCGCGCCTGCAGGCCCAGGAGCGCCCCCACCGTGATGTCACGGACGCGGGCTCCTTCGCCCACGGCGCGGAGACCAAGGAGTCCAAGGCGACCGACACCCCCGCCGTCAGCTGACCCGCGGAAGACGGCCGCCCGGCGGCTCGGCCCGGGCGGCCGCCGCTGGCCCGCCTTCGACGGCATCGGCGCCCCGCCGGGTCGCGGCGTCCGAGCCTTGAGGCCGACCGGCGTGCCCGAAGGCGCCAGGTGAGCCGGTAGCCGCCCCTTCCTGGCTCAGAAGGCACACCCGGTCGGACTCCTTCTGGCGGCCGCCGTGCGGCCACTCCTACGATGACCTCAGACGGGGGGAGGTCGCACACGTGGCGGGCGGGTCCGGCCAGTCGGGGCGCCGTATGGAAAGCGCCATCGCCTGGGCCATCAGAAACCTCGACGGTGTCGTCGGCATCGGCGTCGCCGTGGTCGTCGGTCTGCTCGACATCCTGTCGAACACACTCCACCCTGACGTCGTCTCAGGCGCCATCCTGCTGGTGCTGGCGTCGCTGGTGTACGCCTCGCTGGCCGAGCGCAAGCGGCGGGTCGGCGACATGCACGAGGCGACGCGGGAGGCCCGGCAGGCGATCGAGGACCTGGCCATGGTGCGCTCCCTGTCCGGCTCCGAGGTCGAAGAGGCCTTGCGGCGCGCCCGCCAGGACACCGACCGGTGGACCTTCCGCGGCGGCACGGGCACGTACCTGCGCGCCGTCACCCTGCCCGAGTGCGTCAGGGAGGCCCAGCGGCAGCGTCGCTCCCTCGTCATCAAGATCGACATCGTCAACCCGGCCGACGAGCGCGCCTGCACCGCCTACGCCCGCTTCCGGCAGACGTTCGTGCACCGGCTGGAGTCCGTCCAGGGGGAGGGGTGGACCACCGACCGCACGCGCAAGGAGTCGTGCGCCACGGTCCTGGCCGCCTGCTGGTACCGGCAGCGCCTGGACACTCTGGAGATCGACGTCCACCTGTCCTCCGTCGTGCCCGCCCTGCGGTTCGACCTGTCCTCCTCCTGCCTGATCATCACTCAGGACGACCCCCAGCGCGTCAACCTCTACGTCGAGCGGGGCCGGCCGCTGTACGACTACTACGTGACCGAACTGCACCTCTACCGCGAGCAGGCGGTCAAACTCAGCCTGCGGGACGCCGTGCTGCTCTCCGACGAGCCGACGGTCGACGAGGTGAGGCGGCTGTTCGACGCACTCGACCTGCCACTTCCGGCCACGTTCACCGACCGGGACGTGAGCGACATCGTCGACAAGGCGCTCCGCGCCGACAACCCCTACCGCAGCTGAGTACCGAAGGCTGATACCCATGGACTTCCGGACGCTGGAGCGGGCCGCCGAACGGGAAGGGACAGCCGAACTCCTCGGCTGCGCCCGGACCGTCCTGGATGCCGTCGCCTCGGGGCAGCGCCCGATGAGAGCCGTCCGCCACCCGCTGGGCTTCTACTGCCTGCCGCTGCTGCGCGACAACGGGCGGGGGGTGTGCGTCCACGTCTTCGACAGCGGCGCGCCGAGCACCCCCGGCGGTCCCACCACCTCCCTCATGCATTCGCACAGTTGGGAGCTGACCAGCTGCGTGCTGTACGGACAGGTCGGCAACGTCCGCCTGTCCGTGCGCGATCAGCCGGAACGCCCCACCCACCGGATATTCGAAGTGCACAGCCTGCCTTCGGGAATGGACGAGATCCGGCCGACTTCGCGTCTGGTGCGCTGCGCCTCCGGTCCCGCACAGGTCACCGGCCGCGGCCGGATCTACCGACTGGCGGCCGGGGAGTTCCACACCACGGTCGTCCCGCAGGCGGCGGCCGCGGCCACCCTCGTCCTGGGCCGCTCGGTGCCCGGCCTCACCGACCTGTCGCTCGGCCCGCTGCACGGTTCGGGGCACCGGGTCGAGCGGCGGATGTGCCATGTCACGCAGACCGCCCGGATCGCTCGGGCCGCCCTCAGGAGGATGCATGGGCCCAACGACACCCCCTGAGCGGGCGGCACCGTTGCGGTTCGCGGCCGAGCGGGACCTCGCCGTCGCCGCCGCGCGCGAGGCGGGCGTGCTGCTGCGGTCGCGTTTCCACCTCAGCTACGGCGTCCGCGCCAAGGACGACCGCGGCGACGTGGTCACCGACCTCGACGTGCTCGCCGAACGCCTGCTCGTCCGGCGGATCCGCGAACACTTCCCGCACGACCGGATCCTGGCCGAGGAGAGCGGAACGCTCGACGGCGAACCCGGCGGCGGGGAACCGGCCCGCACCTGGCTGGTGGACCCGCTCGACGGCAGCAACAACGTGGTCATCGGCCTGCCCGCGTACGTCGTCGGCATCGCCCTCGTCGTCGACGACCTGCCGGTGGTCGGCGTCGTCCACGACCCCGTCAGCGAGCACACCTGGACGGCGCTGAAAGGGCACGGCGCGCACGGGCCGGGCGGGCCCGCGACCGGTCCCGGCAGACCGCCGTCCCCGGCCGGACCGCTCCTGGCGTGGACGCAAGGCCACGCGGTCGCGCGGGACGATCCCACGGCGCGCGCGCTGAAGGCCGCGCTCGACCTGCGCGCCCGCCGGCTGCTGCAGCTGTGGGCGCCCCTGCTGACCTGGGTGATGCTGGCCCGCGGCGACATCGACGGCTTCGTCGGCTACCGCCCCGAGCTGGTCGACCTGCCCGCCGGAGCGCTGCTCGCCGCGGAGGCCGGGGTGCAGATCCGGGCCCTGGACGGCAGCGCGTTCCGCTGGCGGACCGGGGGAGCCGACACCGGCCGCAGTTTCGTCGCCGGGCGCCCGGATGTCCTGCCCGACCTGCTCGACCTGGTCGCCCGCGGCATGCCCACGGTCCCCCGCTGAACCGTGCGCGCGGTCAGCCGACGACGGCCAGCGCGGCGGTGGCGGCGAGCAGCCCGCCGACCGCCAGCACCGCGCCGGTGGCCGTGAAACGCCGCAGGGGCACCCGGATCCCGTACGCGGCGCAGCGCTCGAACCACAGCAGGATCGCCAGCGACGCCCACGGGGTCACCACCGGACCCACGTTCGTGCCTGTCAGCAGCGCCAGCAGCTGGTGGTGGTTGGCGACCGGCACCGCGGCCTCGCCCGCCAGGTAGACGGGCAGGTTGTTGAGCACGTTGGACAGCCCGGCGCCGACCACCGAGGCCCGGAACATCCCCGCGACGCCGCCGTCCGGCCCGATCGCGACCGCCAGCAGCCGGTGCAGGCCGTGCGCGTCCAGCGTCTGGACCACCAGGAACATCCCCGGCACCAGGACCAGCAGCCGCCACGGGACCAACGACGGCCGCAGCTCGCGCGGGCGGCGCACCGCGAAGGCGGCCACCACCAGCACGGCGGCCGCACCCGAGGCCGCCCACAGCGGCACGTCGGCGACCAGGATGGCCAGCAGGAAGCAGGCGCATGCCGCGGCACACACCCGGAACAGCACCTGGTCGTCCGGCCGGTGCGGCGGCGGAGGGACGTAGGCGTCGGCCCGCCGCTCGCCGGGACGCCAGTAGAACACCCACAGGCAGCCCATCGTCGCCAGCACCGACGCCAGTTCGGGCGCCCACATCACGGCGGCGAGGCCCGTCGGGGACAGGGCGACCCGGTCGGCCGCCAGCAGATTGGTCAGATTCGACACCGGCAGCAGCAGGCTCGCGGTGTTGGCGAGCCACACGGTCGTCATGGCCAGCGGAACGGGGGCGATCCCCACCCGGTCGGCGAGCGCCAGCATCACCGGGGTCAGCAGCACAGCGGTGGTGTCGAGGTTCAACGCGACGGTGGTGAGCGAGGCGAACGCCACGCACAGCACGAACAGCATCCCGTAACTTCCCCTGCCCGCGCGGGCCACACCACCGGCGATGACGTCGAACACCCCGGCCCTGCTGGTGAGTTCGGCGAGCACGATCACCGTGCCGAGAAAGGCCAGCAGGGGAGCGATGCGGTCCATCGCCTCACCGGCGGGCCGGGCGGGCAGCAGACCGGTGGCCAGGGACAGCAGTCCGCAGGCGAGCAGGCCGGCGGCCAGCCAGTCCAACGGGTGTAAGCGCTTGACGACGGACACGGGCGAAAGGATCCCACACGCGCCGCGCCCGGTGAACGCGCCGGACGACGCCGGGTGCCAGCGCCGATGACCGGGATCGCGCGTCGCCGTTCCCGTGGCCGGGCAGGGTTCCTAGGATGGCAGCCATGGTGGTTCGCCACGAAAACATGGGGGCACACGGTCCGTTGGACTTCTTCATCAGCTACTCGCCGGCCGACGAACGATGGGCCTCGTGGATCGCCTGGACCCTGGAGGAGGCCGGGTACCGGACGGTCATTCAGGCCTGGGACTTCGTGCCCGGCACCAACTTCGTGGACTTCATGGACCGCGGCGTGACCGAATCCGCCGCCGTCATCGCCGTGTTGTCCCGCAACTACGAACGCTCCCGCTACGGCCGGATGGAGTGGCAGGCCGCACTGCGCGCCGACCCGGACGCCCCGGAGCGCCGGCTGCTGACCGTCCGCGTGGAGGACATCCCCGTCGAGGGCCTGCTCGCCACCATCACCTACGTGGACCTGGTCGGCGTGGGCGACGCCACCACCGCCCGCGACATGCTGCTCACCCGGGTCCGCCAGGCCATGGACGGCCGGGCCCGGCCCGAGCGGCAACCGGGCTACCCCGGCGGACCCGCCGCCGGCCCCGCAGCCCCGCCGGCCCCGGCCGCGACCGGTCCCGGCAGGCC
>CAYNNX010000017.1:0-40138 GCA_964398515.1 uncultured Streptantibioticus sp. | reverse complement strand
CCCGGCCTGCCGAAACGGCGCCGCTGACCCACTTCCTGCCCGCCGCCGCGGTGTCGCAGTTCGCCCGCACCCTCGACCGGATGCTGGGCGCCGCCGACACGCCGACCGCCGTGCACGCCTGGGCCGCGGGCGACCACGCACCGGGCCTCGCGCTGTGGGGGCGCCTCGCCGAGGCCGGGGTGTTCGCCCTCGCGGTACCCGAGGCCTACGAGGGGCTCGGCTTCCTCCCCGCGGCGCTCGTGGCGGCCTTCGTCGAGCTGGGCCGCCACGTCGTGCCCGGGCCGCTCGTGGAGACGGTGGCGGCCGCGGCGCTCGTCGACGGGGTCGGCGACCGCGCGCTGGGCAAGGAGTGGCTGCCCGGAATCGCCGCGGGCAGCCGGCGCATGTCGCTGAGCATGCCTGCCGGTGGCCCGTACGCGCTGGATCCCGATGCGGCGGACGCGACACTGACGGTCGACGGCGACCGGCTGCTCCTCGCCTCGGGCCACGAGGCCGTGCAGCCCTCCCTGGACCCCGGGCGCCGCCTGGCCCGCCCGGTGGGTGGCACCGTCCTGGCCAGTGGGCCGAGTGTGGCCGCGGCCGCCGCCCGCGCAGCCGACCTCGCCGCGCTCGCCACCGCCGCGCAGGCCCTCGGCACCGGGCTCGCGCTGCTGGAACGCACCGTGGCATACGTCAGGCGGCGCACCCAGTTCGGCGTCGCCATCGGCTCGTTCCAGGCCGTCAAACACCAACTCGCCGACGTCCTGCTCGCCTTGGAGTTCGCCCGGCCGCTGCTGTACGGAGCGGCCGTGACCCTCACCGGCCAGGACGCCGCCGCCGCCAAGGCCGCCTGCGGCGAAGCCGCCTACGCCGCCGCCCGCACCGCGCTGCAACTCCACGGCGCGATCGGCTACACCGCCGAGTACGGCCTCGGCCTGTGGATCGGCAAGGCCCGCGCCCTGCGTTCCGCCTGGGGCACGACCTCCGCGTGCCGGGCCCGCGTACTGGCCGGGTGACGGGAGGCCGTCGCCGCCGGACGCCCGGCGCAGCGCCGCCGCGGGTTCCGGGGCCCTCCCGCTGCCGACCGGCAATGCCGCGGCTACTCCGTCGTCACCTGGGTCCGGTACATCGCGGTCGGCATCGTGGGTGCCGGCCTGCTCGCCCAAGGGTGCCGGTTATCACCCGGCTGGGTGATAACCGTTGACGCTGTCATCCCTCCGGGTGACATGTCCCACGTGCCGACCCGCAGTGGAACGGCGGCGACCACCCTGGGAACACCCCGGGAATCGACGGCGCCACCGCTGCCTATATCCTCGTCGCGGCTCCACTGCCGCCGGGCCCGGCCGGCACCGAAACCCCTCCGTGGCCGGAGTTCATGCAACGGCTGCCCGGAGATTGGCGAATCGTCGGATGGGACACGCGTGTCGGTGTGCTCAAATCCCGGCGTCCTCGTCCCGCCGGACGCCGGTTGCCGAAATCACAAGAAACTCACAGGGATGGCACAGAGATTGAATTAAGCGAATGTTCGACGCCCTGTGACCTTATCAAACATTACCTGTCCAGAGAGTATACAGCAGTTGTAGCCGCCAATGCGCCACCGCAGGTTTTATCTATTGTTTGCGAAACTGCTGCCAACGGACGTCGTTCCGCAGTCGTCTCCAATCGCGGTGCCGGGAAGTCGAATTCATTCGCCCGGACCCCAAGTGATCAGTCAAACCAAGGGTGTGGAATCGTTGGAACCTAGCGGTGTTGCGACTGTGCAGCTCGCCCAGGGGGAAGCTGCCGGCGAGCGCCGGACCGTGACGGGCCGGGCACTGTGGCCCGTCGCCGAAGCTGCCCCGGCACGGAGCCTCCTCGACGTGCTGGAGGCCACCGCACAGGCCTTCCCCGAGGCGCCGGCGCTCGACGCGGGCGCCGACGTCCTCAGCTACCGGTCGCTCCTGCGGCGGACCGAGGAGCTGGCCGGCCGGCTCGCCGCCGCCGGGGTCGGCCGGGGTGACCGGGTCGGCGTGCGGGTGCCCTCGGGCACGGCCGACCTGTACCTGGCGATCCTCGGAGTGCTGCGGGCCGGAGCCGCCTACGTGCCGGTGGACGCCGACGACCCGGACGAGCGCGCGGAGACGATCTGGGCCGACGCGGCCGTGTGCGCCGTGATCGGCGAGGGCTGCGCGATCGTGCCGAGCCCGGGGAGCCGGCCCGGCTCCCGGCCGGGGCGACCGGAGCTCGACGACGACGCCTGGATCATCTTCACCTCCGGCACCACCGGGCGCCCCAAGGGTGTCGCGGTCACCCACCGCTCGGCGGCCGCCTTCGTCGACGCCGAGGCCGGGCTCTTCCTGCGCGACCGCCCGCTCGGCCCCGGCGACCGCGTCCTCGCCGGCCTCTCCGTGGCCTTCGACGCCTCCTGCGAGGAGATGTGGCTGGCCTGGCGCAGCGGCGCGTGCCTGGTGCCGGCGCCGCGGTCGCTGGTCAGGGCCGGCACCGACCTCGGCCCGTGGCTCGTGGAGCGCGGCATCACCGTCGTGTCCACCGTGCCCACGCTGGCCGCCCTGTGGCCGCTGGACTGCCTGGAGCGGGTCCGCCTGCTGATCCTCGGCGGTGAGGCCTGCCCCGCGGAGCTGGTGGACCGGCTCGCCGCACCCCAGCGCGAGCTGTGGAACACCTACGGTCCCACCGAGACCACCGTTGTCGCCTGCGCCGCCCTGCTTCTGCCGGGCCAACCGGTGCGCATCGGGGGCCCCTTGGACGGGTGGGAGATCGCCGTCGTGGACCGCGAGGGCAACCCCGTCTCCTGGTACGAGACCGGCGAGCTGCTCATCGGCGGGGCCGGCACCGCCCGCTACCTCGACCCGGCCAAGGACGCGGAGAAGTTCACCTCGCACCCCTCGCTGCGCAGCGAGCGCGTGTATCGCAGCGGAGACCTCGTGCGGGCCGACCCCGAGGGACTCGTGTTCGTCGGACGCGCCGACGAGCAGGTGAAGCTTGCCGGACGCCGCATCGAACTCGGCGAGGTCGACGCCGCCCTGCAGGCGCTGCCCGGCGTGCGCGCCGCCGCGGCGGCGGTGCGCACCACCGAGGCCGGCGGGCAGGTGCTGGTGGGCTACGTCGTGACGGACGCCGACGGCGGCTTCGACACCGCCGCAGCCCGCGGACGGCTGCTCGACGTCCTGCCGCCGGCGCTGGTGCCCGTGCTCGCCGTTGTGGACGACCTGCCCACGAAGACCTCCGGCAAGGTCGACCGCAACGCGCTGCCCTGGCCGCTGCCCGGGACCGCCACAGGCGCGGCCGCGGCGGGGCCGCGGCCGAGCGGAACGGCCGGCCGGCTCGCCGAGCAGTGGGAGAGACTGCTCGGCCTGCCCGTCACCGAGGACAGCGACTTCTTCGCTCTCGGCGGCACCAGCCTGGCCGCCGCACGGCTCGTCTCGCAGCTGCGCGAGCACGTCCCCGCCGTCTCCGTCGCCGACGTCTACGGCCATCCCGTCCTGCGGGACCTCGCCGCCCGCCTCGACGAACTCGGCGCCGGCCCCCGCGAAGAGCGCCGGGTACGGCCCGTACCGCGCCGCGCGGGCGTGATCCAGGCCCTGGTGCTCGCCGTGCTGTACACCCTCAGCGGCCTGCGCTGGGTGCTCGCCCTCGCCGCGGTCGACAACCTGGTGGGACCGGTGCCGTGGGCCCCGCACACCTCCTGGTGGCTGATCCTGGGCGGCTGGCTCGTGCTGTCCAGCGCCGCCGGACGGCTGGCCATCGGCTCCTGCGCGGCCCGGCTGCTCACCGCGGGGCTGCGGCCCGGCCCGTATCCGCGCGGCGGATCTGTCCATCTGCGGTTGTGGACGGCCGAACGCGTCGTGGGCATGTTCAACGTCGCCGCGCTGCTCGGCACCCCCTGGGCGCGGCACTACGCCCGTGCACTCGGCTGCCGGGTCGGGCGCGACGTGGACCTGCACGCCGCACCGCCCGTGACGGGCATGGCCCGCTTCGGGGACGGGTGCGCGCTCGAACCCGAGGTGGACGCCGCCGGCTGGTGGCTGGACGGCGACGTACTGCACCTCGGAGCGGTCGAGGTGGGAGCCGGCGCCCGCATCGGCACCCGCAGCATGCTCATGCCCGGAGCCCGCGTCGGCGAGGGCGCCGACATCGCACCGGGCAGCTGCGTGACCGGCGAGGTACCCGCCTACGAGCAGTGGCACGGTTCGCCCGCCCGGCCCGTGCCCGACGGCAAACCGGCGGGGGAGGGGTGGCCCCTGCCGGACCACCGCCGCTCCCGCGTCTGGGACCTGGCCTACGGCCTCGCCCTGCCCGTCTTCAGCGCGCTGCCGCTGCTCGCCGCGCTTCCGGCGCTCCTCGTCTCCAGGGCGCTCGCCCAGCGCGCGCACACCCTGACTGCGGCCCTGGGCCGACTCCTCGTCGTCACACCGCTGTTGGCCCTGCTGACCCTGGTGTGCTACGCGGCGCTCGTCGTCGTCGCGGTCCGCGTGTTCAGCATCCCCGTCAAACCGGGCGACCACCCTGCGCACGGCAAGGTCGCTTGGTGCACCTGGATCGTCACCGGTCTGATGAACACCGCCCGCGGATCGCTGTTCCCGTTCTACGCGAGCCTGTTCACACCCGTGTGGCTCCGGCTTCTCGGTGCCCGGATCGGACGCCACGTGGAAGCCTCGACCGTGCTCACACTTCCCGGGCTCATGCGGGTCGAGGACGGGGCGTTCCTCGCCGACGACACGCTGGTGGCCCCCTTCGAGGTCCGCGGCGGGTGGCTGAGGCTCGGCCGCTCGCGGGTCGGGCGGCGGGCGTTCGTCGGCAACTCGGGCATCGTCGGCCCCGGCCGCGAACTGCCGGACGGCGCCCTGGTGGGCGTGCTCTCGGACGCACCGGCACACGCCGAGGAGGGCTCGTCCTGGCTGGGCAGGCCGGCCATCAACCTGCCCCGGGTCGCCGCCGCGGGCGACCCGAGCCGCACCTACGCCCCCGCCCGCCGCCTGATGGTCGCGCGTGCCGCGGTCGAACTCTGCCGTCTCCTGCCGGTGTTGTGCGCCGCCTTCCTCGGCCTGGCGTGCTTCGCCGCTCTCCAGGAGACCGTGGACCGCTTTGGCCTGGCCGGGGGCGCGGCGGCCGGCGGTGTCCTCATGCTGTGCGCCGGAGTCGTCGCGTGCGCGGTCACCACGCTGGCGAAGTGGCTGCTCGTCGGCGGCTTCCGGGCCGGGGAGCACCCGCTGTGGTCCGGCTTCGTGTGGCGCAACGAGCTCTACGACAACTTCGTCGAGGAACTCGCCATGCCGTGGCTCGGCAGCGCGCTGATCGGTACCCCCTTCCTCAACGTCTGGCTGCGCAGCCTCGGTGCCCGCATCGGGCGCGGGGTGTGGTGCGAGACCCACTGGCTGCCGGAGACCGACCTGGTCAGCCTGGAGGACGGTGCCAGCGTCAACCGCGGCTGCGTGGTGCAGACCCATCTGTTCCACGACCGGCTCATGCGTCTGGACGAGGTCCGGATCGGGCCGGGCGCGACCCTGGGCGCGCACTCGATCGCGCTGCCCGGCTCCACCCTGGGCGCGGGAACCTCGGTGGCCTGCTCCTCCCTGGTGATGCGCGGTGAAGACATCCCGGCCGGCACCCGCTGGGCGGGCAACCCGGTCGCCGCCTGGCCGGCCGACACGCCCCAGGCGGCGCCCTCGCTCCGGGGGCGGCTCCCCGGGCAGCGGCGCGGGCCGGTGGTCCGCAGCACGGCCGGCGCCGGACGGGAGTGACCCTTCAGGCCGCCGCCCCGCGGGGCGGCGGCCTGAAGCGAGCAGGCAGCCCGGCCGGGCTGCCTGCTCGCTGTCGTTCGTTCGTCGGACGTGACGCCGTCCCGGGCGGCTGCCTGGGCGTCGAGGTCGGCGCGTGCGATTCTCGGCGTCGGCCGGGGTCACCATCACGATGCCGTTGCGCGAGGACCCGTGGGGCGAGCGTCTCTTCCAGGTCGCCGACCCCAACGGCGTCGTCGTCGAGTTCGTCGACCGGGTCGCCGAGGAAGCCCGGTAGCGCCGCTCGGAATCTGTCCCGGCGAGTTTCGCATCGCCTGGTCGGGCGCGGCCGGTGACGGCTACGCTGTGTGGCCCGTAGCGATACGGGCCGTCAGACGGGGGTGGGCTGATGCCGGAGCGCTGTTATGGGTTCGACCGTGCGATCGCGCTGGTCCGAAGCCTGATGGAACGGCCGGAGGACGGACGGTCCGGGATGCCGCGCAGCCGGCGCACACCGGTCCTGGTGTTCGTCGGCCCGCGGGGGAGCGGCAAGACGACCCTGCTGGACGAGGTGCGGCGGGAGCTCGACCAGCATGTGCCGTACGCGCACCTCGACTTCGAGCGCATACCCGTCGACGCGGGCCCCCGCGACGTCCTCACCCGGCTCGCCTTCGCGCTCAACCGGCAGTGCCCCACCTACGGCCGCGTCGGCTTTCCGCGGTTCTTCCTCGGCCGGTTGGTGCTGGGGCAGCAGGGGCTGGACCTGAGCACCCCGCCGCGCACCCGCGCCGAGATCAGGGGCGTGCTGGAGCAGTACCGCAGTGTCGGCAAACTGAAGAACGCCCTGGGCGATCTCGCCTCGCAGGTGCTCGGGTCCATCCCGCAGACACGTGGTGTCCCGGGTGTGGGCAGTCTCGGCGGATACGTGCCGGGCCTCGTGCTCGACCTGCTCGAACGCCGGCCGCGGACGCGTCGCATGGTGCTCGGGGCGGCCCAGGAGTGGTACGGGCACCAGGACCGGGGACTGCGCAACGACCCGCTGGACGAACTGGTCGCCCTGTGCACCTGGGCGGCCGGCGACGGCCGCGACGATCGCGACAACGTCGACGACCTGCTGCTGCGCGCGTTCCTCGCCGACCTGCGCCACGGTTTCGACCACGGACGCGCAGCACGTCGCCGGTCGCTCAACTGCGTCGTGCTGCTCGACAACGCCGACACCCGTGCGGGCCGCGATTTCCTGCGAAAGCTCGTGAGTACCCGTCGCGAGCTCGCCGCCCGCGGCGACGTCGCCGCGGACCCCCTGACCGTGGTCGCCACCGGCAGGGATGCCGATTCGACGCTCTCACACGTCCTCGCGGACGGCGGGCCGCTGCCGTCGGTGGAGGAGGCCGGTTACGACGACTACTGTCGGCGTGCCGTCGGCCAGTTCAGGCCCTGGTGGTATCCGGTCGGCCTGCGCAATCTGACCGAGGCCGAGGCCGAGAGCATGCTCGCCGATCTCGGCCTGGGCCAGGGCGCCAACATGCGCACGGCCAGGCTTGTGCACCGGTTCACGCAGGGCCACCCGGGCGCCACGCGGCTGATGTTGCGGGCCATCGCGGAGGCGCCCACCCCTCAGACGGACCTCGCGGCCGTACTCACGCTGCCGGAACCCGGAGACCACAAGGAGCTGACGGTCGAAGAACGGCTGATCGACGGCTTCCTGCAGGGCTTCCCTCCGGACGCGGCGGACGCCCTGACCACGTGCTCGGCGGCGCGTGACGAGAAGGAGGCCTCCCGGCTGGCCGGGCACGATGGGCCGCTGGCCGGACTGGCCGACGAACGGTCCGCGATCTTCGGTCCCGGGCTGTGGACCAGGGACGAGGGGGACAAGGCGGACGGCCCGCGGGTCATGCTGCCGGTGCTACGCCGGTTGCTGCTGCGGAAGTTGGCCGAGCGCGACGACGAACACCCCGCGAACTGGCAGACCGTGCACGGATGGCTCGGCGTGGACGCCGCCGAACACCACGACGACACGGGGAAACTACAACACGCCCTCGCGTGCGGCGAGATGGAACACGTCACCCTCGTCATGGCGACGCGGCTGCGCGAATCGGGTGTCGATGCCTGGCTCGCGCTGCTGCACACCATCGTCGAAGCACCGCGTAGACGGCCGGTCCAGACGCCGGCGAGCGATCCGTACGGACCTCTCACCGCGCCGCTCTCCCGGCTGATCACATCACTGTGGGCCGAGGCCGATCCGCTCGGCGACAGCCGCCGACAGCACCTCCACGGCAGGATCGCCGCCGCCTACGACGCCATCGCGGAGTTCTCCCCGGACGGGTCCGCCACGCTCTACAACACCGCTCGGCACTACCGCGAGCTGGGCGAGGACCGCACCGGCACCCCGGCGGACCGCCGGACCACGTCCCTGCCCGCGGTGGACGCCTCGCGGCGGGACTTCAGACCCCCGGTGCCGTCGGGGCTCCGCACGCTGCGGCGGCGCCGCCGGCTCGCCGTCGCGGCGCTGGCGGCAGCGGTGGCGGCGGGCGGCATCTGGCGGCTCCAGGAGCAGCCGCCGCACTCCGACATGTGCGCAGCCGGTGTGATCCGCGTGGCAGGTGACTGCCTCGGGGTCACCACCCTCGATTCACCCGGCTCGTTCAGGTTCCGCCCCGACGAGTTGGGGACCGTGGAACACGACATCATGCTGCAGAACGAGAAGGTGGAGAAGGAGGGATCGTACGTCACCATCGCCTACCTCGGACCGCTCACCGCCTCCTCCAACCCCACCAAGGACCGGATCAGGTTCGCGCTGGAAGGCGCCTATCTCGGCCAGAAGGAGGCCAACGACCGCGGAGCACGCGTCCGGCTGGTGCTGGCCAACGACGGAGCCGACACCAGCCGCTGGCAGCCGGCCGTCGACGGGCTCGCGGGCATGGTCGGCGGTTCCGCCCGTCTGGTCGCCGTGGTCGGGCTCGTACTGAGCACCTCGGACACCGAGGCGGCGGCGAAGCGGCTGGCACAGGACGGCATTCCCATGGTGGGCGACATGATCACGGCGGACGGCCTCGACAACGGCGGCGGAGTCGACGGCCTCTTCCGCGTCGCACCCCCGAACGACCAGGCCGTCCGGACGCTCGCACAGTACGTGGCTGACAAGCGCCGCGATCTGCGCACCGCCCTGCTGGTGAAGGACACCTCCCCCCGAGACCTCTACACGGGCACGCTCGTCCGGGACTTCCAGACGCACTTCAAAGCACAGATCGACGCCAGCGGATTCATCCCGCAACCCTACGACGCGACCAACCCGGACGACGCCAAGAGCGAATTCGCGAGCATCGCCAGGAACCTGTGCGGCAACAACCCGCCCGACATGGTGCTCTACGCGGGCCGCGAGGCACTCCTGCCGGACTTCGTCACGGGACTGGCCGAGCGCAACTGCCTGACCAAGAAGCCGATCCCGGTACTCACCGGCGACGACGCCACGGCCCTGACCATCGACAACGCGCTGAGCAACCCCCATCTGTACGCGCCGGTCGAGGTGATCTACACGGCACCCAGCGGCGTGCTGAAGGACCCGTCCAGCAGCACCAATCGCGCTTTCAACAGGCTTGAGAGCGAGTTCGGGGAATCCGGCTTCCCGACGGAACCCGACCTCATCGACGAGTCGGCGGTCCTGGCGCACGACGCCGTGACGACCGCGGCCGACGCCGTGCACAACGCCGGGGCGAGGCCCGATCCGAAGCTGGTGAGCAGCGAGCTCGGCCAGCTGTCCACCGCCGCCAGCAGTGTCAGCGGAGCCACCGGCACCTTCGAGCTCGAGAACGGCAACCCCATCTGCCGGCCGATACTGGTCTTCCAACTGACCGCGGGTACCGGCCGGCAGGGATCCACCCCGGCGTACCGCTACAGGTGGACGCCACCGCCGGCCGCCAGCGCCACGTGCCCCAAACCCCAGTGAGGTGTTCCGGTTCCGCGGGCGAGGGCATCGGGCCGCGGGCATCAACCACCGGCCGGGCTCCGCATGCTTGCCGCGATCCGCTGCCGGGACGCCTCGTACAGGACTGCCGTTGCCGCGTTCGCCGCGTTCAGCGAACTCGCAGCACCGGTCATCGGGATGCTGACGGTGTGGTCGCACAACGCGCGCCACGCGCTGCTGAGTCCGCTGGTCTCGTTCCCGAGCAGCAACAGCACAGGCCGGGTGAGGTCGAAGTCGAAGACATCGCAGTCGCCGCGCTCGTCCGTACCGACCACCACCACCGGTCGCCCGCAGGCGCGCTGGGCCTCGACCCAGTCGACCACTTCGCGCGGGGAGGGGGTTCGGACGGCGGGCACAGCGAACAGCGAACCGGTGCTGGCGCGCACCGACTTCGGGTCGTAGACGTCGGCGGCATGCCCTGACACGATCACTCCGTTCGCACCGAAGGCGTCGGCTGAGCGGATGACGCTGCCGATGTTCCCGGGGCCGACCGGGCGGTCGAAGAGGACGCCGAGGAAGCCGTCGCCGACCTCGATCCGGTCGAGGTCGTCGGGGAGCATCCCCACCACGGCGATGACCTCCGGCGCCGACTCGTTCTTCTCGCCGAGTTCCGCAAGCAGTTCCGGCGCCATCGCGATCTGCTCGGTCCTCACTTTCCGCAGCAGTTCCCGCGCCCACTGCGAGAGCGTCCGCTCGCGGTCGTATATCAGCGTGTGAACCGGCCATCCGTACTCCACGGCCAGCGAGATCGGCCGCACGCCCTGCACGAGGAACTCCCCGGCACGCTGACGCTTGTTGCGGTTCGTGAGCAGGGCCTGCCACTGCTGGAAGCGGGCGTTGCGAGAGGTGATCCGCTGGGCCACGGGCACGTGTTCCCCCGATGTGTGACGACTGCGATCGGCGCGTCACATTATTCAGGGCGGGCGCCCGATGTGGCGTCGCCCGATGGGAGGTTGTACCGGGCCGGGCATGCGACCGGCGGCAGCGGCCGTCCGGGGGGGAGCGGGGCGACCTGTCCGGACGCCTTTGCCGGTAGCATCGGCGGCGATCTTCCGACGGGGGTATGTGGCATGACGGTTTTCCAGGAGGCCGCCGGGCTGTCCCGGCTGCGGCCCGACGACCCGCGCGAGGTTGCCGGATACCGGCTGCTCGCCAGGATCGGCGAGGGCGGGATGGGCTCCGTCTACCTGTCGCACACGCGCGGCGGCCAGCCTGTCGCGTTGAAGGTGGTCCGGCGTGAGCTCGCGCAGGACGAGGAGTTCAGGCGGCGCTTCCAGCAGGAGGTGCGGGCCGCTCGCCGGGTGCAGGGCTACCACGTGGTGCCGGTGGTGGACCACGACACGACGGGCAGCCGGCCGTGGCTGGCCACCAGCTACGTCCCCGGCATGCCGTTGGACGCCGCGCTGGCCGCATACGGTCCGCTGCCGTTGGCGGCCGTGCTGCGACTGGTCGGCTGCGTGGCGGAGGCGCTGCGCGCGGTGCACGCGGCCGATGTCGTCCACCGCGATCTCAAGCCGGGCAATGTCCTGCTCGGGGCGGACGGTCCATGGGTGATCGACTTCGGCATCGCACGTGCGGCCGATCACACCCAGCTCACCCGCAGCGGCCATCTGATCGGCACCCCGCAGTACATGTCGCCCGAACACGCCAACGGCGAGGCGCTGACCGCGGCGACCGACGTGTTCTCGCTCGGCCTGATCGCAGCGGTGGCGGCCACGGGACGCCACCCGTACGGCGACGGCGGCGGGATCACCACGGCCGCCCGGATCGCCAACACCGAGACCCGGCCGCCGGACCTGTCCGGCTACCCCGACGGGCTCCGTCCGCTGCTGGAGGGCTGCCTGGCCGCGGATCCGGCCGCCCGGCCCGGGGCCGAGGAGCTGGCCCGGCTGTGCGAACGCGGTGCGGGGCGCTCCCTGCGGGACCTCGACGGCTGGCTGCCAGGTCCGCTCGCCGCGGACATCGCCCGCCGTGCGGACGCCGCGCGGCAGGTCTCATCCGGCGACTTCGGGCCCGGTTCCGGCGGTCCCGGCGCCGGGGCGGATGCGGGGTCCGCCTCGTACACCCCGACCGAGCCGGTGCATCCGGGCGGGCCGGCCGACCCCGGCCGTTTCGCCTCCGCGCCGACCCGGACCGCCCAGGTGCGGCCGGCAGCCGTCGGCGCCGGAGGGGGCGGGAGGCGGGCTGCGATCGTCGGCGCGGTGATCGCCGCCGTGGTCGTCGGCGGTCTCCTCTACGCCCTCGCCGCACCGGGGGACGCGCCGGGCGGCGCGCCGGCCCCCACGCCCCCGGTCGCCGGGTCGACGCCGCCGGTGACCCCGCAGTCCACCGGTCCGCGCGGCGCGACCTCGGCGCCCGCGTACCAGGTTCTCCTGCAGGGCGTGCCGTTGAGTGTCTCGCCGCCGGACACCATCAGCAGCGGTGTCCAGGTCGACCTGGACGCGCCCAAGGTCGATCCCACCCACCAGATGTCCGACTCCGACGCGGAGTTCAACTACTCCGACGACTACCTCACCTTCAACACCCCTACGGGCAAGGCCGCAAGCGCCACCCCGCAGGCATGCCTGACCGCCGCGAACACCACGCCTCTGCCCGCGCAACTCCCGGGCAAGGCCCTCGGGCCCGGCAACGCGATCAGGGCCGGTGACGTCCTGTGCACGGTGACCTCGAAGGGCAACCTCGCCATGTGGCAGATCAGCGACGCCCAGCCCACCGCCAACTACTTCCGGACCCCCGCCTTCACCGGCAGGCTCACCCTCTGGAAACTGCCCGCGGGCGCGGGCGGCCACGGGGGCCAGTAGCGGCCGGGACACGCCGGGCGAGAAGGAGGTGGCCGGCGGCGAGCGCCGCGCAGAGGGCCGCCATCGCCGTCCACATGGCCGTCGCTCCCGCGTGCTGGAGGATCTGGGTGCCGATGAGCGGCGCGGCGACTCCGGCGATGCCCCAGCTGATGCCGTAGGCGGCCAGGTACCGGCCGGTCGCCCCCGGCGGGGCGAGGTCCGCGACGAGGGCGTAGGCCCGTGCGAGCACGAGCAGATCGCCCAGCCCGCACACGACCGTGGCCGCCAGGGAGGCCGCCAGCGTGTGCGCCGCCGCGTAGCCGGCCAGACCGGCGGCGAGCAGCAGGTATCCGATCGCCAGCGTCACCGGCGCGGACACGGCCGCCAGGCGCCGCACACGCAGCACGGGCTGGGCGGCGATGACGGTCGCCGCCGAGACGGTCAAGAGCAGCCCCGCGTCCGCCGGTTGCATGCCGCGCAGTGCCAGGGACAGCGGAAGCCCCACCGTGGTCTGCAGGTAGACCAGCGCGTACGCGGTGCCGGACGCGAGCATGGCGACCAGCGCGCGATCGCGCCACGGGCTGACGCCGCCAGGGCGTTCGGCGGCCCGGCTCGCGGGGCGGGGGCGGTCGGCGGGCAGCGCGACGCGCACGACGACCGCGCAGGCCAGGCAGCTCAGTGCGTCGGCGACGAACAGCCGGCGCAGGTCCCAACGGCCCAGTGCGGCCGCGATCAGGCCGGCGCCCATGCCGCCGACGGCCAGGGCGGCGTTGAGCAGACCGTAGGCCCGCACGCGGTCGGAGGGGGCCACGGCGTCGGCGAGCACCGCCTGGCTCGGCGGCTCGTACAGCTCGAAGACGAGCCCGAGCAGCACCGCGAAGGCCGCAACCGCCGTGAGCGAACGGGCCGTTGCGATCCCGAGCTGTGCGACGGCGCAGCCGGTCAGGCCCGCGACGATGGTGCGGCGGCGTCCCAGACGATCGGCGAGGCGCCCGCCGGCCAGGCGCGACGGGATCGTCGCGAGGCCGAAGGCGGCCGAGACGGTCCCGGCCGTCGCGACGCTCGCCCGGTAGTCCGTGCTGACGAGGACGGTGAGGAACGGCAGCGAGAAGGCCCCGAGCCGGTTGATCGCCCGGGCGGCCAGCAGCAGCCACAGGGAACGCGGCAGCCGGCCGCCGTGCGCGATGGGTCGCATCCGCGTCCTCGTCACCGATGAATCTCGTCACTGGCCAATCGACTAATGTCGGTGACGGACGATAGATCTGGAAGAGGTAACTGGTCAAGTGATGTTCGACAGTCACATGACGGTGCTGCTGGACGCGGCGGTCGCGCTCGTCAACGCGTTGACCGGCGGTGATGCGTATGGCAAGCCCTATTCGGCCCCGCGTGGTGCGCAGTTGGCCGCTGCGGTCGACGCGGCCCTGCCCCGAACGGGCCCCGGCCCGCGCACGGTCGAACCGGTACAGGCCGAACACCTCGCCCGGACGGCGCTGGAGATGCGCAAGGTCTTCGAGGCCGTCAGCGCCGGGCTCGTCGACGAAGCGGCAGCGGTGCTGAACGCGTTGCTCCTGTCCAACGGCGCCCGTCCGCAGCTGGACCGCGCCGAGGGCGAGCCCTGGCAGGTCCACTTCCACGGCGCGGACGATTCGATGGCGGTGGGGTGGAGCGCCGGGTGCGCCACCGGGCTGGCCATGGCGATCGGCGGCGACCTCGCCGGCCGGCTCGGCGTCTGCCAGGCGGCCCAGTGCGATCGTGTCTACGTCGACACCTCGCGCAACGCCGCCCGCCAGTTCTGCTCGACGGCGTGCCAGAACCGGACCAAGGCCGCGGCCTTCCGCGCCCGCCGGGCCGCGAAGCGCTGACCGGCGGTCGCGGCACGTACGGGCAGGGAGCAGAAGGTCACGCCCGGGCCTTGGCCCACTGCGAGCGCACATGCCCGAGGTGCCGGGTCATGCACTTCTCGGCGGCCTTGACGTCGCCGGCCAGCATCAGTTCGAGGAGTTCGAGGTGCTCCTCGGCCGAGTGGATCAGTTCGCCGCGCTGGTCCAGGGCGGTCAGCCCGTACAGGCGTGAGCGCTTGCGCAGGTCGCCCACGGTGTCGACGAGGCGTTCGTTGCCGGACAGGGCCAGCAGCGTCAGGTGGAAGCGGCGGTCGGCCTCCAGATAGCCGATGAGGTCGTGCTCGCGGGCGGCGCGCACGATCTCCTCGGCGATCGGGCGGAGCGCTTCGAGGTCCTCGCGGGACGCGGTCCGGGTGATCCGGCCGACCGTGGGCACCTCGATCAGGGTGCGGATCTCGGTGTACTGGTCGAGGTCGCGCTCGTTGACCTCGGTGACGCGGAACCCCTTGTTGCGGACCGGCTCGACCAGACCCTCGCGGGCCAGGTCGAGCATCGCCTCGCGGACGGGGGTGGCGGAGATGCCGAAGTCCTCGGCGAGTACCGGCGCGGAGTAGACCTGGCCGGGTCGCAGTTCGCCGGAGATCAGGGCGGCCCGCAGGGCGTGGGCGACCTGGTCGCGCAGCCGCTCCGTGGCGGTGATGAGGTTGCGCGCTTTGAGGTGCCCCATGGTGTTCCCTCCGGTGTTCCCGCCGTGCCCGAGCGGATCACCAGCGTACAATGTCACGTTGTTTTCGCAGGTGCCAGTGTTGTAGACACGGCTCGCGGTGTAGAACTCCCCAGCGGTCCGGACCTGTTCGCGCGGCCCGTGGCTGGACGCCATGGCGCCGCCGGAGGGCACGTGGAAGGGCACAGCCGCTGGCAGGGGTTCGGGGCCGATCGGACCGCGGCACCGCCTGCCGGGTCAGAGCGCCTCGCGATGGCGGGTGTTACGTGTGACATTTCACATGAGACTGTGCGCTCCCGGCCCTGTCCGTAGGCCGCCGCCGGTCCCTAACATTCCGCGCCATGGAGCTGGAGGTACGGCACCTGCGGGTGATCTGCGCGATCGCGGAGGCCGGAAGTCTCACCCGCGCCGCCGCGTCGCTGCGCATGACCCAGCCCGGACTCAGCGCCCAACTGCGGCGCATCGAGGCCATGCTGGGCGGGGCGGTCTTCGAACGCGGACGGTCCGGCGCGGCGCCCACGGCCCTCGGCGAGCTGGTGCTCACCCGGGCCCGCGCCATCCTGCCGGGCATCGACAGCCTGCTGGCCGAGACCGCCCGCGCCGCCCGGATCCGAGGCGCACCCGACCGCGTGCGCCTCGGATCGGTGGGCGCACCGCTGCTGGCCGACCTCATCGTGGCCGTCCGCGAGTTACTGCCCGCGTCGCAGGTGACGGCCCGATGCCGGTACTCCCCGTCGCCGCTGCTCGACGACCTCGCCGCGGGGCGCCTGGAGGCGGCGATCGTCGGTGACAACCCCGGCCGGGAGCTGGTGCCGCGCGACGGCGTCGTCCTGCGGCACCTGGTCACCGAGCCGGTGTTCGCCCTGCTGCCGTCCGCCCACCCGCTGGCCGCCCGGGAGGAGGTGAGCCTGGGCCTGCTCGTCGAGGAGGAGTGGGCCGTGCCCCGCCCCGACAGCGACCGGACCTGGGAGTACTGGTTCTCCGTACTGGCCCTGACGGGCCGCCAGCCGAGGACCCCCTACGAGGCGGACGGCCGGCAGCTGATCGAGATCGTGCGAGCGGGACTGGCCGTCAGCCTCTGCCAGGCCACCTTCATCGAGGTCCCCGGTGTCGCGGTCCGCCCGCTGGCCGGGGATCCGATCTGGTACCGCCATGTGCTGGCCTGGCACCGCGACGGCCCGCTCGCCGCGCACGGGAACGCCGTCGTCCGCCGGGTCGGCGAGGGCTACCTGGCCACCTGCGCCGCGGCACCGGCGTACGCGCGGTGGCGCCGGTGCCATCCGTGGTCGGCCCGGCTGCCGGACTGAGGCCGCCCCCGCCGGGGCGGCCGTGCTCAGACGCGTCTGGCTCCGCCGTCGCGGGTCTCGTAGATCTCCTCCAGGCCGACGTAGACGTGCTGGGGGCCACGCGGATCGACCTTGACGTACTGGTTGTACCAGGAGCCGACCCCGGGCTCGTAGGTGGACGGGAACGCCTGCGTCGCGGGCACAGGGCCCCGACCATCTGCGCGGCCCGGCGGTTGGGCGCGGAGCGGCTCCCGCCTCAATCGGTGAGACGGGAGCCATCCGGACATCCGAGCGCCGTGAGTGTGCTCAGGCGACGTCGAGGGCCGTGTCGTCGACTACGAACGAGGTCTGCAACTGGTAGTCCTCGCTGCCGGTGAAACGCAGGGTGACGTTCTGCCCGGCGTAGGCCGAAAGGTCGAAGGTGTGCTGGGTGTATCCGGTGTTGTGGTCGAGGTTGGAGTAGGTGGCCAGGGTTCCCAGCACCGTGCCGGAGCCGTTCAGGACCTGCACGGTGAGGGTGTCGTACGCGGTGGTCGTGGTGGTCTCGGCCGTGTCGATGTGCAGCCAGAAGCTGAACCGGTAGCTGGAGCAGCCGCGCGGGATGGCGACGGCCTGGGAGAGGGTGTCGGTGTGGGTGGTGCCGTACCCGTCGAGCCAGGCGTCCCAGGATCCGCTGTGCGGCGGTTCGCTGCCGCTGTTGCTGATCACTCCGGACGACGCGGACCACGGTGCCGCGCTGCCGGTCTCGAAGCCGGGGTTGCCCAGCAGCTGTGCCGCGGTGCAGCCCCCGGACGAGGGCGAGACCGTCCAGGTGAACGTGGTGCTGCCGCTCGCCTTGGTGGAGTCCGTGGCCGTCACGGAGACCGTGAAGGTACCGGCGCTGGTCGGTGTGCCGGAGATGACGCCTGTCGAGGAGTTGATCGCCAGGCCCGGCGGCAGTCCGGTCGCGGCGTAGGACAGCGTGCCGCCCGCGGTGTCGTTCGCCGAGATCTGGAGGCTGGCGGCGGTGCCGACCGTGCCGCTCTGGCTTCCGGGGTTCGTCACGGTCACCGTGTTGCCCGCGGCCGGGTTGACCGTCCAGGTGAAGGACGCGGACCCGGAAGGCCCGGTGGAGTCGGTGGCGGTGACCGTGACGCTGAACGCGCCTGCGCTGGTCGGTGTGCCGGAGACGAGGCCCGTCGAGGAGTTGATCGCCAGGCCCGGCGGCAGTCCGGTCGCGGCGTAGGACAGCGTGCCGCCCGCGGTGTCGTTCGCCGAGATCTGGAGGCTGGCGGCGGTGCCGACCGTGCCGGTCTGGCTTCCGGGGTTCGTCACGGTCACGCCGCTGCTGCTGCTCTGGTTGAAGTCGGCGTTGAACGTCGACTCGACGCCGCCCAGCACACCGGAGTCGTTGATGATCAGGCCCAGCTCGCGGTTGTGGTTGAGGGAGTTGTCGGAGAAGTTCTCCGAGCCGGCGAACACCTTCGCGGTCGAGGTGCCGTAGTCGGCGACGATCGCCTTGGCGTGGACGTAGAAGCCGGTCGAGCTCGTGTAGGTGGTCACCTTGCCGCCGGCGGCGGTGACCTGGCCCAGCTGGCTGGTGTACTTGGAGTTCTGGTTCTCCGCGACGACGCGGACCGCGACGCCGCGCTGCGCGTCCGCGACGACCGCGTTGACCAGCGCGGGGTCGCCGAACTCCTCCTGCTCGACGTCGAGGCTGTGCTGCGCCCCGTTGATCAGGGACAGCAGGCGGGTCTGCGAGTCGGTGGGCGACCAGACCAGGTTGTCCCCGTCGGACGGGGTGATCGCGCTCTTGGCGTAGTCGGCGTTGAAGACCTGCTCGATCGCGGCGACGTCGGCGCTGTCACTGTCGAAGACCCCGTAGTCGCGGGAGGTGGCGTAGTAGGTGGTGTCGAAGTTGCCGGTGCTGATGTAGGACTTGGCACCGTCGACGGTGATCGTCTTCTGATGGGTGTAGACGTAGGCCGAGGACGAGTAGGTGACCCCGACACCGCCCGCGGACAGCGCGCTGTAGGCGGCGCCGTTGACGGAGGTGTGCTGGGCGTCCATGATCACGCGGACCTGGACACCGGCCTTCTCCTTGTTCACCAGGTCGTTGACGAGCGTGGTGTCGCGCAGCTCGTATATCGTCACGTCGATCGACCTGGTGGCCGAGTTGACGAAGTTGTAGATCGCGCTCTCACCCTGATCCGGCAGGATCACCAGCGAGTAGGCGCCGGCGGCGTGAGCGGTGGTGGGGGCGAGCGCGGTGGCCGAAGCCAAGGCGCCAGCAGCCAGGGTCCGTATCAGTCGACGGATGACGCTCATCCGGTCCTCCTGACGTTGTCGGCAGGGACTGTCGCGCGTGCTCGGGCATTAGCAACGCGCGTAGCGCCTCAGTAAGGCACAGGGATCACCACACATGAACCCCTGCTGAATGGCCGGTAGTTGAACAGCACGCAGGCGGCGAAAAATGGCCGATTCGGCCGCACGTCGAGCGACCGGCACCCCAACCGATCGTTCCGGCCGATGTGGCGGAATCCGCACAGGGACGGCCGGAAGATGTCGCCAGCCCCGAAAAATCGGGCGTTATGCGAGGTTGCCGGCTCGTCATTCCCAGATAACACACCGGAAACGGTCGTCCCCGAGCGCCGATGCCGCCCCGGTGCAGTCCACACCACTCGTTCAAGCGCCCGGCGGTGGCTCGAAGTGGCCTTTCAGACGGGGAAGTTGCCCTCGACGCCACGCCATGCGTACCGGTCGTCCTGGATGAGGAGGGTCCGCGCAGTCATCATCTCGTCTACGAAGGCCATCCGATGCCGAAGGGATCACGCTGGATGCTGGTCGGACGGGAGCGCGAACGGGCCGAGTTGGAGCGGATCGCCGCCGCAACACGCAACGGACGGAGCGCGGCGCTGATCCTTCGTGGACCGGCCGGAATCGGCAAGAGCACCCTCCTGACGCACCTGGTGGAACACGCCGAGCCGGGGGTGCAGGTGTTGCGGGCGACCGGGGTCGAGGGAGAGGTGGAGCTGCCGTTCGCCGCGCTGCACCAGTTGCTGCGGCCGTTGTTCCAGTCCATGCACAGACTGCCCGAGCCGCAGGTCGCCGCCCTGGAGGGCGCGTTCGGAATGAGCACGGCGCCCGCGGACCGGTTCCTGGTCGGACTGGCGGCCTTGACACTGCTGTCGAACGCCTCCGAGGAGAACCCGCTGCTGGTGCTGGTGGACGACGCGCACTGGCTGGACTCGGCGACGGCCGACGCGTTGATGTTCGTGGCGCGCCGCCTGGAGGCAGAGGGTATCGCCCTGGTGCTCGCGGCCCGGGACGACTCCCGGCCGTTGCCCGCACCGGGCATCCCCGAACTGCGAGTGGGCCCGCTGGACGCCCAGGCCGCCGCCCAACTGCTCGCCCGCGCGCTGCCGGACGCCGCCCCCAGCACGCGCGACCGGCTGCTGCGGGAGGCGGGCGGCAACCCGCTCGCCCTGGTGGAGCTGCCCACGGCGCTCGCCCCCGAGCAACTCGACGGCTCGGCGGCGCTGCCCGAGCATCTGCCGCTCAACGAACGGCTGGAACGGATCTTCCGGCACCGCGTGATGAGCATTCCGGACGGACACAGCAGTGTCCTGCTGCTGGCCGCCGCGGAGAGCGACGGGGATCTGGCCACCATCCTCGCCGCGGCGGATGACCCCGACGCGGCCATGGACGTCCTGTGCGCCGCCTCGTCCACCGGACTGGTCATCCTCGACCAGCAGCAGGTGCGGTTCCGGCACCCGCTGGTCCGCTCCGCGCTCTACCAGGGCGCGTCCCTCATCGAGCGCCGTGCGGCGCACCAGGCGCTGGCCCGCGCCTTCGAGGCGGGGGACGACCGCCGGATCTGGCATCTGGCGGCGGCCGTGGTCGGCACCGACGACACCGTCGCCCGTCTCCTGGCCGACCTGGCGGAACGCACCCGGCGCACGGGCGGTGTGGCCACCGCCGCCCAGACGTTGCGCCGCGCCGCGGAGCTGGCCTCGACCTCCCAGACCCGCGCGCGGTGGCTGGTCGACGCGGCGGAGTGCGCCTGGACGGCCGCGGAGACCTCTCAGGCCAAGTCGCTGCTCGTCCGGGCCGAAGCGCTGACGAGCGACTCCGCCCTGCGGGCGCGGTCGGCCCGGGTACGCGGCGCCATAATGCACGCCAGCAGCGACCCCGCCGTGGCGTGCGAAATCCTCCTGGGCGGGGCGCGGCTCGTGCTGGATTGCGACACGGAACTGGCGCAGGAACTGCTCGTCATGGCGGCCCGTTCCGCCTGGGTGGCCAACACCCCCGCCACGCTGACGGAGATCGGCAACCTGATCGCACGGCTGGATCCCGACGGCGGCGGGGCCGCCGCCCAGTTCGCCCGGCACTTCCGGTACCTGGGCAGTCTCGCCCCGGGCGCCCCCGGATCGCGCCGGCCCTTCGACGCGGGGGTCGCCGATGCCGGAACGACGTGGCTGTCCACCGCGAGCCCCAGGCCGTGGGTGTGGCCGCCGGTGTTCCTGCCGCACATGACGGGCACCACGGACGCGATGCTGGGTGCGCACCAGCGGGCGGTCGACGCCCTGCGCAAGGTCGGCGCGGCCGGTGCGCTGCCGATGTCCCTCGCCCCGCTGGTGGCGCTCCAGGTGGTCGCCGGCCAGTGGGCCTCGGGGGTCTCCCTCGGCACGGAGGCCGTCGCGCTCGCCGACGAGACAGGCCAGTTGGGTGCCGCCAGCCATCTGCGTGCCATGCTGGCCTGGATGGCCGCCGCTCAGGGCGACGACGCACGCTGCCGCGAACTCGCCGAGCGTTCGCTGAGCACCTCCGTGCCGCGCCGGATCGCCTCCGCCATCGCCCTCGCGCACTGGGCACTGGGGGTCAACGCCCTCGCGAACGGCCGGCCGGAACGGGCCGCCCGGCTGCTGGGCGACGTGGTGGCGCCGGGCGGGCCCGCGGAGCACTTCATGGTGAGCTGGCTGGTCCTTCCCGACTTCGTCGAGGCCTGGGTGCGGGCGGGCGAACCGGCGCAGGCCCGCGCGGCGCTGCGGCGGTTCGAGGAGCAGGCCGCCCCCGAGCAGACGCCGCACCTGCGGGCCACCTGGCACCGGTGCCGCGCCCTGCTCGCCCGCGGCGACGACGCGGAGGCGCACTACGTCGGCGCCCTGGAGACCACGTACCCCTCCCCGTTCGACATCGGCCGCGCGCATCTGCTGTACGGGGAGTGGCTGCGCCGCAGACGCAGAATCAAGCCCGCCCGGAGCCACCTGCATCAGGCGGCGAGCCACCTGCGCATGGCAGGCGCGCGGCCGTGGATCGAGCTGGCCCGCGAGGAACTGCGCGCCGCGGGTGCCCGGTGGCCGGAGGTGGCCGAGCCGCCCGCCGGGCTCGCGAGCAATGTGCGGCAGCTCACTCCCAGGGAGTTGCAGATAGCACGGCTCGCCGCTCAGGGAATGAGCAACGGCGACATCGCCGCACAGCTCTTCCTCAGTCCCAGGACCGTCGGATACCACCTCCACAAGACCTTCCCGAAACTCGGTATCACCTCACGTACCCAGCTCTACGGCCGCACCCTGGGCTGACGCACGACTCCGGCGGCCGGGTGCCGGTGAGAGCTCACGCCTGAAGGGAACGGACGGCGGCGAGCTCCTCGAACTCGGCACGTGCGCGAACCAGGTTCGGCTCCTGCTCCTCGCTCCACCTGTCGACGTCGTCGATCAGTTCGCGCAGGCGCCACCCCAACTCCGTCAACTCGTAAGGAACCGCGTTGTTGCGGTGTCCCGCCCCCGGCAACGTCAGCGGACCGTCCAGGTATCCGTCGCGCTGGAGCTTGTAGAGCGCCTCGACGAGGACCTTGCGGTTGATCCCCTCCAGGTGGCGGTGCAGATCGTTGAACCGGCAATATCCATCGGCGACCGCGTTCAGCACCAGCACCGACCAGCGTCCTGACAGCGTGTCGAGCACCTTCGACAAAGGCCGGGTGGCCATGCGCTGCAGCGCGGGCGAACGTACCGAACTACCCACGACAATCACTCATCCCTTCCAGCTGTGCTGTCGCCCGTACAAGTATCGGCGGGCTCCCGGCGGTCGGGCATCTGTCGAGTGACTGGGGTGGGCAGTCGTATCCGTCGCCATGGCGGCCGGATGCGCGGCGCCCCGGGCGGCGGCAGCCGCGGAGCGGTCAGCGGTGCGACAGGAGGTGGGGGGCGTCCTCGGCGGGCGGCTGCGCGGTCAGCAGGGAGTGCGCCAGCACGCTGTAGAGCGTGTCGTTGGGACCGTCGGCGATCCGCAGCCCGCGGATGTCCCGCAGTCGCTTCTCCATCGGGGTGTGCCGTGTGTACCCCTCGCTGCCGTGCAGTTGGAGGGCGACGTCCACGGCGTGGTAGGCGACGTCCGTGGCCAGGGCCTTGGCGGCGGAGCAGGCGGCGGTGTCGATGTCGCCTTCGTCGATGCGCTCCAGGAGCGAGAAGCACCAGGAGGCGGCCGCTTCTACCTCGGCCGCGGCCGTCCCCAGCCGGGCGGCGACCGAGGGGATGGCGGCCAGTGGCACGCGGCCCACGCTCCGTTCGCGGGTGCGGGCCGCGGACTCGCGGATCGCGGCCGTCGCGGCGCCGAGGCAGACCAGGGACATCATCAACCGCCAGGCGGCGAAGTGCTCGTCGAAGATCATGCGGCCCTCACCGGCGGTGGCCAGGAGGCACCCCTTGTCCAGTCGCACCTCGACGAAGTGCAGGTGGCCGAAGCTCCAACCCCTCATGCCCAGCGGGTCGGTTGTCTCGGTCAGCACGCCCTTCGCGTCCGCCGGCAGCCACACCGCGGACAGCGGCACGTCGCGCAGGCCGGCGGTGCCGACGGCCTCGGGTTCGGCGATCTTGCAGAACACGACGAACCCGCAGGCTTCCTCGACCCTGCTGATGAGCCCCTTCGAGCCCGACAGCACATAGTGGTCGCCATGGTCGACCAGGACCGTCCGGAAGCCCCGCAGGTCCGATCCCGACTGGGGCTCGCTCGACGCCACGCCGGCCAACCCGCCGCGGGTGACGACCTGTTCGCGTACCTGCCGTGCGAGGCCGGGCGACCCGTGGCGGATCACCATGGCGCCGTGGCCCGAGCTGAATATCTCCCGCGCGTCGCAGTCGCGTTGACCTGCGAGGAACATGGCCAGTCCCTGGGCGACCCGGCCCGGGGTGCGGCGGCCGTCGGCCGAGTCGACGTCGATGCCGGTGAGCCCCTGGTCCGCGGCTCGCCGCCGTAGTGCGAGCCAGTCCGGCCGAGGGTCCTCCTCGCGAACGGGTGCGGGCAGATGGGTGTCGAGGAAGGCGGTGAGGCGGGAGTGGAGGTCCCCGAGTTCGGGGTGGCGCTTGAGGATCGGAATACTTGCGGTGGCGGGCACGGGGGAGGGCTCCTCGGGTAACGGACGCATGGGGAGTGTGCGGTTCGACGGGTGGCGCCGAACGTCAGACGGCTGCCGGCTGGGTACGCACCGCGTCGTTGAGCTTGGCCTTGTCATGGCGTTCGCCCTTCTTCAGACGCTTGATGACCAGCAGGCACGGCAGGCCGAAGGTTCCGCCGTCGAACTCGCGGGGACGGCTGCCGGGCACCGCGACCGTCCAGGGCGGTACCACCCCGCGGCTGAGCTCCTCCCCGGTGGCGGCGTCGATCACCGGAATCGTGTCGGTCAGCAGGGCCCCGGCCCCGAGGAGGGCGCCTTCGCCGACCCTGGCACCGCTGTAGACCATCGCGCGGGCACCGATGAAGGCGTCGTCCTCGATCACCACCGGTTTGGCCATGGGCGGTTCGATCATGCCGCCCAGGCCGACCCCGCCGGACAGGTGGACGTTCCTGCCGATCTGGGCGCACGAACCGATGCCGACCCACGAGTCCACCAGGGTTCCCTCGCCGACGTAGGAGCCGATGCCGATGTGACTGGGCATCACCACCGAACCGGGAGCCTGGTAGCTGCCCCGGCGTATCACCGCGCCCGGCGACACCTGGACACCCGATGCGGCGACCCCGGACTTCAGCGGGATCTTGTCGGCGCACTCGAACGGGCCGTACCGCATCGGCACCGGCTGCGTCTGCCTGTACAGCAGCAGGATCGCCGACTTCAGCCACTCGTGGACCACCACCTCGCCGTCCACGATCTCCGCGACGCGTGCGCGGCCCTTGTCCAGAAGGTCGATCGCCGCGTCGACCGCTGCCGCCGCCTCGGCGCTCTGGAGCGGTACCTCGTCCCGCCGCGCCCAGAGGTCTTCGATCTCGCTTCGCAGTACGGCCGTATCGGCACGACGACTCTGCATCACACGCACACGCTTCCTGTGTCCCTGAATGGAGAAGCTCCAGCGCGGTCAGCTTTGCATGCCCGTATTCCATGGTCAAATTGGTCTTTGTCCTCTGATAGCCAATCAATACGCGGGCATAACCTCTACTTATGAGATGTCAGAAACGGGTCCGCGCAGACCGTGCCCGGTCGGATCTCGCGAAGTGTGGCGGAATCCGTGACGAACCGGGGCGATCGGCTGTGGCGACCGGGGATGGTCGGTGACTGCGGCTCGGCGACACGAAGGTGGCGGCGGCTGACCCGGCGCCGCCATCCGAAGCGGCAGTCGCCGAGGGGATGACGCCGTCGAAGGGGCGATGCCGCCGTTGCTCCATTCGATGCCGTCCACTGGCATGGCCGACGCGGCCGGGCCCCGCTGATCCCCTGATATGGGTCCGCCGTGGGGGAATATGAGGCTTATGCGAGGAATCGACCTTGTTGTGATCCTTGTCTACCTCATCGTGATCGCCCTGGTCGGCCTGCGGCTGTCCGGACGCCAGAGGTCGGCCGAGGACTATTTCGTCGGCGAGCGCGGCATGCCGTGGTGGACGGTGTGCTTCTCGGTGGTGGCCACCGAGACCAGCGTGCTCACCGTCATCAGCGTCCCCGGCGGCGCGTACAGCGGCCAGGGATTCGGCAACGTGGAGTTGGCCGCGGGATACGTCATCGGCCGGGTCGCCGTCGCCACCGTGCTGATCCCGCTCTACAAACGCGGCGGATTCGTCAGCGCCTACCAGTACCTGGCGCTGCGCTTCGGCCGCAGGACGCAGGGCCTGGCCTCCCTCACGTTCGTGTTCACCCGGCTGCTCGCCGAGGGCGTCCGGCTGTTCGCCTCGGCGATCCCGATCAAGCTGCTGCTCGACGAACTCGGACTGCACACCGGGTACCAGGCCGTCATCCTCGTCCTCACCGTGGTCACCGTCGTCTACACCTATCTGGGCGGCATCAAGGCGGTCATCTGGACCGACTTCCTCCAGATGGTGCTGTACCTCGGAGGTGCGCTGCTGGCGATCTCGGTGCTCGCCGGACACATCGGAGCACGCGGTGTCTCCGCCGCCTTCCACACCGGCCACTTCGCGCTCTTCGACACCGACTTCACCCCGGCCCACGTCATCACCAGCCCGTTCGCCCTGCCGACGGCGGTCGTCGGGGGCGCGATCTTCGCCATGGCCAGCCACGGCTCCGACCAGCTGATCGTGCAGCGCGTCCTGGCCTGCCGCAGCCTGCGGGACGGGCAGAAGGCCATGATCGGCTCGGGTGTCTTCGTCGCTGTGCAGTTCGCCGCGTTCTCGCTCGTGGGGGCCCTGCTGTGGTCGTACAACCACGGCCGGACGTTCCGGCAGCTCGGTCTGGCGAGCTCCGACAGCCTCTATCCGGACTTCATCCTCCACGGCTTGCCGGTCGCGGTCTCCGGCCTGCTGGTCGCGGGCATCCTCGGTGCCGCGATGGGATCGCTCTCCTCGGCTCTCAACTCCATGTCGAGCTCCACGGTTTCGGACATCGTCCACGGCCTGGGGTCACACACGCTCTCCGACGCCGCGCTGTTGAAGCTGGCCCGCGTGATGACACTGGTGTGGGCGGCGCTGATGGCGCTCTTCGCCTGCGGGTTCAGTTCGAGCACCGGCAGTGTCTACCTCACCGGCCTGACGATCACCGGATACAGCTACGGCGCGCTGCTCGGCGTGTTCCTGCTGGGCCGTCTCGTCAAGCGGGCCGGCCAGCTCGACTCGGTGGTGGCCTTCATCGCCACCGTGGTGGTGATGGCCTACGTGGTCCACTACGTCAGGATCGGGGTCACCACCGCCGGTGTCAGCGTACCGTCGGCCATCGCGGCGCAGTGGCTGACGCCGATCGGAGTGGTCGTCACCCTGGTCGTCGGTGGTGTGCTGAGCCTGTTCCACGGTCCGGCCACCCCTGGGCCCTCCGCCGAGCCGCGTGAGGTGGCGGGCCCCGACACCGTCGACGCGGGGTCCTGAGCGGGCGCCGGGGGCCGCACGTCCACGCCGACGTCGGCGATCTGATCACCACCGCCGGACATCTGCGCGCGCGGGGCTGTTCGGCTTCCGCCCCTACGCACGTCGGTGATGACCGGATGGCCGGCGCCGCAGCCCGACTCGATGAGTTCGCCCCTCACCCGATCAGGCCGGCGCCGGTCCGTCCGGCAGCGGCACGATGCGCTTGATCTTGCCGCTGCCCCGGTCGGGGCGGAGCGCGGTCACGCGTTCGCAGGCCACTTCCACCCGCAGCCCGGTCTCGCGGCGCACCAGCACCGACACCCACTCGCGTACCTCGTCGGCGAGTTGGGGCCACCGCGTGCCCTCAACCGTCTCGCAGCGCACCAGCAGCCGGTCGGGCGCCCGCTGGACGATCTGGTACTGCCGCAACCCGGGCGCCCGCAGCGACCACAGCGCCAGCTCCGGCATACGGGCCGAACCGCGGGCCGTGCGCAGCGTCAGCACCTGCGTGTCACGGCCCAGCGGAAACGTCAGGCGAGTGCACGCCTCGTCCGCCCAGGCCGCGACGTCGCCGATCCGGTACCTGACCAGTGGCAGCACCTCGCGGTAGAGCGTGGTCGCCACCACCCGGCCGGGCACGCCCGGCACGGCCACCGGCTCGCCCGCCGCATCGAGCAGCTCCACATGGCTAAGTTCGCCGTAGAGCGCGAGTTCGTCGCGGTCCGGCTCGTCCTGGTAGCCGAGCGGTCCGGTCTCCACCGTGGAGTAGCTGTTGTGCGGCGGACGGCCCCAGTACGCCGCGATCCCCGCCCGCTGCTCTGGCTGGAGTGCCTCGCCGACACTGAGCAGGTGCGCCGCGGGCAGTGCGGCGCCGCGTGCGGCGGCGGCCGCCCCGATCGCGAGCAGTTGGTGCGGCCGGGTGAGGATCACGTCGGGCCGCAGCCGCTGGACCACGTCGTGCAGGTCGGCGGGGCTTGCGAAGACGTCGGCGAGCACGGTGTGCAGCGCCCCGCCCAGGTACCACATCCAGGCGTTGCCTCCGTTGTGCCGGTCGAGCAGGCCCACATAGAGCAGCGACCGCGCGTCGGGGCGGTCGGCCAGCACCGCGCGGTCGGCGAAGGCGGCGATCGAGCGGCCGAAGTCGCGCAGGCCGTACACCACCGGCAGCGGGCGCCCCGTGGAGCCGGACGAGGTGAACACCAGGTGCCGTTCGTCGAAGCGGCTGCCCAGCCGGAAGGCCTCGGCGGCGAAGCGCTCGGCGCCCAGCGACGTCACCGGCAGCCCGTCGGCGAACGCGTCGAAGTGGCGGGCCAGGAACGCCTTGTCGAGCGCGGGGAAGGGGCCGCGCTCCGACCAGAGCCGGGCGTACCCCGGGTTCTCGCGGCGCAGCCGGTCCGCCAGGGCGGTGGCCGCCGCGGCCCCCGCTGCCCTGCGCTGGGCCGGGTCGCGGGGCAGGGCCGAGGCGTGCTCGCGCTGCCGGGCGAAGCCCTCGGCCACCGCGGGGTCCAGTGTGCCGGGCGCCTCGACCACGCCCGCCGGGCCGCCGCTCATGAGGCCGACCTCTCCCACGTGTGCTCCACGGCAGGCGGCTGCGGCAGGCCGAGGCCGGCCAGCTCCTGCCGGGCGTAGGTGTCGATCCGGCCGATCCAGCCCTCCAAGGCGGGCCGCAGCGCGGGCGTCCCCGTGGCGGCCGCGTACACCGGGCGCAGCCGGCAGCCGTACTTGCGCTTGATGTAGTAGGTGCTGCGCCCGAAGTTGACCACGCTTCGGCGGTTGTCGATCGCGTAGCGGATGAGCTGTGTGTAGAGGTAGTTGTAGTGGCCGAAGGTGCCCAGCGTGTCGTACTCCAGCCCGATGCACCACGGCGCCAGCTCGCCGCCCGCGTCGAGCGCCAGGCAGGCGAGCACCGGGCGTCCCCGGCCGTACACCGTGAAGACCACCGCCGCCTCACCCATGTGCTCCAGGACCGCCCGCAGGAACGGCTCATCGAAGAAGAGCGGGCTGCCGTGGTGTTCAGCCGTGGACCGGATCAGCCGCGCCGGCGTGGCGACGTCCCCCGAGCCGCGCCGCACCCGGCACGAGACCCCTGCGGCCTCGCTGCGTGCCTCCGCCTTGCGGATGTTGCGCCGCCTGCTGCTCGGCAGCCACGCCAGATACTCCTCGTACGAGGCCCATTCGACCGGCAGAAGATTGGTGCACGACAGCAGCCCGGTGACCCAGCCGCGCGCCTGGACCTCCTTCAGCAGGGAGGTGTCGCCGGGGATCAGCGGGAGGAAGACCGCCGGCGCCTCGGTGGCGCCGCGGCAGATCGCGTCCAGCACCGCGGCCGCGTGTTCCGGCTCACCCAGCACTTCGCTGCTCTGCGCGTACATGCTGTGCCCCACCAGCATCGGCACCCCGTCCAGCCCGGCGTCGAGGTAGCGGCTGAGGAACATCTCCAACTTGGGGCAGAACGTGGTGTGCAGCAGCGGCGCCGCCGCCACCGGCTCACCGCGGGCGTCCGCCACCAGCGCGTGCCGCGGCACGACCCGAACCAGATCCGCGTCCTCGACCGCCGCCAGCCACTCGTGCCGGTGGAACACCGACCCGCCGTACCGGCCGACCAGCGCGTTCCACTGCTCGGCCGGTACGTCGTGGATGCTGCCGAGGAACCGTACGCCCTCCACGGCCGCCGGTCCCCGGATCAGGACTCGGCCAGCCAGACCCGCCGCAGGTGGCGGCTGCGGTCCGTGTAGCCGGTGCGCGAGTGCACGGTGCGGTGGTTGTTCCAGATGAGGATGTCGCCGCGCCGGTAGTCCACCGATATGTGGGTGCGGTTGAACCAGTCGAGCACCCGTTCCCTGATGTCCAGCAGAAACGGATCGTCTCCGTGGACCACGCAGTTGTAGCTGAACCGGACGATCGGCGGCCGGTCGCCGCGCTCCTCCAGCACCGGATGCTCCGCCGTGACCCCCAGCTCCATGTCCTGCACGCCCGAGCTGGACACGAACTGGTATCCGCGCTGCGCCAGTCGGCGGCGATCGGCCTCGCCGAGGGTGTCCAGGAAGCCGTACAGATCCGCCAGGGTGGTCTGCCCGCCTCCGTCGTCCGCGGGCTTCAGACACCACAGGGCGAGGTACTTCGGCGGCACGCCGGTGAACTCGTAGCACTCGGTGTGCGGGTTGAGGGGTTTGGTGTTCAGCGAGTGATACAGGTCGTCGAAGCGCTCCAGCGCCCGGATCGACCAGATCAGCTCACCGTCGTACTGCGGCATCAACTCGCCGTACCTGGTGAGGAACTCCAGATGGTCGAAGCCCTCCGGCAGGCCGTGCAGGTGTACGTAGCCCTCCCGCTCCAGCAGAGCGCGGAACCTCTCGTCGGTGAAGTCGTCCCAGGCCAGGGCGCCCAGGACGGGGCGGTCCTCGGTGACGGTCATAGGTGCACTCCCATCGGTACCGGTCCGGTACTGTCGTCACTTCGTCAGCTGTTCACTCCGCGATCGGAGCGGGCGCCTCCTTGGCCGCGGGCGGTGCCGCGCGGTTCGCCACGAGCCGTGACACATGCGGCGCCAGGGCGATCGCGGACACCCCCAGCAGCACGCAGATCACGCCCGCCGCCTGCCAGCCGGTCAGCCCCTCACCCAGCACCAGCCATCCGGAGACCAGGCTCACCACGGGCACCAGCAGCGAGAAGGGGGCGGTACGCGAGGGGCCGACCTGCTGGATCAGGCGGTACCACAGGAAGTTGCCCAGCCCTGTGGCCAGCAGGGCGATATAGAGGACGGCGCCGGCGGTCTTGGCCGACATGTGTGCCATGGTGTGCGGCTGCCCGTGCTCGAACAGCCCCGACAGCAGCAGCATCGGCGGAAGCACCGCAACCGACTGCCACACCGTCATGCCCCACGCCGAGACCGGCCCGGCCTTCTTCAGCACGATGTTCGAAGCGGCCCAGCCCAGGGCGCCGAAGAGCACCCACAGCACCCCGCCCAGCGGTGCGTTGCCGCTGCCCGAGGCCCCGATCAGCACCAGACCAGCCGCACCCACCAGCAACCCGCACCACTGCGGCCCGCTGAACGCCTCGCGCAGCACCAGCCGGGCCAGCACGATGGTGAAGAAGGCCTGGCACTGGATCAGCGTCCCCGCCACCCCGGCGCCCACCCCGTCCCGCAGCCCCATGAACAGTCCCGAGAACTGCACCACCCCGTACAGCAGCCCGACGGCCACGATGTACCGCCACGGCAGCGCGCCGCGCCGGGTGAACGGCAGAAACAGCGCCGCCACCACCAGATACCGCAACGCCACCAGCAGGAACGGCGGCACACCGCGGACGGCCTCGTCGGCCACCACGAAGTTGAAGCCCCAGATGAGGGGGACGAGCACGGACAGAGCCAGATTGCGCAGACCCATCGGATTCCTTCGAGCGGGTTGTCGGGAACGGCGGCGCGGACCGACGGGCGGCGCCGCTACAGCGTGGACGGATACAGGTCGGTCGAGATGTACTTCAAGCCGGTGTCCACCGCGGGGACCACCACCACCGGATCGCCCCCGTGTTCCCGCGCCCAGTCCAACGCCGCCAGGACGTTGGCACCCGTCGAGGTCCCCGCGAAGACACCCTCCTCCAGCGCCAGCCGCCGCGCCGTGGCCCGCGCCTCCTCCTCGTCGACCACCAGCACGGAGTCGTACAACTCCTTCTTCAGCAGCGGCGGAACGAAGCCCAGCGCGATCCCCTCGATGCCGTGCGTGCCGGGGTCGCCACCGGATACCACCGCGGAGGTTGCGGGCTCCACCAGCGCGACGTGGATTGCCGGATCGTGCTCCTTGAGCACATGCGCCACACCCATCGCACACCCCGCGGTGCCCACCGACGCCACGAACGCGTCCAGCCGGCCGCCGGTCTGCGCGAGGATCTCGCGGCCCATCGTGCGCTGGCCGACCGCGTTGTCCGGATTGTTGAACTGGTCCGTCCAGTACGTGTCGCCCTCCTGCGCCAGGCGACGTGTCCGCTCGATGATCCGGGGCATCAGGTCGGGGGTGATCTTCCCGCCCACACTCGGCTCGATCACCACCTCGGCGCCGAGGGAGGTGATGGTGCGGATCTTCTCCTCGCTGAACGCGTCGGAGGTCACGATGCGCAGCCGGTACCCCTTGATCGCGCACACGAACCCCAGAGACGACCCCGTGCTGCCACCGGTGTACTCCACGATCGTGGTGCGGCCGGGCTCGATCTCGCCGCGCTTCTCAGCCTCCTCGATCATCGCCAGCGCCATGCGGTCCTTGTAGCTGCCTGTCGGGTTGAAGTACTCCAGTTTCACCAGAACCGTGGCGCGCAGACCTGCCGTCAGCCGCTTCAGCGGCACCAGCGGGGTGTTGCCGATCGCCTCCAGCGCGGTCGGCAGGGTCGACGAGGAGATACCCGTGTCAGCCATCTCGACTCCATTCGTTGCGGTCCCAACTGGCCGTCGCGGCCACGTACGGTCACGCCGCGGGCCGGGAGGCGAAGACGGCAGGCAGCGCGCCAGCGCGTCCACCGCCTCGTCGGCCTCCTCCGCCGTCGCCACCAGCGGCGGCCGGAAGCGCAGCCCGCGCTCACCCGTGGGCAGCACGATCACGCGCGCCTGGTCGTACATCCGCCGCACCACCGCGTCCCGGACCTCGGCCGAGGGCAGGTCGACGGCGCACATCAGCCCGCGGCCACGCGCGTTGGACAGCGTCCCGGGAGCTTCCTGGGCCGCGCGGGTCAGCCGGGAGAGCAGATGTGCCCCGGTGGCGGCGGCGTTGCCGAAGACGGACTCGGCCTGGATCACCTCGAGGATCCGGGTCGCGCGCACCATGTCCGCGAGGTTGCCGCCCCAGGTCGAGCTGATCCGCGACGGCACCTGGAAGACGTGGCCCTCCACCTCGTCCAGCCGTCGGCCCGCCATGAAGCCGCACACTTGTGTCTTCTTGCCGAAGGCCACGATGTCCGGTTCCAGTCCGAGTTGCTGGTACGCCCACGCCGTACCGGTCGTCCCGCACCCGGTCTGCACCTCGTCGAGCACGAAGAGCGCGTCGTACTCCCGGCACAACTCCTGCATGCCCTTCAGGAATCGGGGGCTGAGGTGGTTGTCGCCGCCTTCGCCCTGCACCGGCTCCGCGATGAAGCAGGCGATGTCGTCGTCGGCCGCCTCGAACGCCTCGCGGGCCGCCGCCAGAGCACGTTCCTCGGCGGCACGCGTGCGCGCCTCGTGCTCGGCGTACGGAAACCCCATCGCGGGCACCGGAATGCGCGGCCAGTCGAACCGCGGATAAAGGTCGGTCTTCGCCGGGTCGGTATTCGTGAGGGACATGGTGTAACCACTGCGGCCGTGAAAAGCGTGGTCCAGATGCAGTACCCGGAAATTGACCCGGCGCGGTTTTCCGCGGCGTGCCGTACGGCGGGCCTTCCAGTCGAATGCCGCCTTGAGGGCGTTTTCCACCGCGAGCGCGCCGCCGTCGATGAAGAACAGATGGGGGAGCGCCGGGTCGCCGAGCACCCGGGCGAAAGTGGCGACGAAGTCCGCGTATTCCGTGGTGTAGACGTCGGGGTTGGACGGCTTGTTGACCGCGGCCCGGGCCAGCCGTTCCATGAACCGCGGGTCCTCGGTGAGGGCCGGCGGGTTGAGCCCCAGCGGTGCCGAGGCGAAGAAGGAGAACATGTCCAGGTACGGCATACCGCTGAGCGCGTCGACCAGACGCAGTCCGCGGCTCGCGCCGAGCTCCAGAACCAGCGGGAGCCCGTCCGCCAGCATATTGCGGGCAATCGTCGCGTGCACGTTCTCGGGGCCTGTCCGACTATGGTCCGGGAGTCCCGGCAGGACTTCGTCGAGCATTCAACTCCTTTGCCGGACAGCCATCGTTCGCCGGATGGCCGTGTGCGAGGGAAGGCGCAAATCGCTGAACCGCAGGAGGCGTGAAGGAGTGCGTCGGGGGCGCGCGAAAGAGCTGCGAGCTGCCAGGAACTCTAGGTAGGGGTGTAGCTCAACGTCAACGGAATTGAGGTTGCCACTTTCCGCGGAGGCGAGTACCGGCCAAGATCCGGGGCGGGAACAGCAGGTCGTGAACTCCCCTCTCGGGTAACCTGCGTGAAACAAGAGGCGGGTGAGACCAACTCGTTCCGACTCGGTGGGTTGACGCGCAGGTTTCCCCGCCCGCGCCGGCAGTCTGAGGGCTGCGGCTCCCGTGGCCGAATCCGCACCCCCGCGGATCCTGGCACGCAACAGCCCCTTTACTGCGGGGAGTTTGGACCACAGGCGCGGCTCCCGCCGCGGTGGCCGCTCGGGTGCCACCCCGCCCGGCTCGCACGCCCGCCGCCAACTCCCTTTGCGCAAGCTTTACTGTCGGCGACTCGTCACTTCATGCATGACATGTGAAATTGTACCGGCTGTCATGCTCCAGTCATCGCGCGCCAACCCTGCGCGCCCGCCCCTTACCTGGGAGCACCCACTGTGAGTAGAACCCGTACCCGAGGCGGATACGCCATGGGCTGCGCGGCTGCCCTGGCCGCCGTCCTGGGAGTGCTGCCGTCAGCGGCCCCGGTCCACGCCGAGGCCGCCGCGTCCCGGCAGCCGGCGCCCGTCACCGCCGGTTCGCCGTTCGCCGATCCGCACAACCGGGTCGACCGCCTTGCCGCACCGCCCAGGAGCCGGCGCACGCCCGCCCCCGCCGGCCGGCCGACTGCCCTCGCTCCGGGCGCCCCGGTCGCATCCGCACACCGTGCCGGGGCCGCGGACTGCACCCTCGACCACCTCGCCGGCCTCACCCCCGACGGCCTCACCGCCTTCCTCACCGAGCCCGGCGTCACCGGCGACGAGTGCCTGGTCAACCTGGTGTGGGCGTGGACCCCCCAGCTGGCCCACGCACTGACCCCGGCCCACGTGGAGGCTGTCGCGGCCAAGGTCGTCCAACTCGCCCCCGGCTACGACGGCACCGACACAAGCCACCTCTACGAGCTCTGGTACTACCTGCACGCCGCCAACTACCAGGGCTTCTACCACAGCGAGTTGGGCCTGCTCGGCAATCCGGCCGTCACCGCCGCCGACAACAACGCGGTCGACGCCTACACCGCCAACCCGCACTGGGCCGACCTCACCACCACCGCCGGTCGTACCGGTCACGAGATGATGGTCGCGGTCAACCAGCAGGGCGTACGCAGCCGCCACCTCGCCCTGTTCACCGGCATCCTCAAGGAGATGGCCACCGCGGGCCCGCGCTCACAGGACCCGGGCCGCCAGACCGTCGCCGACGACGTCTTCCAGGACAGCTACCTGGGTGTCGACAACCAGGACCAGGACTACCTCCAGGCCCTGCGGAACACCCCGGACTTCGTCGCAGAACTCAGCGCCTTCATGGACTACACCGCCCTCCACCCGGCAGCCGACTGGCTGCTGCGCGACGGTGTCGGCGAGTATGCCCGGCTCGGCACACTGCCCGCCTTCAACAGCCAGGTGCACACCCGGCTCTCCGGTTACCTCGCTACCGCCCAGACCGCCTACGGGCCGCTGAGCTACCCGTGGCTGGCGGCCGCTCAGGCGCTGGAGGACACCTTCCGCGACTGCGCGCGCCTGCACGCCTGCCGCTCCGACGTCGCCCCGCGGGTGTTCACGCACACCTACACCTACGACAACGGCGACCTGGACATGCACACCCCGCTGGATCCGAGAACCATGGAGGAGCTCTACTACGCCTCCAAGCAGGTCAAGACCGAGTTCTTCCGGATCCTGGGCACCGACCGGCCGCTGCCCGGCGACCCCAACAAGGTCCTCCACATGCGGGTCTACGCCTCCCGCGCCGACTACGAGAAGTTCCAGCCGTACCTGTACGGCCTGAGCACCGCCAACGGCGGAATCACCGTCGAGTCGATGGGCACCTTCTTCACCTACCAGCGCCGGGTGCCCCAGGACTCCTCGCTCACGCTGGAAGAGCTGTTCCGGCACGAATACACCCACTACCTCAACGGACGCTGGGCGGTGCCGGGGATCTTCGGTGACGGCAGCGCCTGGTTCCGGGACGACCGCACCACCGCGTTCGACGAGGGCATGGCCGAATACCTGGCCGGCTCCACCAGGGACGGTGTGCGCCAGCGCAAGGCCCTGATCGACGCCATCATCGCCGACCAGCGCGTCAACGGCCGGATGACCATCCAGCAGGCCTTCCACTCGGGCTACAACGACAAGGATCCCTTCCGCTTCTACGCATACATGGGCAGCCTCTTCGCCATGCTCGGCCGCGTCCACCCTTCCCTGCTCCACGAGATGTACGGCTACCTGCCCGCCAACGACGTCAAAGGCTGGGACGCCTTCCGCAACCGCCTCGGCGCCGACCGCTCGCTCCAGGCCGAGTACAACCGCTACCTCGACGCCCAGATCGCCGGCGAACCGGGGCTGTTCGTGCCGACCACACCGCACACCCCTCCGGCGAAGCTCGCCACCGCCTCGGTGTCCGCCGTGCGTGCCGCATTCGTCAGGGCCACGGGCATCCGTGCGAACTGCACCCGGATATTCACCACGGCACCGCGGTTCGCCTGCACCGGGCGGATCACCGTGCCGCTGCGCATCGACACGCCCGACCAGCAGCGTCTGACGATGGCCGCCGCGGTCGACTCCCGCATCCAGGTCCGAGCCGGCAAGGCGCTGAACAACCTGGCCGACACCAACTGCTACTACGCCAACCAGAGGCCTGCGAACGGCGGGAAGACCGAGAGCGCCGCCTTCACCTGCGAGGGCCCGCTGCGCAGCACTAGCTGACGGAACGTCAACTCTCCGGACCCCTTTTCCCACCATCACGAAGGGAACACTGTGACCGCAGTACCCTCACGCCCACGCCGCCGGGCGCTCCGAGTACTCACCGCACCGCTGCTCACCCTCGCGCTGACCGCCGCGGGCACCACCGCGGCCACCGCCGGTGCACACGCCCGCGACACCCACCCCGCCGCGGCGGGATGGGTGCGGACCCACGGCGACTGGGTGCAGATCCAGCCCGGCCGCCCGCACGCCGCCGCCGACGCCCTGACGGCCCTGAACCCGCGGAGTGCGCAGCCCGCCACCCCGCGGCCGTACCACCCCAGGGGCCTGGTCGACAACGACCAGCCCGACCTCACCTACCACGGCGGACAGGACTCGGTGGGCGTCACCTCCGGGTCCCCGAAGGTCTACATCGTCTACTGGGGCTCCCAGTGGGGCACCGCGGGGAAGGACGCCGACGGCAACACCACGCTCTCCAACGACCCGGACCACGCGGCCCCCTACCAGCAGTCCTTCTTCAAAGGGCTGGGGACCAAGGGCGACACGTGGAGCGGGGTGATGACCCAGTACTGCGAGAGCGTCACCACCGGTGCCACCAAGTGCCCAGCCGGCGCCCCGCACGTGGGCGCCCCGCACGGTGACGCCCTGGCCGGGGTCTGGGTGGACGACTCCGTCCCCGCGCCGCAGGCCGCCACCGAACCGCAGATAGCCGCCGAGGCCGCGGCGGCCGCCAAACACTTCGGCAACACCACCCCGGCGAGCAACCGCAACGTCCAGTACGTGGTCACCACCGCCCAGGGCATGGACCCGGACCACTGGCACGAGCTCAACAGCTGGTGTGCGTGGCACACCTTCGAGCGTTCCAGCTACGGCACCCTGGCGTACACCATCATGCCGTACCTGACCGACTACAAGTACTGCGGCACCAACTGGATCAACCCCGGTCCGCGCGGGCGCCTCGACGGCTGGAGCATCCTGGGCAGCCACGAGTACGCCGAGACCATCACGGACCAGAACGCCATGGGCGGTTGGATCGACCCGGCCGGCCAGGAGAACGGCGACAAGTGCGCCTGGATCACGCAGGGCACCCCGGGCGGCCTGTTCAACCTCCAGCTGTCGACCGGCGCCTTCGCGGTCCAGACGACCTGGTCGAACGACCAGCGCACCTGCTCCGGATCCCATCCCGTGGTCGCCAATCCGCCCGTGGTGCTGAGCACACTGTGCGACCGCACGGAACCCGTCGGCCGTCAGATCTCGGTACCGGTCATCGCCACCGGCAGAGCGTCGAAGGCGCTGCGGTACTCGGCCAGTGGCCTGCCGCGCGGTGTCGCGATCGACCCTCGTACCGGAGTGATCCGCGGCCGAAGCGAGCAGAGCGGCTCCCGCCTGGTCACGGTGACCGCCCGGGACAGCGCCGGGAACCGGGCATCCGCACACTTCCGCTTCGGGATCGCCCGCAGCGGTCCGTACGGCTGCCGGGGCATCGAGCAGATCGTCGACCCGGGCTTCGAGGTCCCGACCGACGCCAAGGGCGCCTACCCGGGCTGGTGGACCCAGTCCTCCCCCGGAATCATCACCCGGTCCACCGCACACGCCGCCCGCTCCGGCAAGGGCTACGCCTGGCTCGGCCACAGCACGACCGCGGACGACTCGCTCTCCCAGGGGGTCGAGACGACGCCGGGGTACACCCGGGCAAGCCTCTCCTTCTGGCTCCACGTGGACTCGGCCAACCGCTCCACGCAGCCCCAGGACACCCTCAGCCTCGAACTCGACGACCAGTACTCCGGCCAGCGCATCGCGGTGCTGCACACCTGGTCCAACCTCGACGCCACCACCGGCTACGTCCCCGTCCGCGTCGATCTGACGCCGTACGTGGCAGCGGAGTTCGGCTCCACCGTGATCGTCAGGTTCACCTCGCACGAGACCGGCAGCGCGGCGGCGACCGCCTTCCTGCTGGACGACACCTCGTTCCGCCTCGGCTGATCCCGCCGGGCGTTCGGCAGCGCCGGTCCGCAGGTCACCGGCGCTGCCGACGGCGTCCCGGCGTCCGGGTGCACGGGTGGGCGGCGTGTCGGTCCGGCGTTTTCGCCCGCCGCGGGGGAGTTGTGCCAGACTTCGGCGTGACGACTCGGGTGAAATGGTGTGTTCGTGACCGCTCGGCATGGTTCTCGGCGACGTCCCCTCTCGCGCTCCGACGCGGGAGCGGTAGCCGTTCAACGGCCCTGACGCTCGCGCCTTCCGTGTGACGCGAGCCGGTTCCGTCCGCTCCTCGCCGAAGTGCTCTTCGTGCCCTTGCACGCTCGATCGCGAGGAGTACCGCGATGCCCGCGATCCACTGGACCGAAGGCCGCACCCACCTGTCCGCCCGCCGGCACTCCGAGACCCTCATCTCGAACCGGGCGGCGAGGGGTGGCTCATCCCGTCGGACCTGGCCGAACACCTCGGGCTCAGGACACGCCGCGAGTGCTCACCGCCGTCCGGGGAGCCGGATTGCGCGTCGTGGACAGGATCGGCACCGCGCCTCGGCACCCTCGCGCCGATGACGCCTCCGACCCCCTCCACACCGCTCGGGCCGCGGAGAGGTGCTTGGACAAATGGCAGGGTTCGCCCAGGGTTGGAGTCGTTCCGCCGCGAGGCGCTCGAGAGGTGCAGCGCGAAGAAGCGCGCGAAGCGCGAACGAGAAGAAGGAGACCCTGCCATGTCCGCGACCAGGACCATGCGGGCGGTGGCCTACCGCCGGCCGCTGCCCGTCACCGACCCGGCCAGCCTTGAGGACGTAGAACTCCCCGTGCCCACCCCTGGCCCCAACGACCTGCTGGTCCGGATCGAGGCGGTCTCGGTGAACCCCGTCGACGCCAAGGTGCGCATGGGCGTCGACCCCGGCGGCGAGCCGAAGGTCCTCGGCTTCGACGCGGCCGGCGTCGTCACCGCCGTCGGCGACCGGGTCACCCGCTTCCACCCCGGCGACGAGGTGTACTACGCCGGAACGCTCGACCGGCCCGGCACCAACGCCCAGTACCACGTCGTGGACGAGCGCATCGTCGGGCGCAAGCCGCGCACCCTGTCCTTCGCCGAGGCCGCCGCGCTGCCGCTCACCACCATCACCGCGTACGAGACGCTGTTCGACCGCTTCCGCCTCACCGGCGAGAGCAAGGGAACCCTGCTCGTGCTCGCCGGAGCGGGCGGTGTCGGCTCCATCCTGATCCAGCTGGCCCGCGCCCTGACCGGGCTGACCGTGGTCGCCACCGGCTCACGCCCCGAATCCCGCGCGTGGGCGCTGGGGATGGGCGCCCATCACGTGGTCGACCGCCGCGACCTGGTGGCCGACGTGCAGAAGGCGGCGCCGGACGGTGTGGACTACGTCTTCTCGCCCAACACCGAAGGCCGGATCGAGGCGTTCGCCGAACTGCTCCGGCCCGCGGGCGCGATCACCGCGATCGACGAACCCGAGGGCCTGGACCTGCTGCCCCTGAAGTCCAAGAGCATCAGCTTCCACTGGGAGTTCATGTTCACCCGGCCCCTCTACCGCACACCCGACATGCACGCCCAGCACGACCTGCTCAACCACGTGGCGGATCTGGTCGACTCCGGCGCCGTGCGCACCACGCTGACCACCGAGCTGTCCCCGTTCGACGCCGCCGCCATGCGCAAGGCGCACGCGCTCGTGGAATCCGGCCGCACCATCGGCAAGACCGTGATCACAGGCTTCTGAGACCACACTCCGGCCTCCCCCCCCCCGGCCGTCGTGCCCCTGTCCGGCGGCGGGCGCGCCCGCCGCCTTCCGCCCGGGGTGACGGGGTGCCCGCCCGCCGGAACACCCGTCGGAACGGCTGGAGTTGAGGGCGGCCGTAAGGCGGGTG
>CAYNNX010000016.1:36461-40510 GCA_964398515.1 uncultured Streptantibioticus sp. | reverse complement strand
CCTGCGGGGCGCCGCGGCCGCCGGGGTACCGGGGCCACCGGTGCCCGGGCCGCCCGCGCCGGGGCCGCTCTTACCGGGGGTACTCACGCGGCCTCCTCCTCGGTGAGCTGGGAGAGCACGATCTCCCGGTAGGTCTCGTTGCCGTCCATCAGTTCCGTGTGGGTGCCGGTGCCGACGATGCGGCCCTCGTCGAGGACGACTATCTGGTCTGCGTCGCGGATGGTGCTCACCCGCTGGGCGACGATGACGACCGTGGCGTCGCCGGTCTCGCGGGCCAACGCGGCGCGCAGCCGGGCGTCGGTGGCGTAGTCGAGGGCGGAGAAGGAGTCGTCGAAGAGGTAGATCTCGGGCTTGCGGACCAGGGCGCGGGCGATCGCCAGGCGCTGGCGCTGGCCGCCGGAGACGTTGCTGCCGCCCTGGGCGATCGGAGCGTCCAGCCCTTCGGGCAGGCGTTCGACGAAGTCGCGGGCCTGTGCGATCTCCAGGGCCTGCCACAGCTCCTCGTCGGTGGCGTCGGGACGGCCGTAGCGGAGGTTGGAGGCGACGGTACCGCTGAACAGGTAGGGCTTCTGCGGCACGAACCCGATGGTCTCGGCCATGACGGCGGGGTCGAGCTCGGTGACGTCCGCGCCGTCGACGAGCACGGATCCGGCGGTGGCGTCGAACAGCCGGGGGACCAGGCCGAGGAGCGTGGACTTTCCGCTGCCGGTGGAGCCGATGACGGCGGTCGTCCGGCCGGGCCGGGCGGTGAACGTGATGTCCTTCAACACCGGTTCTTCCGCACCGGGATAGCGGAATTCCACCCCCCGCATCTCCAGGTGGCCGCGGCGGCTGACGGTGTCGACGGGCCTGAGCGGAGGCACCACGCTGGTGTCGGTGGTGAGCACTTCCTGAATGCGTTCGGCGCAGACCTCGGCGCGCGGAATCATCATGAACATGAACGTCGCCATCATGACGCTCATGAGGATCTGCATGAGATAGCTGAGGAAGGCGGTCAACGCGCCGACCTGCATACCGCCGGAGTCGATGCGCTGCCCGCCGAACCACAACACGGCGACGCTGGAGGCGTTCACCACGAACATCACCAGCGGGAACATCATCGACATCAGCCGGCCGGCCCGCAGCGAGACATCCATCAGGTCGGTGTTGGCCTCGGCGAAACGCCGCTGTTCGTGGTTGTCGCGCACGAAAGCCCGAATGACGCGGATGCCGGTGATCTGCTCGCGCAGAATGCGGTTGACGCCGTCGATACGTTCCTGCATACCGCGGAAGAGCGGGCGCATGCGGCGGACGATGAGCGAGACGACGGTCCCCAGGACCGGCACGATGACCAGGAGCAGCGCCGACAGGGGCACGTCCTGGTTGAGCGCCATGAGAATGCCGCCGACGCACATGATGGGGGCCGAGACCATCAGGGTGAACGTCATCAGGGCCAGCATCTGGACCTGCTGGACGTCGTTGGTCGTACGGGTGATCAGCGAGGGCGCGCCGAACCGGCCCACCTCGCGCGCGGAGTAGGACTGGACGCGGTCGAAGACGGCTGTGCGCACGTCACGGCCGAAGGCCATGGCGGTACGGGCGCCGAAGTAGACGGCACCGATCGCGCAGATGATCTGGGCGAGCGTCACCGCAAGCATGAAACCGCCGGTACGCAGGATGTAACCGGTGTCTCCCTTGACCACGCCGCGGTCGATGATGTCGGCGTTGAGCGTGGGCAGATACAACGTCGCGAGGGTCTGCACCAGTTGGAGCAGCACCAGCAACGCGATCGGTTTGGTGTAGGGCCTGAGATACGCCCGCATAATTCGGACCAGCACACCGGAACATTACGTGACCGTCCGGTTGATCGCGTCCGGATTTTCTCGGCCGCCGGGCGCCACCGGGTGTTCGCCCGCCGGTCCCGTCGCCGCCATGTCCCGGCCTTGCCCTCGCCTTGTCGCCGGGTCCTGTCCCGCCCCTCTCCGCGGCTTCCCTCGGCCCCTCGTCTCCGTCTTCCTCCGGTCCCTTGTCCCCGGCTTGTCCCCGGCCGCGCTCCGCGCGTGGTTTCGTTGATACTGAGTCGGTACCGGGTCGGAAAGGGAAAGGTGGGGAAGCCGATGCTGCGCAACGGTCTGGAACCCTGGCACTTGATCATCGTCGTCGTCGTGGTGTTCCTGCTGTTCGGCGCGAAGCGGCTGCCCGACACCGCCCGCGCGCTCGGCAAGTCGCTGCGCATTCTCAAGAGCGAGACCAGGGCGCTCAAGGAGGACTTCAAGGAGGGGGTCTCCGGCGAGCCGAAGCAGACGGCCGATTCCACCGGTGCCTCCGGCGGTGCCCCGGACGACCGCCCGGCCCAGCGCACGATCCAGGCCGCGCCCGGCGACACCGCCAGCGCCCGTCCGGTCGGCGAGCCCCGGGCCTCGCAGCCCTCCCCGTCCGCCCCGTCCTCGGAGTCCTCCCAGACCTCCTAAACGCGTTAGTAGCTGCGCAATCCGGGAACCTTTGAGGTTTCTGTGTCGTCCAATGGTGCGTAGGTCCGCACTGAAACTCGATTTAGGAGACACGCGCCCATGGGCGTTGTCCTCGCCAGACGAGACACCACGATGCCGCAGCGCCTCCGCGCCCTGCTCGCGGCGCTGCTCCTCGCCGCCCTGACGGCGGCCGGGGCCCTGCTGGCGCCGCCCGCGCACGCCGCCTCCGGGCTGGATGCCGCGGCCGACGCGCTGAAGAAGGGCCCGGTCTACGTGGACCCGCGCGCCGCCGACCAGCTCCCGGCGGCCGACGCCGACGCGCTGGCCCACAAGGTCAAGAGCGCGGGCAAGCCGGTGTTCGTCGCGGTCCTCCCCGCCACCTCGGAGTTCCCGCCCGCGCACCTGCTCGCCGACCTGCGAGCCAAGGTCGGGATAAGCGGCGTCTACGCGATCCGGCTCGGCACCGGCTTCAACGCCGCGGCCGACTCCCGGGTCATGCCGCGCACCGCGGTCCGCAACCTCGTCGGCGAGGTCAAGCGCAACGACGACGCCACCGCGTCCACCGAGCTCAACAGCTTCGTCGACCAGGCCGACCGGCAGGCCGCCGGCCACGCCCCCGACTCGTGGGGCGACACCGGTTCCGGCTCCTCCGGCTCGGGCGCGGGCGGCGCGATCGCGGCGGGCGTCGTGGTCCTCGCCGCGGGTGGCGGCGGCTACGCGCTCTACCGGCGGTCCCGCAAGCTCAAGGCCGAACGGGAGCGCGCGGCGCTCGACAGCATGCGCCGCGTGGTGGACGAGGACATCACGGCCTTCGGCGAGGAGCTCGAGCGGATCGACTTCAACCCGTCCGACCCGCGGGCGGACGACGCCATGCGCCAGGACTACACGCACGCGCTGGACGCCTACGACCGCGCCAAGTCGCTGATGGAGGCGGCGCGCCGCCCCGAGGACGTGCGCCCGGTCACCCAGGCCCTGGAGGAGGGGCGGTTCGCGCTGGCCACGCTGGCGGCCCGGCGCAGCGGCGCCCCGCTGCCCCAGCGCCGGGTGCCGTGCTTCTTCGACCCGCGGCACGGTCCCTCGGTGCGCGACGTGTCGTGGGCCCCGCCGGGCGGTGTCCCGCGTGACGTGCCCGCCTGCGCGGCGGACGCGGCCCGGCTCGCCGACGGCCTGGACCCGATGACCCGCACGGTCCAGACCCCCTACGGCCCGCAGCCGTACTGGGAAGCCGGACCGGCCTACGCGCCGTGGGCGGGCGGTTACTTCGGCGGTGGACTGCTGCCCGGCCTGCTCGTCGGCACGGTGCTGGGCAACCTGCTCAGCAGCCCCGCCTACGCCTACGGCGACTACGGCTACGGCGAAGGCGGCTTCGAGGGCCACCACGGCGGTCCCGACGGCGGCGACTTCACGGGCACCGACTTCAACCCCGCGGACTTCGGCGGGGGCGATTTCGGCGGCGGTGACTTCGGCGGCGGCGACGCCGGCGGCTTCGGCGGCGGCGACTGGTAACGGCCGGAGACTGCCGCGCGCCGGGCTGGCGCCGCCCACAGGGGCGGGGTCAGCCCGGCGCCGTCTGTTCGGGACGGCGTGCCGGGCGCGGCC
>CAYNNX010000016.1:14740-36361 GCA_964398515.1 uncultured Streptantibioticus sp. | reverse complement strand
CCGGGCCGAGCTCAAGCGGCGGCGGCCATCCGTTCGTCGGCCCTGCGCGAGGTCGGCCCGACCCGGGCCGCCCCTGTCCGGGGCCGGGTCCCGTGTCGGCCGGACCCCGCGTGGGCCGGGACCATCCGGGTACCCGATCGGTGACAGGCGAGCCCCGAGCATCCGGCGAGTCCCGGGTGTCCGGTGGTTCCCGGGGCCGAGCGGGAAGGACCGCACTCGATGGCCGGCACCGATGCGCACGCGGAGGAGCGGTACGACTCGAGGCCCTTCGTGCCGCCCGGCGCGGATCTGGCGGCGCTGCGCCGGGCCGCCGCCGACTGCCGAGGGTGCCCGCTGCACCGGGACGCCACCCAGACCGTCTTCGGCGAGGGCGATCCGCACGCCCGGGTCGTCCTCGTCGGCGAGCAGCCGGGCGACCAGGAGGACCGGCAGGGCCATCCGTTCGTCGGCCCGGCGGGCCGGGTGCTGAACCGCGCCCTGGAGGAGGCCGGGATCGACCCGGCCGAGACGTACGTCACCAACGCCGTCAAGCACTTCAAGTTCACCCACCGGCCCGAAAGCGGAAAGCGCCGCATCCACAAGGCGCCGAGCCTGCGCGAGATGACGGCCTGCCGCCCCTGGCTCGCAGCCGAGCTGCGGCTGATCGAACCCGACGTGGTGGTCGCGCTCGGCGCCACCGCCGGCAAGGACCTCCTCGGCCCCTCCTTCCGGGTCACCGCGCAACGCGGCGTGCTGATGCCGCTGCCCGCCCTCGACGGCGACGAGCCCCCCGGGGCGGACCTGCTCGCCACCATCCACCCCTCCGCGGTCCTGCGGGCCACCGACCGCGACGCGGTGTACGCGGGTCTGGTCTCGGACCTGCGGGTGGCCGCCGCGGCACTGGGCTGAACCTCGTGATCGCCGTGCCGCGGCCCCCCGTTACGCTGACACCCGCGCAACCGACCAGGCGCGAACAAGGCACCAACACAGCACGTACAAGCCACAACAGATGAACGAACACGGGGGAGTTGCCGACCGATGACGACGGCCGCGGGGGCGGCCGGGCGCGACGAAGGGGGCGTGTCGCCGGATCACGCGATCTCGGCGACCGGCCTGCGCATGCGCTACGGCTGCAAGGACGTACTGGACGGGCTTGATCTGACCGTCCGCAAAGGCGAGTTGTTCGGGCTGCTCGGGCCCAACGGCGCCGGCAAGAGCACCACGATCGAGATCCTGGAGGGCTACCGCCGCCGCTCGGCGGGCGAGGTGCTGGTGCTCGGCCAGGACCCCGAGCGGGACGACGCCGCGTGGCGCGCCCGGATCGGGATCGTGCTGCAGTCCGGCCGGGACCACGGGCGCTGGCGGGTCGGTGAGATGCTCACCCACTTCGCCCGCTACTACGCCGATCCCCTGGAGCCCGCGGAGCTGCTGGCCACCGTGGGGCTCACGGCCCAGGCCGACGAGCGGCTGTCCACCCTCTCCGGCGGCCAGCGGCGGCGGCTCGATGTCGCCCTGGGCATCGTCGGCCGCCCCGACCTGCTCTTCCTGGACGAGCCGACCACCGGTTTCGATCCCGAGGTGCGCCGGGACTTCCATGCCCTGCTGCGGCGCCTGCGGGACGAGCGCGGCATGACCATCGTGCTCACCACCCACGACATGGCCGAGGCACAGCAACTCGCTGACCGCATCGGCATCCTGCAGGCCGGCCGCCTCACCGCCTGCGGCACCCTCGACGAACTCGCGGCCGAGGCCCGGGCACGCTCCGAGGTCCGCTGGACCGACCGCGACGGCACGCCGCGCCGCACGCGCACCGCCGACCCCTCCCTGGCCGTGTGGTCGCTGCACCGTGAGTTCGACGGCCCGATACCCGGGCTGGAGGTCCGCCGTCCGACCCTGGAGGACACCTACCTCGGCATGGTCGCCGAGGCCTCCGCCGCCGCGAGCGCCCCCGAGGAGGCCCGATGAACCCCTTCCGCCTCGGACTGGCGCGCGGCGTCCTGGAGTTGCGGCAGGTGCTGCGCAACCGCAGGGACCTCTTCACCTACCTGGCGACCCCTTTGCTGTTCCTGGCGGTCGCCATCAGCAACGCCGGCGGCCACCACGACGACCGCGCCCGGCTGATGCTGGCCGGCGGTGTGGGGTCCACGGTCGTGGCGTACGGGCTGATGACCGTCCCGCAGTTCCTCGCCGGAGACCGGGAGGACGGGACGCTGCTGCGGCTGCGCGGGGTGCCCGGCGCGATGGCGGCCTACCTGACCGGCAAGACGCTCTTCGTGCTGGTGAACATCGTCGTGTCGGTGGCACTGCTGCTCGGCTGCGGTGCCGCGGCGCTGGGCACGGGACTGCCGGGCACCGCCGGGCAGTGGCTGACCCTGTGCTGGGTGCTGGTCCTGGGGATCGCGGCGGTGGTCCCGATGGGCGCCGCGATCGGCGCGCTGCTGCCCGCCTCACGGGAAGCCGTGGGCCTTTACTCGATGCCTGTGATGGGGCTCTTCTTCGTCTCGGGCGCGTTCACGCCGCTGCGCGGACTGCCGGCGTGGCTGCGGGACGTCGCCTCGCTCTTCCCGCTGCGGTGGATCGCCCAGGGCGTACGCTCCGCGCTCCTGCCGGATTCGGCGAAGGCACTGGAGGTGTCGGGCAGTTGGCAGCATCCGGCGATCTTCGGTGTGCTGGCCGCCTGGGCGGTGCTGGGCTCCGCCCTCGCTCCCCGGCTGCTGCGCCGGATGGCCCGCCGGGAGTCCGGCAGCCGCCTGTCGGAACGGGAGCGCGCGCGGCTGGCCAAGTCGGTGTACTGACGCCTCGGGCGCGGGCGTCCTTGCCGGGTGTGCGGGCGACGGGGACGCCGCCCGCACACCTGAAGGCCGTACGGGGCGAGGGTCAGGAGTCCGCGCCGTGCCGCGCGGCCTTGGCCTTCGCCTTGGCGAGCTGGGCGGCGGAGGGCGCGAAGACCCGCTTCGCGTCGTTGGCGCCGCCGTCGCGAGCGCCGACGACCAGCACCGTGTCGCCGTCCTTCAGGACCGACTCGGTGACCTTCTTCCCGTCCCGGGTGATCTTGGTGTTGTTCTCCACGGTCCAGGTCCAGCGGACGCCGTCCGCGCTCTTGACCGTCACGTGGTCGCCGGAGATCGCGGTGATCAGACCGCGCTGCCACTCGCGCGTCACGAACCGGCCGGTCTTGTGGTCCTTGACGGTCACCTCGCCGTGGATGCCGCGCCGGAACAGCCGGCGGTGCTTGTGGGCGTGGCCCGCCCGGGCCTTCGCCTGCGCCTGGTGCGCGACGGCGGGTGCGGTGTCCGAGCCCGCGGCGTAGGCGGTCGCGCCGCCCGCCACCAGGCCGCCCGTCAGAACGATCCCGGCCACCACGGCCCCGCGCCTGCCGAGCCAACCTTTGGTCATCATCGTGTCACCCCTCCTGCGGAAGACCGGACGCCTTCCTCGTAGCGGTTCGTACGCGGGAACCGTAGGAGGCGTCCTTGTGGAAACCTTGTGGGACGCGGAGGTTCCGCAGGGGGCCCCGCCGGCATCGGGGTCGTCACCGCCAACACCCTGGCCCCGGTCTGCGGCTACCTGATGCTGCGGCGTGCGGGCTTCCGCGTCGAGCTGGACCGGCTGCGCGACGGTGTGCCTGGCCGCCACCCTGCTCAGTGCGACCACGGGCTGCGTCGCGCTGCTGCTTGCGGGCGAGCTGCGCAGGAGGGAGTTGTGGCCGGTGTGGTCGGCCTGGTGGACCGGTGACGCGACGGGCGTGCTCGTGGTGACCCCGCCGCTGCTCGCTCTGCGCCGGCTGCGCATGCCCCGGGAGGCCGGCCTCCGACCGGTAGCCTGGTGCACCGCCGGGCGATCGGCTGGAGGGCGTCGTGACGAGGCTTGCGGACACCGCCCAGCGGACGGCGGAGGCGCGGTGACGGGCGAGGGCCCGCCGACGGGTGAGGGCCCGCGCGGTCCGGGCCGGACCGCGGGGCTCATGCGGCCGTGGCGGTTCGTGGTGTGGTTCGGCACGGTCAGCCTGCTGGCCGACTTCGTCTACGAGGGCGCCCGTTCGATCACCGGACCGCTGCTGGCCTCGCTCGGCGCGTCGGCGGCCGTGGTCGGCGTGGTGACCGGTGCCGGTGAGGCCGCGGCGCTGGGGCTGCGGCTGGTGTCCGGGCCGCTGGCGGACCGCACCGGGCGCTTTTGGACGCTGACGATCGCCGGCTACGCGCTGACCGTCGTCACCGTGCCGGTGCTGGGCCTGACGCGCACGCTGTGGGTGGCGTGCGCGCTGGTGGTCGGCGAGCGGGTCGGCAAGGCGGTGCGCAGCCCGGCGAAGGACACCCTCCTCTCCCACGCGACGGCGGCGACCGGACGCGGCCGTGGTTTCGCGGTGCACCAGGCGCTGGACCAGACCGGCGCGCTGATCGGCCCGTTGACGGTGGCCGGGGTGCTCGCGGCGACCGGCGGCCGTTACGCGCCCGCGCTCGGCGTGCTCGCGGTCCCGGGCGCCGCCGTGCTGGCGCTCCTGGTGTGGCTGCGGGCGAGGGTGCCGGACCCCGCGGCCTACGAGGAGGTTCCGCAGCCGGTTCCCGGAGCCGTCCGCCCCGCCGCCGGACGGCTGCCGCGGGCCTTTTGGACGTACGCGGCGTTCACCGCCGTGACGACCGCGGGGCTCGCCACCTTCGGAGTCGTCTCCTACCACCTGGTCCGGCACGCCGTGCTGCCGGGCGCCGCGGTGCCGGTGGTCTACGCCGGGGCCATGCTCGCCGACGCGCTGGCGGCCCTGGCGACCGGCTGGCTCTACGACCGCGTCGGCGCGCGCGTGCTGGCGGTGCTGCCGCCGCTGGCCGCCGCCGTGCCGGTGCTCGCCTTCACGTCGAGCCCGGCGGTGGCGGTCGGCGGTGCGCTGGTGTGGGGCGCGGCGCTGGGCGTCCAGGAGTCGACGCTGCCGGCCGTCGTCGCCGACCTCGTCCCGGCCGGCGGGCGCCGGGCGACCGCCTACGGCGTCTTCGCCGGTGTCCTCGGCGCGGCGAGCCTGGCCGGCGGGGCGCTGACCGGCTCGCTGTACGGGTACTCGGTGCCCGTCCTCGTCACCGTGGTCGCGGCGATCCAGGCCCTGGCCCTGGTGCTGCTCGCCGTCTGCGGCCTGACGCAACGTCAGAAACTTGGCGGCTGAGGCCGCCGGGCCGTCGTGGCGGCCGGGCCGGGCTCACCCGTGGCCGTCGGCCGCCCGTTTGCGGGAGGCCTCGATCTCCGCGTACGCCTGGTCACGGCCCTCCCAGTGCGAGCCGTCGACGGACTTGCCGGGTTCGAGGTCCTTGTAGACCTCGAAGAAGTGGGTGATCTCCAGCCGGTCGAACTCGGGGATGTCGTCGATGTCCCGGACTTCGGCGTAGCGCGGATCATGCGCGGGCACGCACAGGATCTTCTCGTCCATGCCCTTCTCGTCGCGCATCACGAACATCCCGATCGCCCGGCACTCGATCGCGCAGCCGGGGAAGGTCCGTTCGCCGACCAGGACGAGGGCGTCCAGCGGGTCCCCGTCGCTGCCGAGGGTGGCGTCCACGTAGCCGTAGTCGGACGGGTAGCGCGTCGCGGTGAAGAGCATCCGGTCCAGGCGGATCCGCCCGGCCGCGTGATCCATCTCGTACTTGTTGCGCGACCCTTGCGGGATCTCCACGATGACGTCGAACTCCACTGCGGCCTCCTTGGCGTGACGGCGAAACGGCGTCCGGGGGCGCCCACATCGACCCCAGTATGCTGACGCGTATCACACGGCGGGAGGGGGCGGTCGGCCGTTCTCCGCCGGTGTGCCCCGCACGGGGTACGCGGCCGCCGGGTGTCTGGTCTCGGCGACGCCGTCCACGCGGCAGGGCGAGCGCGGCGGCGCCAAGGTGCCCAGCGCGCACACCACTTGACCCACCCGTGATCGGCAGCCGCGGCGACCTCACGGCGCAGGCCGTGCGCCGCGCAGCCGAGCGGCGTCGGGCGTCGCCGCAGTCTGACGCTGGGCCGGACCGCCTTCTGGAGACGCTGCGGCCCTACCTGGCACCCCCGACCACGACGCGATGACCCTGCTCGACCTGGCCGACGACGAGCTCACGGCTGCGGGGAGGGACGTGCGTGCCTCACCTCGGGCCGGGACACCCGAGGTGTCCCGGCCCGAGGCGCAGTGACGTTGTCCGAACGCCGTCAGCCCCGGACCTCCGTGACGGCCGCGCCGAGCGCCTCCTTGATGCGCGGACCGAGCCGGGCGAACCCCAGCTCCTTCATCGCCGCCCGCAGGAGCTCGTCGTTCGTCCGCTCGACCCCGTCGCCGTCGATCCACCGCACGACGGCGACGAGTTCGCGCGCCGAGTAGGCCGTGACCGGCCGCCCCGGCGAGATCGCCGGCTTCCGCGGCCGCCGCACCCGCTGACCCGCTGAGGCTGCGGAGGAGGGTTCGCCGGCTTCGGCGGGTTCTGTGTCGTCCGTGGGGTCGGTGGTTTCGGCGGGTTCCGCCGCGGCGGTGGCCTCGGCGGGGGCGGCCGGTTCGTCGGGTTCGGCGGGCTCGGGCTGCGGTTGCGGCTCGGTGGGTTCGGTGCCGGTATTCGTCTGGGGTTCGGCCGCTTCGGCGGCTTCAACGGCGGCGGCTGGTTCGGTGGCCTCGGCGGGTTCGGCCGGTTCGTTGGCTTGGGCGGGTTGGGGCTGCGGCGCGGTGGCTTCCGGTTCGGCCTTCGTCTGCGGTTCGGCGGGTTCGGCGGTTTCCACGGCGGCGGGTTCCGCTGTGGTGGTGGCCGGCGTCGGCTGCGGCCGGGTTTCCGGGTGGGCCTCGGCGGTCGTGTCGGGCGCTTCCGCGTCCGGCGCTTCGACGGCTTGGGTGTCGGCCGTCGCCTCAGGTTCGCCTGCTTCGGCGGCTTCCACGGCTTCCGCGGGTGCGGCGGGCTCCGCCTCGGCGGCCTCGGCGGGATCGGGTGCTGCGGCTGCTTCTGCGGCTTCCGAGTGCTCCGCCTCGGCGGCCTCGGCCGCGTCAGCGGGTTCGGCGGGTTCGGCGGCGGTCGCCTCGGCGGCGCCAGACTCGGCAGGCTCCTCCGTCGCGGTGGCCGCCGTCGGCGCGGGCTCCGCCTCCACGGCCTCGGCCTCTACGGGCTCCGGCTCCACGGCCTCCGCCGCCGCCTCCGACTCCCTGGGCTCCGGCTCCCCCTCCGCTTGCCGCGCGTCATAGGCGGCGACGGCCTCCGGGCCGTTCGCCTGGCGGGTGGTGAGGTCGGCCAGCAGGTCGGACAGGCCCTGGGCAAGCAGGCGGTCGCGGAGCGATCGCAGGGTGGGCAGCCGGTAGAGGGTGCCTTCGTCGGCGGCCAGGCGGTCGAGGAGTTCGGCGAGGTCGTCGAAGGGGGTCGTCTCCAGGGGCTGCTCCGGGCGCAGCAGGCGGCCGAGTTCGCGCAGTCCCGCCTCGGTGGCTTCGAGGGCCTGCGCCGTCTCGTCGAGGAACGCGCTGTCCTGCGGGAGGGCGGGGCGGAGGCTGTCGGCGTCGGGCGCGAGCGCGGCCCACTCGGTGCGTTCGGACGCGGCCTCCGCGAGCGCGGAGTGCAGGGCGTCGCGGCGGGTGCGCCTGGATGCGGCCAGACGCCGGGCGCGGGCGAGCAGGGAGCGGCGGCGCAGCCAGGACAGTTGGACGCCCTGCTCCTTGCGCCACGAGCCGTCCGCGGTGGCGGCGACGAGGTGATCGAGGTCAGCGGCCTCGTACGCGGCGGGGCTCAGCGTCGTGAGCGTGTCCCGTACCCGCAGCAGCAGGGCGACGGCCGATCGGGCCTCGCGCGGGGTGCCGGGCTCGCGCAGGGCCGTGTCGACGGCGAGCCGGGCCGCTCCCGCACGGACGGCGGGCAGGTCGCGCCCCCGCAACTCGGCGAGGACGGTGGAGGCGGCACGGGCGTCCTCGGAACTGCCGACGGTGTCGGCGCCCGCGTACCAGGCGTGGGCCTGCGGGGTCAGTGTGAAGCCGCCGAGGTCCGCGTACTTGCGCAGGTCGTCGCGGATGTCCGGCCGCGGGGTGCGTTCGCGTGCGGCTCCGGGGGACGGGGAGGGCAGGTCGGGGGCGATGGACGGGGAAGTGCGTGCGGTCATCTGAAGCTCGGCTCCGGGTGGGGAGGTCACTTGCGGCGGTGGACGGCGGGGCGCGCGGCGGACGAACCACGGCCGGGCGGCTCGCGACGGGCGGAGGCCTCCGGCGGGCTTCGCCGTGCCGCGCGGACGCCACGATACGGGCGCCTGTCCGCCGGGCGCCGCGTCCCCGCCGGTTGCGCGGCGGCCGCTGCTCCGTTTCAGGGGTGGCGCACGGGGTACGGGACGCGTCCCCAGGCCCCCGGCACATGCCGGAGGTGATACCGGCCTCGGGCCCGCGGCGCGCTGTGCGGCGGTGTGCGGTGCCTGTCCGTTGCCTATTCGGAGGCGGCTCGTCAAGGGGTTCGGCGGATGTTCGACAGAGGTTCGACAAGGGTTCCGCAGGGGCGCGGCGGCAAAACCATGAATATCCTGACGTAGCCGGTGGAACAGCAGCAGTCGGCTTCCCGGTTTCACATTCCTGTAACACCGCTAATACCACTCGGCGTACACCTGACCGACGCCCCCTGAGGTCCCGTCGGCGATCCGGGTCAACTCGCCCTGCCGGATTGGGTGTTGATGCTACGATCGGCAGACTTGCCGCAACGCTGAGTGCTTGCCGCAGGAACGCACCCCGTTGTCCAGTCGGGACGTCGTCACGTCGAGGAGCATCATGCCGCCGGTCGGGAACAACCGCATGGCTGTGCGAGGAAACGGATAGATGCGCCTTTCTTTGCGCACTGCGGTGAGTGTGTCTGCGACTGGGACCCCTGGCATGGGACGCGGAGTCCGGCGAATCCGGCTCACTTCCGGTCCCGGTGACCCATCCGCTCGAAGAGAGTCTGATGCAGGAATACATCTATGACCCGGCACTCTGGGGTCTGATCGTTGGTGCTCCGGTCGCCGTGTCGGTCGTACTGCGCGGGCGCAAGGCGCACGCCAGGCTCAACCGGGAGCACGCCGAGCTGAAAAGCCGCTGTGCCGAGTTGGAGAGCGGCTATGCGGCGACCGTGTCGGAAGCCGAGACCCGCGCCGAAGAGGCGATGAAAAGCGCCCTGAAATCGGCCATGCGTACGCTTCAGGGCCTCGCCAACGAGCAGCAGCTGGCCATTTCCAAGGTCCAGGCCAAGTACGGGGAGCGCGAGTTCCTCCAGGACCTTCTCGAGATCGACCACATGAACTCGCAGTTCGGGCGGCGCGCCCAGTCGATCGCGGTGCTGTGCGACGGCTGGCTCGGCCGCCAGCGGGCGGCGGCGTCCCTGTACGACGTGATCCGCAGCTCGAAGGGGCGGATCCGCCACTACACCCGCGTCAAGATCAATTCTCAGAGCAACTTCGCCGTGGTCAGCCGGGCCGTCGAGCCGGTGGCGCTCGCCCTGGCCGAGCTGCTGGACAACGCGACCAGCTACTCGGCCCCGGATTCGCCGATCGACATCACCATCCGGGCCGTGCCCAAGGGCGTCTGCGTCATCATCGACGACTCAGGCGTGGGCATGAACGACAGCGAGAAGGACCGAGCCGCCGCGCTGCTCTCGGGCCGGAACGCGGTGGGCGTCACGCAGCTGGGGAACCCCCCGCAGTTCGGGTTCGCGGTCGTCGGGGTGCTCGCCGCGCGCTACGGGTTCACCGTCTCCGTCGACTCGACCTCGCCCTACGGCGGTGTGCGGGCGGTCGTGCTTCTCCCCAAGGAACTCCTCACCAGCCTGCCGGATCCGGAGCGAGCGCCCGTGGCCGAACAGTTCGAGTCCCGGCCGCTCACCGCCGCCGAGGCCGTCCCGGCCGGTGAGCCGACCGCACCGCGCGCCGCCGTTCCGTACCCGCCCGCGGCGCAGCCGCCCGGAGCGCCCGACCACGCACCGCAGATAAGCGCACCGCAGATGAGCGCACCGCAGATGAGCGCACCGGAGATAAGCGGGCTCACCGCCGGCGGGCTGCCGAAACGGCGCCGCAAGAACACCGTGGCAAGCGCGCCGGCACCGCAGGCCGCGCCGGCCCCCACCCGGTCGAGCGAGCAGACGGCCTCGATCATGGGGGCCTTCCAGCGAGGCACCATCGCCGGTCGCAGCACCGGTCAGAACAGGGAGGGCGAACCCCAGTGAGCAGCGATCTGGCATGGATGCTCGACAGTGCGCTGGAGGTGCCCGAGGCACGGCATGCGCTCCTCGTCTCCGCCGACGGTCTGCTCATGGCCCGTTCCAAGGGGGTCGACAAGGACCAGGCGGACACGGTCGCCGCGGCCATGAGCGGCGTGCAGTCCCTCAGCCGCACCCTGGCCGGGTTCTGCGACGGGGCCGGTGACCGGTGGCGGCAGACCCTCGTGGAGTTTGACGGCGGCTGGGTCTTCCTGATCTCCGCCGGAGAGGGCGCCTACCTGGCCGTCTCGGCCTCCCCGGACGTCGACATGACGGACATCACCTTCCGCATGCAGCAGCTCGTCGGGCAGCTCGGCAAGGCCCTGACCAGTCCTCCCCGCGAGAAGTCCGATATCTGGGAATGACCACTTCAGGAGAGCAGGAGAACGCGTTCCCGCAGTTAGTGCGGCCGTACGTCATCACGGACGGCCGCGGGCTGCCGGAAGACGACCGGTTCGAACTGATCACCTTGGTCACGGCCGCTGCCGACAGACTGCCTTCGGCTCCGCTCGACCCGGAGAAGCGCAGCCTTCTCGAGCTGTGCTCCGGGGGCTTTCTGTCGGTCGCCGAGATCGCCGGGCATCTGCACCTGCCGCTCGGCATCATCAAGGTCCTGCTGTCCGACCTCCTGGCCGACGGCTTCCTTGTCACGCGCCGGCCCGTGCCTCCCGCTCAGCTTGTCGACATATCGGTGCTTCAGGAGGTGCTGGATGGGCTCCAGGCCCGTTTCGGGTGACAACGTCTATCTGCGCGAGGAGGTGCAGATCGCCGTCAAGATCCTGGTGGTCGGCCACTTCGCGGTGGGCAAGACGACGTTCATCGGAACGATGTCCGAGATCCCTCCGCTGCGTACGGAGGAGACGATGACGCAGGCCGCGGCCCACATCGACGACCTCAGCGGGGTGCGGGGCAAGACGACCACCACCGTGGCCATGGACTTCGGCCGGCTCACGCTCAGCGACCGCCTCGTCCTCTATCTGTTCGGCACGCCGGGCCAGCAGCGTTTCGTGCAGGTGTGGGAGGACATGACCAGAGGCGCGCTGGGCGCGCTGGTCCTGGTCGATCCGGGGCGTCTCGCCGAGAGCTTCGCCGTGATCGACCTCGTGGAGCAGTACGGGCTGCCCTACGCGATCGCCGTCAACCGCTTCGAGGGCGGGGCGGTCCACCCCGACCGGGAGTTGCGGGAGGCGCTGGACCTGCTTCCCGACACGCCCGTCGTCACGTGCGACGCCCGGGACGAGAAGTCCTCGGCCAACGCCCTGGTGACGCTGGTCCGTTATCTGCAGAACCGTAACCGCTAGGAGCACCCATGGAACCCTTCGGAGGTTTCGCGTCACCGCCGCCCGGTTGCCCCGCCCACGGCAGCGGCTCGGCGCAGCCGCTGTACGGCCCGGAGTTCGCCGCCGATCCCGAGGGCGTCTACGCGCGCCTGCGCGAGTACGGGCCGGCCGCACCCGTGGAGCTGGCCCCGGGGGTGACGGCGACACTCGTCACCGAGTACACGATGGCGCTGAAGGTCCTGCAGAGTCCCGACACCTTCGCCAAGGACTCGCGGCGGTGGACCGCCTTCGCCGCCGGCGAGGTACCCATGGACAGCCCGGTCGTCCCGATGATGGCCTACCGCCCGAACTGCCTCTTCACCGACGGCGCCGCCCATATGAGGCTCCGTCAGGCAGTGACGGACGCCTTGGCGCGGATCGACTCCCTGCGCCTCAGCCGCAACGTGGAGCGCGTCTGCGCCTACCTGGTCGGTCAGTTCGGCGAGCGCGGGCACGCGGACCTGCTCGCCGAGTACGCCAAGCCGCTGCCGCTGCTGGTCTTCAACGAGCTGTTCGGATGCCCGGCGGACATCGGCGACCGCCTGGTCAACGCGATGTCCGCCTTCTTCGACGGCGTCAACCCGGAGAAGGCCAACGCCGAGATGACGCAGGGGCTCGTGGAACTGGTCGGGCTCAAGCGCAGCCGTCCGGGTGACGACGTCACGTCCTGGCTGATGCAGCACTCGTCCCGGCTGACGGACGAGGAGATGATCCACCAGCTGGTGGTGCTGCTGGGTGCGGGCATGGAGCCCCAGACGAACGTGATCGCGGGGGGCCTGCAGCTGATCCTCGCCGAGGACCAGGCGTCCGGCGGTCCGCACGGTGCCGGGCTGCTGGTGGAGGACGCGATCGACACCGTGCTGTGGAACAGCCCGCCGATCGCCAACTACGCGCCGCACTACCCGGTGCAGGACGTCGAGCTCGCCGGTGTCCGCTTCAAGGCCGGCGAGCCCGTACTGATCAGCTTCGCCGCCGCCAACACCGACCCCGCGCTGAGCCAGTCGCGGCAGATCCTCAGCAAGCGGGCCCATCTGGCCTGGGGCGCCGGGCCGCACGCCTGCCCGGCCAAGGACCCCGCCCAGCTGATCTCGATCCTGGCCATCGAGAAGCTGCTCAACCATCTGCCCGACGCCGAACTGGCCGTTCCCGTCGAGACGCTGACCTGGCGGCCGGGCCCCTTCCACCGGGCCCTGAACTCGCTGCCCGCCCGATTCACTCCGGTACGGGCCGTCAAACCGTCGACTTCCGCCTCTTGGCAGGAGAAAACCGCCGCCGTCACACCTGCGGCCCATCCCGCAGAAAAGGCGGCGGCAAAGGGAAGCTGGTGGAGTTCGTTCCTGTCCTGGTGGCGGGTGTGAGATACGCGGCACCGGTGTAAGTGAAAAGGGCGATGGGTACATCGTGCCCGCGCCCTGCGGCGGCTGTTTTCCGACCTCCCACGGATAAGGCCCGGGCCGTTCCCGGCAAAGCCCGGCGGGCGACCCGGGGTGAAACGTTCCGGCGATCCGCCCCCTCGTCGCAGGAGATGGGAAACTGCCTTTCCGCCCTCGGTCATCCGGAGCGCACACGGCAGCGGCGATCGCTCGGCAACGTGTTCGACCGCAAGGCGCCGGACTCACTCCGAGCGCCGGTCGAGAACATGGTGGAAAAGCAGCCCGACCGGCTCGGGGAGCATTTGCGGGTCGGCCCGGCCGATTTCACCTCACCGGTGAGCGAGGAACTGCCGGTGGCCACGCTCGGCCGTTGGCTGCGGTTGCCGTCCGCCGATGACGACCTGATCCGCACGCTCACCCGTAACGAGGTATGGGCTAAGGAACTGCTGCCGACGAAACGCCACCTCGCTGCCGGCCGGCACCTGGCTGGGCGCCGCCGTCGCACGGGGGCTGCTGCCCCGGGCGAGCCGTCCGGCCTACCGGGCGGCGCCGGCCGGCCTTGCCGTGCGCGGTCGTTAGGCCGTACCGCGCACGGCGACCTATCGTGAGGGCCATGCAGTCCTACACGATCGGCCAGGCGGCGCGGCTGCTGGGGGTCAGCCCGGACACCGCGCGCCGCTGGGCGGACGGCGGCCGCATTCCCACACACCGGGACGATGCCGGCCGACGTCTCATCGACGGGCGGGACCTGGCCGCCTTCTCCGTGGAGCTGGCGCAGAGCGCGGGCGGTGAGGAGGACGCCTCCTACACCACGGCCCGCAACGCCTTCCCCGGAATCGTCACCGCGGTCAAGCTCGGCGACGTCGCCGCCCAGGTCGAGATCCAGGCGGGCCCGCACCGCCTGGTCTCGCTGCTGACCCGCGAGGCCGTCGAGGAGCTCGGCCTGGAGGTCGGCGTCCAGGCCGTCGCGCGCGTGAAGTCCACCAACGTCCACATCGACCGCCCCTGAGCGGCGCCCCGTCTGCGGCCCGCTACGAGGCGCCGGTGGTCTGCTGCCCGGTCGCGCTGCCCGCGAGCCACTGCGGCCACGAGACGTTGAAGTCCGCGTAGCCGTTGTCCCCGGCGGCGTTGCCGCGCGGCGAACCGGTGATGGTGACCGGGTCGCCCTGGTGGACGTTGTTGAAGAACCACTCGGCGTCGGACATCGACAGGTGGACGCAGCCGTGCGAGCCGTAGCTGCTGCCGGGGTAGGGGTCGCCCGTGGAGTAGTGGACGTAGGTGCCCGAGGTGGTGAGCTGGACGTCCCAGGGCAGCGTCAGGTCGTAGAAGTTCGGGTTGCTCTTGTCGCAGGTGATGCCGACGCTGCACGAGGTCATGCGTACCGTGCGCTGCTTGTCCATCACCGCCATCGTGCCGTCCCAGGAGGGGAAGTCGGGGCTGCCCGCGTCGATCGGCATGGTGCGCACCGTCGAGCCGTTGCGGGTCACCTTCATCGTGTGGCCGGGGACGGAGACCCTGGCCTCGAAGTCGGCTCCGATGGTGAACGAGTGCTTGTAGCTGCGGGTGCCGTAGCGGCCGTGTCCGTCGGTCACGCCGTCCAGTTCGGCGTCGAGCGTCACCTTCGTCCCCGCCGGCCAGTAGTTCTGCGGGCGCCAGTCGGCCCGGGTGTCGGTGAACCAGTGCCAGGCGCCGGTGAGCGGGACCGAGGTGGAGACCTTCAGGTGCCGTTCGATCGCGGCCCGGGCCGAGGAGGCCACGGGCTTGCTGAACTCCACCGAGATCGGCATGGCCACCCCGACGGTGGTGCCGTTCTCCGGGGCGATCGTGTCCAGCAGCATCGGCGGCCCGGACGGGCGAGTCGGCGACGGGTGGGCGCTCGCGTGCGCCTTCGGCGCGGTCTTCGCGTCGCCCGCGGCCGTGGCCGCCGTAGCGTGCCCGCCGCATCCGGTCGCCCCTGCCAGCACCGCACCGGCCAGCAGCGCCATTCCGATGCTGCGCTTGATCCCTCTCACGCCCGTTACTCCGCTCACGTCACTTCATCAGATGTTCGACATCTCCTCAGACATGGACTCTACGCAACCGGTTGCAGGCGACCCGCAAAACAAAGGAAAGATTTAGGACACGGTCCGGGCGGTGCGGCCCTCAAGGGTGCGGCCCTCGGGCGGATCGGGGCCCGGTCTCCTGACGGTGCCCGATCTGCATGCCGGGGCGGCGGCGGTGCACGGTCAGATACGTCAGGCCCTGATCGCCCGCGGTGAGACTGCGGCTCGATCCGTGCGGCAGCCACAGCAGCGTGCCCGCGGCGAGGGGCTGCGGTCCGGCCGCGGTGCCCAGGAGGCCGTCGCCGGCGAGGACGTGCAGGAGGACGTCGAGGTCCGGCTCGGTGTGGCTGTCGACCTGCTGACCGGCCGGCAGGTGGACGACGTTGGCGTCGAGTTGGCGCCCGGGCTCGGCGAGCCTCCACAGCGCTCCGGCGGGTGCCGGCGTGAGCGCGGTGATGGCCCGGGTGTCGCACAGGACACTCGGCTCGGGAGCCTGCGGCGCGGTGCCGGCTCCGTCGGGCATCACGGTCTTCCTTCGTCTTTCCCGTCTTCCCGGTGCGGCCTGGGGTGCGTTCCCCTCGAACACCGCAGCGTAATAACTATTATTACATGTAGTATTGGTAGAAACAGTGGACCGAGAGGCGGCCGAAGGGGTGACCGCTGTGGGCGGAGCACAGCAGCGGCCGCGCCGCCGCGAGGTGCTGGACACCCTCCGTGCGGCGGACGCACCCGTGGGCGTGGCCGAGGTCGCGCACCGGCTCGGCATCCACACGAACACCGCTCGCTTCCACCTGGACGCCCTCGTGGCCGAAGGCGCGGTCGAACGGAGGCTGGAGCAGCCGTCGGGCCCCGGGCGGCCGCGTACCGCCTACACCCCGCGCCCCGGGATGGACCGCGCGGGCACCCGCAGTTACCGCCTGTTGGCGCAGATCCTCCTCAGCCACCTGGCGTCGTCCGGCCCCGAGGCGTACGCGTCCGCCACGCAGGCAGGTCTCGCCTGGGGCCGCTTCCTCGTCGACCGGCCCGCGCCGTTCCGGCACCTCACCGCCGCGCAGGCGGCCGAACGGCTCACCGCCCTCCTCGCCGATCTGGGCTTCGCACCGGAGCCCGAGGGCGCAGGCGAGGGCGAGGCGCCCGAGGCGATCCGGTTGCGCCACTGCCCGTTCCTGGAACTGGCCGAGGAGTACGGGCAGATCGTCTGCTCCCTGCATCTCGGCCTGATGCAGGGGGCGTTGGCGCGGCTGGGCGCGCCCGTGACGGCGAGCGGACTTGAGCCGTTCGCCGAGCCGGACGCGTGTCTGGCCCGCCTGGAGAGCACCGCGGCCGCGTAGGCCGGTCCGGTACGCAGCAGAGAGGCAACCCGACACGATGAACCCGACCGCAGCCGCCGTCGCCGGTGCGGTGACCTTCGTATGGCTCGGGATGGTGGTCGCCATCTCCTTCCTCGAAGCACCCCTGAAGTTCCGGGCCCCGGGCGTCACCGTGCCGATCGGACTGGGCATCGGACGCCTGGTGTTCCGGGCGCTCAACCGCGTCGAGGCCGTCCTCGCCGCGGTCGCGGTGGCGGCGGTCGCCCTGGGCGGCCCGCCGGCGACCGTCGGCGTGCTCACGGCGGTCGTCGTGCTGGTGCTCGCCACGCAGCTCGCGGTGATCCGTCCCCGGCTGGCCCGGCGCTCGGAGCGGGTGCTCGCCGGGGAGACACTGCCCCGCTCGCGCGGGCACCTGTACTACGTAGTCTTCGAGATGGCCAAGGTCGTCGCCCTGCTCGGCCTGGGCGTCAGCGTTCTGGCCGTGTGAGGGGCGGCGCGCCGCCCCTCACACCCGGTCGTAGACGAGGAGGCCGTCGTCGCGCAGCCGGGCGCCTGGCGTCGGGCGGTGCTCGGTGAGGCGGCCGTCGTGCGCCAGGTGCAGCACGCGCGTCTGCCGGGCCAGGACGGCGAAGTCCGCGATGATCCGCCGGTGGCAGCGCCACCACAGGGCCTCACCGCACATCACCGCCGTGCGGACGGCCGTTGCCTGCTCCAGCAACTCGTGCATGGCGGCGAGGAACAGGGGATCGCGGGTGTAGCCGGCGTAACCGCGGAACGAGGCGTTCTCCCAGAAGACGTCGGGCGAGTCCGGCGCCGCCTTGCGGAAGCCGCCCAGCCGCTTCTCCCACCGGTAGGCGATTCCGGCCCCAGGCAGCCACTCGCCCAGCGCCGCCCGGCCCGCGTCCGGGTTGCGCCGACTGCCGGGCGCGGTGCGCACATCGACGACGGCCGCGACTTCGGCGCCGCGCAGTAGGGCGGTCAGCCGCTCGCGGTCCGCGGTGCCATGGCCGAACGTGATCAGGACGGTCACGGGATCTCGGCGGCGGGCGGGGTGATCGCCGTCGCACCGCCGCGCTCGGGGCGTTGCCGCGCCCGCGCGCCCGGGGAGGACTTCCGCATGGCGCCGAGTCTGCCAGCCGGTCAGGGCCTGGACTGTGCACGGCGGTCCGCCGGTGTGGCGCGGCCCCTCCGGTTGACGCCTCGGGCGTGGGCGCCCCGGGCGAGCCGGTCACTCCTGGCCGAGCCACAGGTCCGGGCCGAAGACCTGGTAGTGGATGGCCCGGGCCGGTACGCCCCGGCGCAGCAGGTCGCCGCGGACGGCGCGCATGAACGGCAGCGGTCCGCCTCCGGTAGAACAGCTCGGTGATCTCGCCGATGGCGGCGCCCACGACGGGCAGGGTGTCACGGACGACGGGGGCGGACTGCTAGGAGAGCACGGGGACCTCCTGGGGCTCCTGGAACGTGGCCGGAAGGGGGGAGCCGGCGGGCGGCTGTGAACGGCGCGGCCGAGGTGCCGATATGTGGCTAATGATCTTCCTATTCTGCGCACGGTGCCGCTGCTCGGGCTGCCGCGCCGCGCCTGGTGTCCGTGCGCCGCGGCGCGCCCTCCCGCCGGTGCGTCAGCCGGAGGGCCGGCCGGTGAGGCCGACCAGCACCGGGCCCGTGGGCGCGGCGACGAGGTCGGCCACCGTCACCGTCTCGAGCGATGCGTAGAACGCCTGTTGGGCGCTGCGCAGCGCGCTGCGCAGCAGGCATGCGCCGCGCAGCGGGCAGGGCGGGGTGCCGTCGCACTCGACGACCTCCTCCTCGCCCTCCAGTTCGCGCACGAGCCAGCCGACCGAGGCGTGCAGCCCGAAGCCGGTGAGCTCCAGGCCGCCGCCCCTGCCGCGCCGGGCCTCCACCACGCCGAGGTGCTGCAGCCGGGCGACCACTTTCGCCATGTGGGCGTAGGGCGAGTCGACGACCTCCGCCACCTCCCGGGTGGTCAGGGGGTCGCCCTGTGCTGCGCCCTGTTCCGTGCTCTGCTTCGCGACCGCCAGGCGCATCACGGTGCGCAGCGCCATGTCGGTGGACTTCTTCAACCGCACGCCCTGACGCTAACAAATAGGCTGTCAAGATTCCTATTTGGGGGCGGAATGTGCCACCGCGTGCCCCGCCGCGTCCGCGCCCGGTCGCCGGAGCCCCGAGAAGAATCCGAGAAGGGCGTGAGAAGCGGGCCGGGCGACAGTGTGCGGGTCGTGCGGCGCGCCGGCTCGCGGGGGGCGGTGCGTGCGTCGGCGCCACCCCCCTCTGCTCGGCCACGGGGGAGCCGGGCAGAGGGGGCGAGTCCATACACCGCGCGACCGCGCCGACGCGCGGTTCCGGTTCACCCGGGGGACTTGCCTGCCTGGGCTTACCCCTGTGTCAAGCCTGGCCCTAGGATGCGCGGCGGGAGGCGTTCCGGATCTCTGTGGAAGGACCACTGCGATCAGCGCGGTGTCCTATGGCTGTCCACGAGTTGCGTTACGGAGCCCTCGGCTCGCTTGAGGTCCACCGCGGGGGCGTCTGCCTGGCGGTGGAGCGGCCGCGCCGGCGCGCGGTCCTGGCGTACCTGCTGCTGCACGCGAACCGCTTCGTCACCACCGAGCAGCTGATCGACGCGGTGTGGGGCGAAGAGCCTCCGCCCAGCGCGCGGGGCCAGGTGCACACCGCGCTCTCGGAGCTGCGCAGGCTGCTGGGCACCGGTGGGCCCGGCCCCATCACCTCGCGCAGCGGCAGCTACCGGCTGGCGGTGGAGGAGTCCGCCTTCGACGTCACCGTGTTCCAGCGGGCCGTTGCCGAGGCCCGGCGGCTGGCCGCGGCAGGCGACCACGGCGGCGCGGCGCGAGCCGTGCGCGGCGGGCTGGACCTGTGGCGCGGAACGGCCCTCGCCGCGGTGGAGGCCCCCTTCGCCGACACGGCACGCACGCATCTGGAGGAGCAGCGCTTCGAGGCCTGCGAGCTGCTCGCCGACGCGGAGTTGGGCCTGGGACGGCACCAGGAGCTCGTACCGTTCCTGACCGCCGTGCTCGACGACTACCCGACGCGGGAGGGGATCGCGGAGCGGCTGGCGCTGGCGCTGTACCGCAGCGGGCGCCAGGCCGACGCGCTCGCCGCCTTCGAACGCGTCCGGGTGCGGCTGGCCGAGGAGCTCGGCATCGACCCCGGGCCCGCGCTGCGCACCCTGCACCAGCGGCTGCTGACCGCCGACCCCGCACTGCTGTGGCGGCCGGACCAGCCCCCGGCACCGGCGCCGCCCCCGCCGGCCCCGACCGCGCCCGCCGCGCCTGCCGCTTCCGACGTGGCGCCCGGCGGCATCCCCGCCCAGCTCCCGGCCGACACACCGGACTTCACGGGACGACAGGCCGAACTGGAGCAGCTGTCAGCCGTGTTGCGGGACGCGGCGACCGGCGGGCCCCGGCGGGTGGTGGTCGTCTCCGGCATGGGGGGCGTGGGCAAGACCGCGCTCGCCGTCCACGCCGCGCAGCGCATGAGCCACCTGTTCCCCGACGGGCAGCTCTACGTGGACCTGCGCGGCTTCGGCGCCGGCCGGCCGCGCGACGCCTACGACGTGCTCGCCGGCTTCCTGGCCGACCTGGCCGGTACGGGCGCGACCGGCGGGCGGGCCCGGCCGATCCCCGAGGACACCGGCGACCGCGCGGCGCTGCTGCGGACCGCCCTCGCCGGCCGGCGCGTGCTGCTGCTGCTCGACAACGCCCGCGACGCCGCCCAGGTGATCCCGCTCCTGCCCGGCAACAGCGCCTGCGCGGTGATCGTCACCAGCCGCAACACCCTCACCGACCTGCCGGGCGCCGTCCAACTGCCGCTGGCTCCGCTCGACATGGAGGACCAGCGCTCACTGCTGTCGGCGCTCCTCGGCCCCGGCCGCGTCCAGCAGGACAGCGACGGCGCGATGCGGATCCTCGCCGCATGCGCGGGCCTTCCGCTGGCCCTGCGGATCAGCGGCGCCCGGCTCTCCGCCCGCCCCGCCTGGTCGCTGACCGCCCTGGCGCAGCGCATGGACGAAGGGCCGGGGCGGCTGCGGGCGCTGAAGGCCGGGCACCTCGCCGTGCACGCGACCTTCGCCTCCAGCTACCTGGCGATGCGCGGCAGCGAGCAGGCGATCGAGCGGGAGGCCGCGCGCGCGTTCAGGCTGCTCGGCCTGTGGCCGAGGCACGTCTTCGGGGTGGAGGCCGCCGCTGCGCTGCTGGGGTGCGCCCCGGACGCCGCCGCCGACCTGCTCGAACTGCTGGCGGACGCCCACCTGTTGGAGAGCCCCGGCCCGCTGCGGTACCGGTTCCACGACCTGCTGGGCGAGTACGCCGCCGAGCGCGCCGCCGAGGAGGAGCCGGCCCCGGTGCGCGATGCGGCCCGGGTGCGGCTGATGGTCTGGTACGCCGCGGCCCTGGACAGCGCCTGCGCCGCCACGGGGCTGTGCGGCCAGGCCCCGCCGCCGCTGAGCGAGCCGCTCCCGGCGCCGCTGCCCGCCTTCGGCGATCCGGAGCAGGCACTGCGGTGGTGCGCGCGGGAACTGGCCAACGTCAGGGAGGCGATCCGGCAGGCCGCCGACTGCCCGCGGCCCGAACTCGCCTGGCGCCTGGCGGGCGGGCTCTTCGGGTACGCGAGGACCTACTGGTGGACCGGCCAGTGGGACGAGTGCCTGCACCAGGCGCTGCGGATCGCCGAGGACCACGGCGACCTGCTCGGCCAGGCCTGGACGCTGCGCCGCCTGGGCGCCTGCCACGGCATGGCCTACCGCAACGAGCAGGCCGCCGAGACCTTCAGCGCGGCGCTGGCCATCTGCGAGAGGCTCGGCGACGAGGCCGGCCGGGCGAGCATCCTGGGCAACCTGTCGATCGCCCACGGCCAGCAGGGGCGGCCCGAGCAGGCTCTCGCCTACGCGCGGACCGCGCTGGACCTGCTGCGCAGGACGGGCGACAGCCGCGGCGAGGTCGCCATCGTCAACGCCATGGCCATGGCACTGCTGATGACCGGGGACCTGCCGGCGGCGGAGGCCCACTTCCGCCGGGCGCTCGACCTGTGCCGCAGCCACGGCAACCGCACCGACATCGCCATCGTCCTCGGCAGTCTCGGCGACACCCTGCGCGGACTCGGGCGGCGCGAGGACGCCTTCGCCGCACTCGACGAGGCCCAGGCCATCCACCGGCAGCTCGGCGACGTCGCCGGACTCACCCACTGCCTGGTCATCACCGGCCGCGCCCATCTGCACTACGCCCAGTGGGACCAGGCCCGCGCCTGCTTCCAGCAGGCCGCCGACCTCAGCCGCGAGCACCATCTGCCCACCTGGACCGAACAGGCCCTTGAGGGACTTGCCCAGCTCGAACGCGCCATGGGCGGCACGCCGCACCGCTGACGGCGCCCGGCGCCGGGCCCGT
>CAYNNX010000016.1:0-14640 GCA_964398515.1 uncultured Streptantibioticus sp. | reverse complement strand
GAACGCGCCATGGGCGGCACGCCGCACCGCTGACGGCGCCCGGCGCCGGGCCCGTCGCCGGACTCACCCACTGCCTGGTCATCACCGGCCGCGCCCATCTGCACTACGCCCAGTGGGACCAGGCCCGCGCCTGCTTCCAGCAGGCCGCCGACCTCAGCCGCGAGCACCATCTGCCCACCTGGACCGAACAGGCCCTTGAGGGACTTGCCCAGCTCGAACGCGCCATGGGCGGCACGCCGCACCGCTGACGGCGCCCGGCGCCGGGCCCGTTCCGGCGCACGAGACGGCCTGAACCGACCGAAGCGCGATTGAACCGCCGGCCCTCCGGCGCCGTAATGACAGGCCGAGCCGAACGGCGGCGACGGAAGCCCACGGCATCCGGCCGGACCGATCGGCGTCCACGGCATCCACTGTGCTCACGTCGGGGGGAGCATTGGGAGATCGGAGCGCGATGAGGGGAACGGACGAACCACCGCGTGGCGCCATGCGGGGACGCGACCGCTTGAACGGGCCGCAGGAAACCGCCGGTTCCCGGCTCCCGGCCTTCGCCGAACTCAGCCAGTCCGCCCGGGTGTTGCTCGCCACAGCGCTGTCGGTGGTGGCCGGCGCCGTGGGGCTCGGGCTCGTGCTGAGCGCCGGTGCGGGGGTGCGGGGCTTCCTGGACTACTTCGCCGGCGTCATCTCGCTGGTGGCCCTGACCGGGGCCGTCCTGTGGGGCGTGATCACCACCGACACGGCCTTCATCGGCCCGAGGGGACGGCTGTGGGCGCAGGGCGTCCACCGCGGGCTGGGCGTCATATCGCTCGGCTTCCTCGTGCTCCACGTCGGCATCAAGGTCTCCGAGCAGCACGCGTCGCTCGTCATGGCGCTGGTGCCGGTCGGCGTCACGACCCGGGGGCTGCTGATCGCGACCGGGGTCGTCGCCGGCTACCTGCTGGTGCTCGCGGTGGGGACCGGAGTGGCCCGCCGGGCCTTCGCGGCCCGCCGCCACCCGGTGCGCTGGCGCATCCTGCACGCCGGCTCGTACGTCTCCTGGCTGGCGGCGCTCGTCCACGGCCTCAAGGCGGGCCGGCCGGCGGCGTGGTGGGTGACCGCCTCGTACGTCGCCTGCCTGATCGCCGTCAGCGTCGTCGTGGCGATCCGGCTGCGCTCTCCGGCACGCCAGGAGCTCGCCCCCTCGATACGGCGGACACCCATCACGCCGACCGGTCGGCGGCGTGCGCAGGGCAGGCGCCGTCGTGGGGCCGGGACGCCGCGTGCCACCCCCACCTTCCAGGACACCTTCCCGCCCGTGCCCGCCCAGGAGGCGGCGCGCTCACGGATCGAGGGCCGCCGATGAACAACCTGCCGGTGAGAAGCCTGGCGAGCGACCTGCCGGAGGTGCGCACCCTGGGCATTCCGCGCCTGACCGCCGGCCTGGACATGGCGACCAGGCTCGACTGGACCGCGCACCTGTCCGTGCACGGCTCCATGCCCGCGATGAGCCTGCCCCAACTCATCAGCCTCACCGAGGAGTTCGACCTGCGCGGCCGGGGCGGCGCGGGCTTCCCCTTCGCCCGCAAACTGCGCGCCGTGGCCAAGTCGGTCGCCGCGCGCAAGACCCCTCCCGCGATCGTGGTCAACGGCTGCGAGGGCGAACCGGCCTGCCAGAAGGACACCGTGATGCTCGCCCGCGCCCCGCACCTGATCCTCGACGGGGCACTGCTGGCCGCCGAGGTGCTCGGCGCCGAGCAACTGGTGGTCGGCGTCACCCGGGCGCCGCTGGAGGAGTCGGTACGCCAGGCGCTGGCCGAGCGCGGGCTGTCCGACCGGCGCGGGCGGCGGCTGCGGGCCCGCGTCTTCCGCATGCCGGAGCGTTTCGTCTCCGGTGAGGCCACCGCGCTGCTGCGGGCCGCGGGCGGCGGTCCCCCGCTGCCGCCGGGGCAGCGCGTGCGCTCCGCCGAGCGGGGTCTGTCCGGCCTGCCCACCCTGGTCTCCAACGCCGAGACCTTCGCCCAGCTCGCGGTGGCCGCACGCATGGGCGTGGAGTACTACGCCTCGACGGGCACGCCCGAGGAACCGGGAACGGTCCTGCTCACCCTCGGCGGTTCGGTGCCGCGGCGGATGGTGGTGGAGACCCCGACCGGCGTGCCGCTGGCGCACATCCTGGAGAGCGTCGGCAGCGGCATCGGCCAGGGCGTCCTGGTCGGCGGCTACCACGGCGCATGGCTGGACCCCGCCGCCGCCTCGATGGCCGCCGTCTCCCGGGCGAGCATGGCCGCGCACCGCGCCACGCTCGGGGCGGGCGCGGTGCTGCCGCTCGCCCACGACACGTGCCCCCTGGGCGAGACGCTGCTCGTGGCCCAGTGGCTCGCCGCGGAGACCGCGGGCCAGTGCGGGCCGTGCCGCCTGGGGCTGCCCGCGCTGGCCGGAGCGCTCTCGGAGATCCTCGGCGGCGGCGGCCAGCCCGCGCTGGAGGCCCTGCGCAACTACGCCGGTCTGGTACGCGGCCGGGGCGCGTGCAAACACCCCGACGGCTCGGCGCGGTTCGTCCTGTCGGCGGTGAACACCTTCACCGACGACCTGGCCGCCCATGTGCTGGGCACCGGCTGCGGGCGGCCCGTCGCCGGGGTGCTGCCGCTGCCGAAGGAGGCCGAACCCACCGTCGGCGAACGGCTCGCGGTCGACTGGACGCTGTGCGTGGGCCACGGGCTCTGCGCCGATCTGCTCCCCGAGGTGATGCGCCTGGACCGGGACGGCTACCCGGTCTTCAGCGACGCCCCTCTGCCGGAGCACCTGATCCCCCGCGCCCGCCGGGCCGTGGGACGCTGTCCCGCGCTGGCGCTGCGGCTGGAGAGGCGGTGAGCGATCCGGCGGGCTTCGACGCGGACCGCGCGAGTGAGTCCCTGCGAGCCGAGGCGGCCCGGCTCGCCGCCGTGATCGGTGCGCGCGACCACGAGGTGGTGGACTTCACGCCCCAGGACAACGCTCGCCCGTTCATCACGGTGGCCGACGACGGCACGTACCACTGGAAGGCCGTCGAACGCGGCGAGCTGCTCGAACACCGGGTCACCACCAGCCGCGACGAGGTCCTGTACTGGTCGTCCGCCGCGACCGCGGCCCGGATCGCCGCACGCGAGGCCGCTCGCCACGGGGGCGAGGGCGAGGAGTTCCGCGTCACGATGTGGAACAGGCACGCCGAACTGCTCCTCACCCTCAACCCCGCCTGGGCGCACCGCTGGCGCGATGAACTCGCCGCCCGCCTGCGCCGCGGACAGCCGGAGGCCGTCGCTCTCCTTCCGGAGCTCCCGCCGGGGCGCGGGCGCCTGGCTCCCGGGCGCGGGCCAGTCAAGAGATGGTAACGGTTTTCATCGCGCATTGATGTGAAAATCATTTCCACATACCGTGGGGGCATCACCACGAGACCGGACCGCGTTCGCCGCGCGATTCCGGTCACCGCGCGAAGGAGCCCCCGTATGTCTGCCGTCCCCGCCTCCGGTTCCACCCGGCCCCCCGCCGCACGAATCGCGCTCGTCACCGCGGTGGCGGCCCTGACGGCCGCGTCGGCCACCGCCTGCTCGACCTCCTCCCCGAGCACGGGCGGCACCGCCTCGACCGCCTCCGGCTCGGGCAAGACGATCCAGGTGGTGGCCGCGGAGAACTTCTGGGGCAGCATCGCCTCCCAGCTCGGCGGTGACCACGTCCACGTGACCAGCATCATCACCAACCCCGACACCGACCCGCACTCCTACGAGCCGACCTCCGCCGACGCCCGTACCGCCAGCGGCGCCAAGTACGTGATCGTCAACGGCATCGGCTACGACGGCTGGGCCGACAAGCTGCTGTCCGCCAACCCCGGCAGCGGGCGCACCGAGTTGAAGGTCGGCGACCTGGTCGGCGTCAAGCCGGGCGGCAACCCGCACCGCTGGTACTCCCCCGAAAACGTCCACCAGGTCATCGAGAAGATCACCGAGGACTACAAGAAGATCGACCCGGCCGACGCCGCCTACTTCGACCAGCGCAAGACCGACTTCGAGACCAAGTCCCTGGCCGACTACACCAAGCTCATATCGGACATCAAGGCGAAGTACGCGGGCACCCCGATCGGCGCCTCGGAGTCCATCGTCACCCCGCTCTCCGAGGGCCTGGGGCTGAAGATGCTCACCCCCGAGACGTTCCTGGACGCGATGAGCGAGGGCACCGACCCCACGGCCCAGGACAAGGCCGCCATCGACCAGCAGATCAAGAACAAGCAGATCAAGATCTACGTCTTCAACTCCCAGAACTCCAGCCCGGACGTGCAGGCGCAGGTCAAGGAGGCCAAGGCGCAGGGCATCCCGGTCGCCACCGTCACCGAGACCCTCGCCCCGGCCAGTGCGACCTTCCAGCAGTGGCAGACCTCCGAGCTGCAGGGCATCGAGCAGGCCCTGGCCAAGGCGACCGGGAAGTGAGCTTGGCCGTGAACCCGATAGCGAAGGTCCGCGACGCCGTCGTCCACCCCGGGCACCCGGTCCCGGCGGAGGCCGGAGGCGGCCCGGTGCTCGACCTGCGCGGCGCGGCCGTGCGGGTCGGCGGCCGCACTCTGTGGTCGGGGGTGGACCTTCGCGTCGGTGCGGGGGAGTTCACCGCCGTGCTCGGCCCGAACGGCGTGGGCAAGTCCACCATGATCAAGGTGCTGCTCGGCGCGCTGCCCGCCGCCGCGGGCGAGGTGCGGGTCCTCGGCGCACGGCCCGGACAGGCCAACGACCGCATCGGCTACCTGCCGCAGCGCCGCAGCTTCGACGCCTCGATGCGCATCCGCGGCATCGACGTCGTACGGCTCGGGCTGGACGGCGACCGGTGGGGCGTGCCGCTGCCCTTCCCCCGCGCCCGGCGCCAGGCCGCCCGCGCACGCGTCGCGGAGGTCGTCGAACTGGTCGGCGCCTCGGCCTACGCCCACCGCCCGATCGGCCAGTGCTCCGGCGGCGAGCAGCAGCGGCTGCTGATCGCCCAGGCGCTGGTCCGCAAGCCCGAACTGCTGCTGCTGGACGAGCCGTTGGACAGCCTGGACCTGCCCAACCAGAGCGCGGTCGCGGCGCTGATCGGGCGGATCTGCCACCGGGAGGGCGTGTCGGTGCTGATGGTCGCCCATGACGTGAATCCGATACTCCACCACCTGGACCGGGTGGTGTACCTGGCCGAGGGCGGCGCGGCGACCGGCACCCCGGCCGAGGTCATCACCTCCGAGACGCTGACCCGCCTGTACGGCACCCCGGTCGAGGTCCTGCGCACCTCCGACGGGCGGCTCGTGGTGGTCGGCCAGCCGGAGGCGCCGGCGCTCCACACCGACCGGCACGAGGAACCGGGGGGCGGCCGTGCTGCTCGCTGACACCTCCGCACCGGCCTGGTCCTGGAACCTGCTCACCGACGTCCAGCAGATGTGGTCGTACCCGTTCATGGTCAACGCCTTCCGCGCGGGCGTGGTGGTGGCCGTGGTCTGCGCGGCCGTCGGCTGGTTCGTGGTGCTGCGGCGGCAGACGTTCGCCGCGCACACCGTCTCCGCGGTCGCCTTCCCCGGTGCCGCCGGCGCCGTCCTCCTCGGAGTCGGCGCGGTCTACGGGTACTTCACCCTGTGCGTGGCCGCCGCACTGGTCATCGCGGCGGTGCGCGGCGGCGACCGCGAGGGGTCCGCGCTGACCGGCACCGTGCAGGCGTTCCTGCTCGCCGCCGGATTCCTCTTCATGGCCCTGTACAAGGGGCTGCTGGAGGGGCCGCAGACGATTCTGTTCGGCACGTTCCTGGGGATCACGGCCTCGCAGGTGAACCTGTTGGCCGGGGTCGGCGCGGCGGTGCTGGCGGTGCTGGCCGTGATCGGGCGGCCGCTGCTGTTCGCCTCCGTCGACCCGCAGGTCGCCGCCGGACGCGGGGTGCCGGTGCGGGCGCTGTCGGTCGTCTTTCTCGTGCTGCTCGGCGCGGCGACCGCCGAGGCGAGCCAGATCACCGGCACGCTGCTGGTGTTCGCCCTGATGGTGATCCCCGCCGCCACCGCGCAGGCCGTCACCGCCCGGCCGGGTCTGAGCCTGGCCCTGGCGGTGCTGCTGGCGCTCGCCGCCACCTGGCTCGGGCTGACCGCCGCCTACTACTCGCCCTATCCGCTGGGTTTCTTCGTGACCTCCTTCGCCTTCGCCGGATACCTGCTCACACTGGGCGTACGCGCGCTGCTCGGCCTGCTCGGCACGGCTCTTCCCGCGAAGGGGGTGGCGGCATGACCGCCCTGTCGGCCGCCGGGCCGCTGTCCCAGCCGTTCTTCCAGCACGCCCTGATCGCCGGAACCGCCATCGCCGCCGCCTGCGGCCTGGTCGGCTACTTCCTCGTGCTGCGTGCCCAGGTCTTCACCGCCGACGCCCTCAGCCACGTCGCCTTCACCGGCGCCATGGCGGCCCTCGCCTTCGGCTGCGACCTGCGGCTCGGCCTGTTCGCCGCCACGATCGCGATCGCGCTGCTGTTCGCCGCGCTCGGCCGCAAGGCGCGCCCCGACGACGTGGTGATCGGGAGCGTCTTCTCCTGGATCCTGGGCCTGGGCGCCTTCTTCGTCACCCTCTACACCACCTCCCGCAGCACCGCGAACGGCACCGCGGGCGTCAGCGTGCTCTTCGGCTCGATCTTCGGCATCTCCACCGGCAGCGCGACCACCGCGGCCCTCGTCGGCGCGGGGACCTGCCTGCTGGTGCTGCTCTTCGCGCGCCCGCTGCTGTTCGCCACGGTCGACGAGGCCGTGGCCGCCGCCCGCGGGGTGCCGGTCCGCCTGCTCGGCTTCGCCTTCCTCGCCGTCGCCGGGATCAGCGCCGCCGAGGCCACCCAGGCCGTCGGCTCCCTGCTCCTCCTCGGCCTGCTCGCCGCCCCCGCCGGCGCCGCGATCCGGGTCACCGACCGGCCCTACCGGGCGCTCGCCCTCTCCGCCGCCCTCGCGGTGCTGGAGATGTGGGCCGGGCTGGCCGCCTCCTACGCGGTCCCGAAGATGCCGCCCAGCTTCGCCGTCTTGGCCGCCGCCACCGCCGTGTACGCGGCCACCTTCCTCATACGCAGGCCCGCCACCCGTACCCGTTCCCGGACCGCGGCCCCCGTGGGGGCATGAGCGAAAGCACGGTGATGGCAGACAACCGACCGAACGACGCGCCGTCGCACGAGGTGGCGCTGATCGGCCGACCCACGCAGCAACGAGCCGTCGTCCTGGAGGCCCTGGTGGCGGCCGAAGGGTTCGTCAGCGCCCAGGCGCTGCACAGCCGTCTGGTGAGCGGAGGTTCCCCCGTCGGCCTGTCCACGGTCTACCGCACGCTGACCGCCTTCGCCGAGGCGGGCCGTGCCGACGTCGTGCGTGACAGCAACGGCGAACGCCTCTTCCGCTACCGGCCCGGCCCCGACCACCGCCACTACCTGATCTGCACCGAGTGCGGCCTCAGCATGCCGGTCGAGTCCGGGCCCGTCGAGGACTGGGCCGAGAAGGTCGCCCGCGCCTCCGGCTTCACCCGGGTCCGGCACACCGTGGAACTCGCCGGCGTCTGCCCGGACTGCGACCGGAAGCGGACGCAGACCGGCTGATCACCCGTCAGCCGGGTGGCGCCGCCTCTCCCGGACGGGGTCACCCGGCACGGCCCGGGTCTAGGACCCGGTCTCGTCGAAGTAGGCGTCCAGGACCGCGTCGAGTTCCGCCGCCCACCGCTTGGGCAGGCTTCTCGTCGGCGCCTCGACGTCGGCCTCGTACGTGCGGCGGCCGGTGGTGTGGACGGTGACGGTGAACCGGCGACCGAACCGCGGGGTGTCCATCTCCACCGCGCCGATCTCGTCCCAGCCGAACTCGGCCGTCTCGCCGTCCAGCCGGAACCTGACGCCGGCGCGGTCGGCGGTGATCGTGCCGCGGCGGTCGGACACCTCGAACGCGGGCCCGCCGGGATCCTCCCCGTCCGTCTCGGCCTTCTCGGCCTTCTCGGCCGTCTCTTCGGTCTCGTCCTCCTCGCGCTCAGCCTCCTCTCGCTGGGTATCGCGGGCGTCGTCGTCGCCCGGGGGCTCCACCGCCGGCTCCTGGGCTTCCTCCTCCGCACCGCCCGGGCGCGGGACGATCAGCCCGGGAATGTGCGACGGATCGGTCCCGGCGGCGTGCAGGGGCGGCATGTTCGGACCAATCGGCTGCTCCACGGCGGGCAGTATGGCCCATGGACCTGTGCCGGGAGGACCCCGGGGCACGACTCGACCGCGAAACGGCGTGCCGACGCGGCGCGGCCGGTGCGCCCGCCCCGTCGGGGACGTGCGCACCGGCCGCCTGACGGTGCCTCTCGCTCGCGCTCAGTGCCTGCGCGCGGGCGAGCGCCGGACGTCGAACGACCAGATCCCGCGGCCGTGCGTGGCCGCGTAGAGGTCGCCGTCCGGACCGAGCCGCAGCTCCAGCACGGCCGCGCTGGGCAGGCCGTGCGCCAGCACCTGCCACTGCCGGGCACCCGGCGCCCGGTAGAAGACGGCCAGGTCGGTGCCGAGGGCCAGTCCGCCGTCGGGCAGCAGCTTGACGGTGTTCGCGGGGACGTCGGGGAGGTTCGCCGAGATGTCCGTCCAGTCGGCGCCGCCGTTCCTCGACTCGAAGACGTGGCCGACACCCGCGCCGGGACCCTCGGTCCACTTGCGGGAGAACCCGTTGACGGCGACGAACACGTGGTTCGCGTCGGCGGGATCGACCTCGAAGCCGGAGATGTAGCGGTTGGGGACGGTGCCGTCCGCCGGCAGGTTCAGCTGGTGCCAGCCGCTGCCGTCGGCCTTGCCGACCGCGATGCCGCGGGTGAAGCCCTGGTTGTTGCAGGGTCCGCACCAGCCGGCGTAGACCGTGCCGCCCGAGGACGCCACCGCCGTGGCCACGTGGCCGTCACCGAGGTCGTAGGCGCTGCGCCACTCCGAGCCGCTGCGGATCGCGTAGCCCTTGGTCTGCACCCACACGTGCCGGCCGCCGGCGATCCAGGTGTCGGCGTCCTTGGCGTCCGCGGCGATCGGCGCGATGAAGCGGGCCCCGGCGCCGCCGAGGTCCTTGTCCGGCGGGGCGACCTCGTACTCGGTCGCCTTCGCCGGATTCGTGGACCAGGCGCCGTTGTTGACGCCGCAGTCCTGGGTGACCCACATGTCCAGGTAGACGTACTCCTGGGCGATGTCACAGCCGTTGGCGGGGTCGGTGATGGTGTCGCCGCCGTCGCCGCCGAAGTTGGAGCCCATGACCCTGTCACGGCCGCGCAGGATCGACTGGCCGTTGTCCTGCAGGCCGCCGGTGACCGAGACTCCGCCGTTGGCACGGTCCGCGCCGATGCCGACCGAGTAGTACTGCAGGGTGTCGATGGTGCCGTCGGCGAGGGACTGCCAGTCCTTGGCGTGCCCGCCGGAGTCGACCGCGCCGCTCAGCGGACGGCGGTAGATGCCGCCGTCGTTGCCCACGTAGACCCACGTCCTGCCGTGGTAGCTGCCGATGGCCACGGCGTGCTGGTCGGAGTGGGTGGTCGGCGAGCAGTCGCCGGTCTGCTTGGCCGGGTCGATGCTCCAGCAGGGGAACGGGAAGTTCCAGTACGGGCCCGGGGTGATCCAGCTCGTACCGCCGTTCTTGGTCTCGAAGACCTCCTCCAGACCCAGGTAGACGTGGTCGGGGTTGGCCGGGTCGACCTGGAGGAACTGGTTGTACCAGGACTGGATGCCCGGCATGTAGCCCGCGCTCTGCAGCGCCGAGCCGGACGCCTTCAGCTTCTGGTAGTCCGCCACCTGCGTCCACGGTCCGAACGGCGAGCCGGACTTGGAGACGTAGACGCCCTTCAGCCCGCTGTCGGGGTTGGCCGCCGTCTGCGCCGGCGACTGGTCGATGGCGTACAGGCGCGAGCCGTCGGCCGCGGCCCCGAAGGTCATGTTGCCGACGTCCGCGCTGTCCGTCGGCAGGTCGCCGAGCCCGTCGACCCGCTGCCAGGTGCCGTCCTTCTTCGCGTACAGGCCGTTGTAGCTGTCGCCGCCGCGCCAGCCGACCGCGAGCAGGACCTTGCCGGGGTCCTTCGGGTCGACGGCGATGTCGTTGGCGATGTTCTTGTACGGAGCGGCCGGGTCCGAGGCCTGCGAACCACCCGGCAGGTAGTCGGGGTTGGGGGCGAACTCCAGCTTCCACGGGCCCGCGAGGTCGGTCGTGGAGTGCGACCACACGCCGCGGCTGGTGGCGGCCCACACGGTGTCCCCGGCGAACCGCAGGGCGTGGACGACGGTGCTCTCCAGCTCCGCGCCGCCCACCCGGTCGCCCGGCTGGAACCTGCCGTGCCGGGGGTCCTTCAGCACGTACACGCCCGTGCCGACGAAGGACGTGGCCCCGGTGTTGGATTCGCCGGTGGCGTACCAGAGCCGGTCGGACCGGTCGAGGGCGAGCGTGCCGGTGGACAGCGACGGAAGCGAGTCGGCGATGGGCTGCCAGTGGCCGCCGCCGGTGCGCGACCGGAAGACGCCTCCGTTGGCGCCGCCCGCGTACACATAGCCCTGGTCGTCGGCGGCTATCCCGGTGATCCGGCCGGTGACGTAGCCGGCGCCGCCGCTGGAGTTGGAGTTGACGTCCCGGTAGCGCGGGTCGTCGGAGTTGTACGCCTTCCTGGTGACGTGGTCCCAGGCACCGCCGGTGCGGGGCATGGACTGCAGCTGCTGCCAGGCCGCGCCGTAGGCGCCGGGGGCGACGACGCCGGGGGCGGTGCGGGCCTCGGTGAACTGGGCTGTCGCCTCGGCCGAGTTCTCCGCCTCGTCCGAGCCGCCGTCACCGCCGTCCGCCCTGGCACCGGGTACCAGCGCGGTCATCGGGTGGCCGGAGTGGAGCAGGCGGCTGTGCTGTCGGCCGATCTCGGCCTGGTGGCGTGCGTTCCACGGTCTCGGTGCCGTGGTTCCCGAGGCCGCGTACGCCTGGGTGCCGAGCAGGCCGAACGCGGCGGCCACGGCGGCGCCCGCCATGAACCGCCGTCGTTGTGGATGGGGCGTCATGCGCTCTCCTCCCTACGGCGAGCACGGTGTTGCTCGGCCGCTGGCGCAGATCCTGGCGTGTTCTCGTCAGGTGAGGGAAGGGATGCGATCGTTTCGTTTTCGTATTGCCACCCTCTGACGGGGTGGCACGTCCGCCGACGGGTCCGCTCCGCCGACCGGTACGTCCTCCCGAGAAGACCGTTGTCGCCCCCGACGTCCGGCCTTTCCGGCACGATGGGTTGTGTGACGTATGCGGTGACGGTGGAGCTTTGTCCTGCGGACGGCGCCCGGGAGCTCGACGCCTTGCAGCGTGAGGGCGCCGGCTCCCTGCTGCACAGGGGACTCGACTCGCTGGAGTCCGTCGAGGGGCCGGACGGGATGGAAGTCGAGCTGCTCGACTTCGGGTTGGCGGTCCACCCGGGCGGCGCCCTGCTCAGGCTCTTCGTGGACGCTCCCGCCCTGGAGTTCGCCGAGGACGCCATGCGCGAGGTGGTGGGGGAGCTCCTGGAGCGCTCCGAGGCGCTCGCCGCATGGCGGATCAGGAAGTGCGCGGTCGAGCTGCACCCCGAGCTCGCGCGGCGGAGCCTGGAGGCGGCCGACGGCCCGCACGTCCCGCCCGCTGATCCCGCGCTGCGCAAGGCCCGGCACACCCAGGGCGGAACCGCGCAGGATCCACCCGGGCCCGGCGAGCAGGAGAGCGAGGCCGTGCGAACCGCGATCCGTTCGCTCGCGCCCCGGCTGGCGGCGTTCGGGCTCGCGTCCTTCGGTCACGCGGAGGACGAGGCTGCCGAGGGCGGCGGGCTCGGCGTGGGCCGCGAGCACGCGGAGCTTGCCGCCGGTGCGCTGGTGTACGCGATCGACATGCTCGTCGACGAGCTCTTCGACGATGTGGCCGCCCTGGCCAGGGAGGGAACGAACGTCGCCGAGTGCGAGGAACCCCTGTGGGTTCTCGACCAGTTGCCCGAGCGGTTCGCCCTCCGGTACACCGAGTCGTTCGCACGCCGCTTCCTCGTCGCGGCCGTATCGCTGACGGCACGGCTCACGCAGCCGGGCTCCGGACGGCCGGGCTGCCTCGCGGAGGAGCTCGCCCTGAGGCTCCTCATCCGCGAGGCCGGCATGGTCCTCGACACCCATGGCCTGATGGGCGACGACGTCTCCCGTGCCTGGGACGTCTTCGTGGCCGAGGTGTACGAGGAGCTCGACCACGAGTGGCCGTACGAGCCCGCGGTGGACGGTATCGAGGGGGATCCCGATCACACCGGTCCCGGGATCGCGCCGTTGGGGATCGAGGGCTGGTTCACCCCGTTCGACGACGAGCGGTACGTCCACCCGTACGCGGCCGGCGACGACGCGGCGTCACAGGCCGACGAGCCCGCGTGAGCGAGGCGCCGCAGCGCGAACCGCCCGGTGGGCGGGCGCTGGTGCGGGGCCGGCCGAACCGGCGGGCGCCGGGTGCAAAGACGATCAGCGGCTGGCAGGAGCACCACGGGGGAAGGCGATGGCCCGGAGCAGACGACTGAAGGGACCAGCCCCGCAACACCCATGCTGAAGCTTGGCAGTAGTAATTGCAAGTGATGCGCAATAGTCTGGGCGCCAGGGCCTGACCACCGTCTTCGTCGAAAGGGGCTGTGCCTGATGGGCACGTACACGCTTCCCGACCTGCCGTACGACTACGCCGCACTGGAACCGGCCATCACCGGGCAGATCCTGGAGCTGCACCACGCCAAGCACCACGCCGCCTACGTCAAGGGCGCCAACGACACCCTGGAGCAGATCGCCGAGGCCCGCGACAAGGACCAGATCACCCCGACCGGTCTGGTCGGGCTGGAGAAGACCTTCGCGTTCAACCTCTCCGGCCACGTGCTGCACTCGATCTTCTGGCAGAACCTCTCCCCCGACGGCGGCGACCGCCCCGACGGCGCACTGGCCGACGCCGTCGACGAACACCTCGGCGGCTTCGAGGCGTTCAGGAAGCAGCTGACCACCGCCACCACGTCCGTGCAGGGCTCCGGCTGGGGCGTGCTCGCCTGGGAGCCGCTGGGCCGCCGCCTGATCGTGGAGCAGGTCTACGACCACCACGGCAACGTGGGCCAGGGCGCCACCCCGCTGCTGGTCTTCGACGCCTGGGAGCACGCCTACTACCTGCAGTACAAGAACGTCCGCCCCGACTACGTCACCAAGCTGTGGGACCTGGTCGACTGGGAGGACGTCGCAGCGCGCTTCGCCGAGGCCGCCGGCGCCTGACCGTCGCCTTCCGAAACGGCGTCGGCTACCAAGGGCGAGCCCGCCCAGAACGGCGCCACGGTGCCGCGCGTGGGCGGTTCGCTGCTGCTCGGCAGCGAGGGCGACCGGGAGCTGGTCTTCCCCCACCCCCGGCACGGGCACTCCGCCGACCGCGCCGGGGTGCTCCACCTGAGCGCCGAGGTGGACGAAAACGCGTTCGCCACGGGCCGCCCTGGCGCCCTGTACGTGGTGGACAGCGCCACCGGGGACATCTTGAAGATCACCGGACGCTTCGGCAAGGGCCAGGCCTTCGCCTCCGCCGCCTCGCTCGGCACCGTCGACCTCAAGACGGGCGAGGTCACCCCCTTCGGCGCCGGCGTCACCGCCCCCAAGGGCCTGCTCTGCCTTCCGGGCGACGACCACTGGAACCTGGGCGGACCGGCCGGGGCCTCGCCGTCGCGTGCGCCGAGGCAGGACCTTGACTCCATAGATACCGGGGCGAAAGATGTCATATAGGACCGGTCAACCGCAGGAGGCGCCGCAACGCCGGTGTGACGTCCACTGGTACGCGTGACGCCTCCTGGGAACCGGCTAGGCTCCCGGCGGCTCCTTTCAGTATCAGAGCCCTCAGTGACGACTGAGACTCATGGTGTTGATCGGAAATTCCGGGGGCCGTCTTGTGTCCGGCCCCATGACGGCCGGACCGACCACGCGGCAGAGACGACGCGGCTCGGAGGGGATCCGGACGGGAGGCGCTGCTGGGTCGCCGTCGCCGCCAGGCGGAGGGGGCCGGCAGGCCGCGCGGGGGCGACGACCGCCGCATGCGGCGCCCGATCGAAGGAGGAACCCGTGGTCGGCTCCATGGACAGCGCACGCCTGCGCATCGCGGTACGCAATGCCGAGCACGTCCTGGAGGACGCGGCCCAGGAGGCGGAGCGGCGGTATCCGGACGACCCGATCGCCCGGCGCATCGCCGAGGCGGGGATGCTCGAAGGTGCCCTGAAGGCGTTGGTGGACGCGATCCGGCCCCTCATTCCGGAGGAGAAGGAGAGGCGGTGACGTGACCACGGGGCGTGGGGCGGGAACCGGCGATGCGGCGCGCCGCGACCGCACCACGCCGAACGCGAAACGGTAGGCCCCGGCGCACCGCGCGCGGCTAGATGTCCTGGAACTCCTTCGGCAGTTGATCCAGAACGTCGCGAACTCCTTGCCCGGCACAGCCTGCTTCAGTGTCATGAACACCGCCCGCACCCCCTGCGGGCCAAGGTCTCGTCGACATCCGCACGCTCGCTCACGCGCCGCAGGAACTCCGCGAGGTCGAACTTCTCGGCCACGTCCTCCGGCGGGACCAGCGGCGGGGCGACCTCCGGAGGCAGTACCTCGGCCAGGTCGCGGGCCTCACCCCCGGTGATCCGCTCGGCGAGCGCCAGCATCGTGGCGCGCGTCAGCGCGGCCGCC
>CAYNNX010000015.1:0-40659 GCA_964398515.1 uncultured Streptantibioticus sp. | reverse complement strand
CCGACCCGGCGGGCGACCACGACTGGGGCATCTCCGCCGAGGTCGACCTCGCCGCCTCCGACGAGGAGGGCCGGGCGGTGGTCCGTGTGACGGACGTGGGCGCCCTGTGACCGGCGAACGAAGGGATGCGCGATGACGACCGACCCCGTGACCGATCCTGAGACCGATCCCGCCGGCGACTCCGCGGCCGGGTCTGCCGGAACCGGTGCGGCCAACCCCGCCGAGCGGCTGGTGGACCTGCTGGACCTGGAGCGGATAGAGGAGAACATCTTCCGCGGCCGCAGCCCGCAGGAGCGGCTGCAGCGGGTCTTCGGCGGTCAGGTCGCCGGCCAGGCACTGGTCGCCGCGGGCCGCACCACCGACGGCCGGCGCCCGGTGCACTCGCTCCACGCCTACTTCCTGCGGCCGGGGCGCCCGGGCGTGCCGATCGTGTACCAGGTCGAGCGGGTCCGCGACGGCCGCTCGTTCACCACGCGCAGGGTCGTCGCGGTCCAGGAGGGCCGCACCATCTTCAACCTCACCGCCTCCTTCCACCTCCCCGAGCCCGGATTCGAGCACCAGATGCCGATGCCGGACGTCCCCGGCCCGGAGAAGCTGCCGCACCTCGCCGACGAGCTGCGCGCCCATCTCGGCACGCTGCCCGAGACGATGGAACGGATGGCCCGCCGGCTGGCCTTCGACATCCGGTACGTCGAGCGGCTGCGCTGGACCCCGGAAGAGCTCGCGGGCGCCGAACCGCGCAGCGCGGTCTGGATGCGGGCCGTGGGACCGCTGGGCGACGACCCGCTGGTGCACACCTGCGCGCTGACGTACGCGAGCGACATGATGCTGCTCGACGCGGTCCGGGTACCGGTCGAGCCGCTGTGGGGCCCGCGCGGCTACGACTTGGCCTCGCTGGACCACGCCATGTGGTTCCACCGCCCCTTCCGGGCCGACGAGTGGTTCCTGTACCAGCAGGAGTCCCCGATCGCCACCGGCGCCCGCGGCCTGGCCCGCGGTCAGATCTACGACCGCGAGGGCCGCCTGCTGGTCTCCGTCATGCAGGAAGGTCTCTTCCGCGCGCAGGGGTGAGGGAAGAGCCGGGCAGGGACGAGTCGGGAGGACGACGGAAGCGACGGGGGAGGGACGAGGGAAGGGCGGGGCGGACAGGGCGGGTACCAGGGGGCAGGGAGACACTGATGCCATGCAGCCCTGCGCCTTCTGCGCCATCATCGCCGGCGAGGTACCGAGCCACCGCGTCTACGCGGACGAGACGGCCGTGGCCTTCCTCGACGCCAGGCCGATCTTCCCGGGCCACTGCCTCGTCGTGCCACGCCACCACGTAGAAACCCTCACCGACCTGGCCCCGCGGGACGTGGGCCCGTTCTTCGCCCGCGTCCAGCGGATCACCTCCGCCGTGGAACGCGGCATGAACGCCGTCGGTTCGTTCGTCGCCCAGAACAACCGGGTCAGCCAGTCCGTGCCGCACATGCACGTCCACGTGGTGCCCCGCAACCCCAAGGACGGCCTGCGGGGGTTCTTCTGGCCGCGCGGCCGCTACACCGACGCCGCACAGGCCGAGGACGTCGCGGCCCGCCTGCGCGCGGCACTCGCGGAATGACGCCCGCCCCGGGAACCCTCCGCACGCTCGCCGGAACGACGCACACCGTCGCGCCGCGTTCTGCCAGAATCTGCGCATGCTGAGCATCGGTACGGCGGTGATGGGGGCGTTCGACGTGCGGCGCGCCGCGGCCTTCTGGAGCGAGGCCCTGCACTACGTCCCCCGGGACGGCCAGGTGAAGGACGACTGGACCGTCCTCGTCCCGGCTGACGGCGTCGGCACGGCACTCGCCCTCGACCTCACCGAGACCCCGGCGCAGACGCACCCGCGGGTCCACCTCGACCTCTACACCGCCGATCAGGCCGCCGAGGTGGAGCGCCTCATCGCCCTCGGGGCCGAACGCGTCGACTGGGACCTGCACCCGGACGATCCCGACTTCGTCGTCCTCGCCGACACCGAAGGCAACCGCTTCTGCGTCATCGACACCACACACGGCTGAACCCGCCCCGCGCCGCAGGCCGCGCCGCGGAGAGCGCTGTATCCTGCGCCCCCGGCACCCAGCGGCGTGGCTGTGCCGCGTGGCGCCGCCGGCGGCTGCGGGGCCACCGCTCGGCTCGGTGCCGCGGCACCGGTCAGTGATGGGCGGGTTTGCGGGGCTCGACAGGCTGGGCGCGGACCGGACGGCGCGGCGCCTGATGGCCGCCGGTGGCCAGCATGCGGACCTCGCCGCGATCGCTGATCTCGGCCCGCACTATCCCGGTTTCGTCCATGTAGACCGGGTGCCCGCCGGCGCCCTTCAGCTCGGTGCGCCGGACGGTGACCACATCGCCCCGGGCGCCGGCCGGTGCCTCGAAGACCAGCTCGTAAAGGTCGGGGTAGCTCATAGGTCCCTCCTGGCTGAGGCCGCCCCCGTTACCAGACCACCCCAGTGGAACATATGCCGGTTATCCGCAAAAGGCAGATGAATGCCAGCCATGCCCCCTTTCGCCCCTGAGTACTCTCCGATCCCGTTGGCCCCAAGGCCCACGCGCGATCGCAAAATTTCATTGAACCCCGTACCAGCTCACCTCGCGCTCAACCCGCAGAAGACCGCTCCGCTGTCAACCCGAGACGTGCTGCCGGGGCCGCCGCCCCCTGGATGACGACCTGGTCAGCGGACCCCGATCGCGAAGGTCCGCGACACGGAGTGGATCCTGGGGCGCGGGTCCCGCGGCGACGAGCCCTCGAACAGGACGCCGCGCAGTTGCAGCACGCCGCGGCGCTCGGCCCGGATGGTGATGTTGAGGCCGCCTCCGCCGTGGTAGGCGCCCTTGGAGCACCTGATCGTCTGCCACCCGGAGCGGCCCGAGCGTTGCTGTATGCAGAACCGGTTGAAGGTGGCGGCGTCGTCCTCGGCGTGCCCCGTGGCGTGTATCCGGTCCCCCAGGTGAACCGAGTGCGGGGCTGCCGCGAAGTGCATGTCGGACTTCGCCGAGGCCGTAGTGGTGGCCAGGGCCAGGGCGCAGACACCGACGGTCGCGATCACGGCGGCGCGCAGCGAACGCCGTTTCCGGTTGTTCATCGTCTTCCCTTCGACGAGGTGGCCCGGCGGCTCGGGGTGGGGCCGGATCAAGGCCTCTCCCGCGCCATCCCGAGCCGCGGCTCAAGGATTCTCGCTCGTACACCTGATCAGACCGCCGACCCCCAGTCATCGTTGTCCGTACATTGTCACCGTTGCGCTACAGGACTTCCCTGTGACCGACACCGCGGCCCCGGCCACCGTACGGCCGGCCGTGACCCGGCCACCGGCTCACCCCGCCGCAGCCAGCGCCGCAAGCCGGAGCGCCTGGTCGCCGTCGGAGCGTCGACCGCGGTCTGCCCGCCCGGCGAGATCGGCGGCGTCGGCCTGTGCGGCCGGGGCGTTGCGGTTACCGCTCCCGGTTCCGGTGTTCTTCCGCGCATACCCCGCTCGCCGGGCGGTTCGACATGCTCGCCACCGTCCGGTGCCGTTCGCTGCGCGCGGGCTCTGCCCAGGGCGTCTGCCAGCGACATCCGGGCGAAGGCGATCTCGTCCGCCTCCTCGGCGAGCGGCGACACCGGCGGAGCGTCGTCCCCGGTGGCCGACGAGCCGAACCGCGCAACCGGGAGAGCGGGCATCAGGTGCCGTAGACAGGCGTACTCGTCCGGGTCCGGGACCAGATCGGCCATCTCGTCCGGACCGAGCAGCGCCGACCAGACAGCGGCCGCCTGCCAGGCGTCGGACGCCTCCGCGACGAGCCGCTCGACGCAGCGGGAGCGCCACCCCTCGGCCCGCCGGTCCCCGCCGCCGTCCAGGAACGCCCGCGCCTCCTCCGGCAGCCGGCCCTTGAGCCAGCCTTCGCGGGTCCGGGCGAACTCCCCCACCTCGCTCGCCGGATACAGCCAGACGACCGCGCGGTACCGGTTCGCGTACCAGCGGGCCGGACGGAAGCAGCCGAGCTTCGCCAGTTTGGCGAAGCGGTCGCGGCTCACGCCCATCAACTCCGCACCTGTGATTGTCCCCACGAGCCGCGACCGGTCACGGAGTGTATCCGGAAACCCCTCCTCCGCGCGCAGCCGTGAGAGTTCGGCGCGCGGCACCATGCGTCGGCCATTCGGCCCTGTGGCGGTGCGGATGTGACCGAGCTGCACCGCGACCTCGAAGTCGGCGCGCTCCAAGCCCAGTTCAGCCCGGGCGCGGCCTGGTGCGAGCAAGGCGGGCCGTGCGGCGCCGTTCCCCGTGCCGGGACCGTCGCCGCGGGACTCGGGCCGCGCGTACTCCTGTACCACCATGATGTCCTCCCCCTGTCGTACTCACCGACAGTGACAAACGTAGCCCGGAGGTCGGACATCACGGCAGGCCTGTGGATAACCACGGTCGAGCGGAGAAGGCCACCTGTGGATAACCTCACACACCCTCCGCATTCGGGTAACACTGGTCCGGCGAGCCCGATGTAGGGCGGCATAGGCCGCTGAAGGCGGGTGTTTCCGCGCGGGTGAACGGTGGGGGGAGAGCATGGCAGCGATCACGGGTGCGGCGGTGAAGGCGCTGACGCGCTACGCGGCCGTCTTCGAGGCGGCCGATCCGCCGCGTGCCGGGACGGTGGCGTTCTGGAAGCCCGCGGGCGCTGATTCCGCGCCCCGGCGCCCCGCGGAGGGAGGAGGCCCCGCAGGGGAGGCAGACCCCGCGGAGCAGGAAGACGGGGACGGTCTTCCGGACTTGATCGGCCTGCGCGAGATCGCGCATCTCCACGGCCTGATCGGCGAGTTGACCGTCGTCGTGCCGCACCGGGACGGCGTGGTGCGCCGCAGCGTGCCCGCGCTGCGTCTGCCGGTCCGCGATGCCGTTCCCGTACTCACCGCGGCCCGGCGGGCGTCGGGAGCGGTGACCGCGGGAGCGTCCGGCGCCCGCAGTGGCGGAGGGCCCTCCGGGGCAGCTCATCCGGCGGCCGCCTTCTGGGGAGCCGCCGCGCTGATCGCCCTTCAGCTCGTGGCGCGCGGCCGGATCGTGCCGGGTCTGTCGCCGCGGGACTTCGACGCCTGGCGGGTGGGGCCGCTGGACGCGGCGGACATCGGGCGGATCCGTGAACTCGCCGACGCCATGCCCGCCGAGGCCCGCGCGGTGCCGCTGCCCGGCGGGGTCGAGCCGCGGCTTCCGGACGCCGAGGGCCTGACGAGGGGCTTCGTCGAGGCGGTGGCCGACGGGATGCCGCGCACCGCGGCGGCGGTGAGGGCGGCCGGAGCTCCCGCCTTCGCCGCTGTCGAGCCGCAGCACGTGCCGCGGTTGCGGGGCTGGGCCGACGACGTGGCCGCCGGATGGGATACCGGTGTCCGGATCTCACTGCGCATGGAGGTCTCAGGCGGTCCGGACGGTCTCGAACACCCGGGCCGGGAAGGCTCGTTCCGGGCCGTCGTACAGGTGCACAGCCTCGCCGATCCGACATCGGTGGCGGACGCCGCCGCGCTGTGGGGCGGCGACGGCCACCGGTTCGGGGAGCGGGCGCGGGTCGACGCGGCCGTGGCGGTGCGCAGGGCGGCGCGGGTATGGGCGCCGATGGGGCGGTTGTTGGAGCAGCCGGTGCCGGACGAGATGGCGGTGACCGACGCGGAGGTCACGGATCTGCTGGGCGGCGCCTGCGAGCGGCTGGCCGCCGCGGGGGTCGACGTCCACTGGCCGAAGGAGCTGCTGGCGGATCTGACCGCGCAGGCCGTCGTCGGCCATGACGACGCGCCGCCGTCGGACGTTCCGGCCTTCTTCGGGGGCGACACGGTGTTGCGCTTCGACTGGCGGCTGGCGCTGGGCGGCACGCCGCTGACCGGCGCCGAGCTGGACCGGTTGGCCGAGGCGCAGCGGCCGGTGGTGCGGTTGCGTGATCGGTGGACGCTGGTCGCTCCGGATCTGCTGCGCAAGGCGCGCGAGCGGGAGTTGAAACCGTTGACCCCGGTCGAGGCGCTGGGGGCGGCGCTGACGGGGACGGCACGGGTCGGTGACGAGACGGTGCCGGTGGCGGCCGGCGGCTGGCTGGACAGGCTGCGGGAGCGCATCGCGGACCCGGACGGCGGGCACGAGCCGCTTGAGCCGCCGCCCGGGCTTGCCGCGTCGTTGCGTGACTACCAGTTGCGGGGGCTGCGGTGGCTGGATCGCATGACGTCGCTGGGGCTGGGCGGCTGCCTCGCGGACGACATGGGCCTCGGCAAGACGATCACGCTGATCGCGCTGCATCTGCGCAGGCAGACCGAGCCCGCCACGCAGGGCCCCACCCTGGTGGTCTGCCCGGCGTCGCTGCTGGGCAACTGGCAGCGCGAGATCGGCCGGTTCGCGCCGGGCACGGCGGTGCGCAGGTACCACGGCACCGGGCGGTCGCTGGAGGGCGCGCGGGAGGGGTTCGTGCTCACCACGTACGGCACGATGCGGATGGACGCGGCGGTACTGGCCGGCCACGGGTGGGGGCTGGTGGTGGCGGACGAGGCCCAGCATGCGAAGAACCCCCGGTCGCGGACGGCGAAGGCGCTGCGACGGATCCGCGGCGGAGCGCGTGTCGCGCTGACCGGCACACCGGTGGAGAACAACCTGTCGGAGCTGTGGGCGGTGCTCGACTGGACGACCCCCGGTCTGCTGGGGACGCTCGGGGGCTTCCGCAGTCGCTGGGCGAAAGCCGTCGAGGGCGGCGACGAGAAGGCCGCCGCTCAACTGGCCGGGCTCATAAGGCCGTTTCTGCTGCGCCGCCGCAAATCGGACCCCGGCATCGCCCCGGAGCTTCCCGCGAAGACGGAGACGGACCAGGCGGTGTCGCTCACGGTGGAACAGGCCGCGTTGTACGAGGCGGTGGTGCGTGAGGCCATGGAGGAGATCCGCGGCAGCAGCGGGATGGCCCGGCGCGGTCTCGTGGTGAAGCTGCTGACCGCGTGCAAGCAGATCTGCAACCACCCGGCGCAGTACGTGAAGGAGCCGCGGCCCGTGCTCGCCGGCCGCTCCGGGAAGCTGGAGCTGCTCGACGAGTTGCTCGACACCATTCTCGCCGAGGGCGGCGCGGTGCTGGTCTTCACGCAGTACGTGGCGATGGCCAGGCTGCTCGAGTGCCATCTGCGGGACCGCGGTGTGGAGTCGCTGCTGCTGCACGGCGGCACACCGGTGGCGCGGCGCGAGGAGATGGTGCGCGCGTTCCAGGACGGCGGCGTTCCGGTCTTCCTGCTGTCGTTGAAGGCGGCGGGCACGGGGTTGAACCTGACGCGCGCCGACCATGTCATCCATTACGACCGCTGGTGGAATCCGGCGGTCGAGGAGCAGGCGACCGACCGCGCCTACCGGATCGGGCAGTCGAGGCCGGTACAGGTGCACCGGCTGGTCACCGAGGGGACGGTGGAGGATCGGATCGCCGGGATGCTGCGGGCGAAGCGGAGGCTGGCGGACGCCGTACTGTCCGGCGGGGAGGGCGCGTTGACCGAGCTGTCCGACGCCGAACTGGCCGATCTCGTGAGTCTGAGGGGGACGCGATGAGCGGGTGTGACGGGGGCGCGGCCCGGGGGTTCCCGGCGTTTCCGCCGAGGCGGGGCGGCGGCGGCCACTCGTGGTGGGCCCGTGCATGGGTACGGGCGCTGGAGGACACGTCGCTGGACGCCGCTCAGTTGCGGCAGGGCCGGCGTTACGCGGCCACGGGCCGGGTCGGCGCGATCACGGTCAGCCCGGGCCGGATCGCGGCGCCGGTGCTCGGCGTGGACGGCATCCCCTACGAGGCGGTGGTGCTGGTGGAGCGGTTGACGGACGAGGAATGGGACCGGTTCCTCGGGGAGGTGGCGGCCAAGGCGGGACGGATCGCGGCGCTGCTGGACCGGGACATGCCGCACGACCTGGTGGAGGCGGCACAGGACGCCGGGGTACGGCTGCTGCCGGGCATCGGCGATCTGGAGCCGGAATGCGACTGCGGCGGCTTCGAGTTGCCCTGCCGTCACGCCGCGGCCCTCTGCTACCAGGTTTCGTGGCTGCTCGACGACGAACCGCTGTTGCTGCTGCTCCTGCGGGGCCGTGGCGAGCGGGAGTTGCTGGCGAGCCTCCGCGCGCACCATTACAAGTCCGGCGCGGCTGCGGACGCGGAGGAGGCGGCGCAGGAGGGTGGGCCTTCGCGGACCGGATCCCCTTCACACGGCGACGAGGATCGCCGGAGCCGCCCCGATAAGGGTGGTCTCGAGAGGGTCGCCGGGGTGGCCGCGGCGCAGGCGTACGCGCGGGGCGTAGGGGAGTTGCCCGCGCCGCCGCCCGTGCCCGGCGACTGCTCACTGCTGCCGGCACCCGCTCCGGCGCCCGGCGTCGATCCCAGGTCGCTGGTCCGGCTCGCCGCCGACGCCGCCGTACGCGCCCGCGAGTTGCTGCTGCGCGATCAGGACTCGCCGGTCCCCGAACTCGACGTGTGGCAGGACACCGTGCGGTTGGCGGCGACGCACCGGGATGCCGAGCGCGACGTCGGGCTGTTCGAGCGCTTGCGGGACGCGTCCGGTCGGCCGCAGGAGCTGGCGCGGGCGGTGCGGGCGTGGCAGTACGCGGGGCTGGACGGCCTCGCGGCACTGGAGGAGCCGTGGAGCCCGGCCCGGCCCGACGTGGCGCGAGCCCAGGCCGCGCTGACCGCCGTCTGGGCGGACGCCGAGGGCGGTGCGCCTCCGCGGCTGATCGTCCGCCGCAACCGGTGGACGCTGCCGGGGCGCGGCATACAACTGCGGTACGGGCGGGACGGCCGCTGGTACCCGTTCCGGGAGGAGCCCGACGGCTGGTGGCCTGCGGGGCCGCCGGAGCGGGACATGGCGGCGGCTCTGACGGAACTGCTCGCGGGCTGACGAAGAAGCGCGGCGCACGGCGCATGCCGCCGGATTCGAGGAGCCTGTCCGGGAGGCGCGTTCAAAGTACCTGAGTTCACAGGGACTTGAGCCCGCTGATCACGTGGCGCAGCAGGCCCACGTCGGGGAGTTCCTCCGGCGGCGCCGGGTGGGTGACGTGGACGCGGCCGGTGCGCAGGAGATCACCGAGGAGGACGCGGACGACGCCGAGGGGAAGGTCGGCGTGCGAGGCGAGTTCGGCGACAGTGAGGGGGCGTTCCCGGCAATGGTCCAGCAGACTCAGATGGCTCTCGTCGAGCGCATCGAACCCGTGGAGCTCGGTGCCCCCGACCGCGTCGCCGGTGCCGCCGCCGCAGAATGCGCAGCCGACGGCTCCGGGCGCGCCCTCCGCCGGTTCCCCCGCGTCCGAGGCCGTCGCATCGCAGGGGTCGCCGTGACCGCCGTCGCCCTGGTCGCCATCGCCGTATTCGCCCTCGCCGCGGCCTCCGCCGCCGTGGCCGCCAGCGGAACGGCCGTCGTCGGGACAACCTTCGTCAGAAAGGCCATCGTCGCCACGGTCCGATTCGGCGGAGACGACGGCGATCACGTCGGCGTCGGCGGCGCCTGCGTCAGGGAGGGTGCGGCCGCGCGTCACGGTGTAGGGGCGAACCATGGGTCCGGCCTCGTCGTCGTACCACAGTGCGCCCGATTGGCCCGGCAGCCCGTCCACGGCCCGTCACGTCCCGGTGGGCGCGCCGTCGCCGTTCTCACGAGGGGCGACACCCAGGTGCTCACCGACCCGGTGCACCAGCAGAGTCATCTCGTAGGCGATCTGCCCGACGTCGGCGTCGGCACCGGTGAGGACGGACAGGCAGCTGCCGTCCCCGGCGGCGGTCACGAACAGGAAGCCGTCGTCGAACTCGACCATCGTCTGCCGCACTCCGCCGGCCGCGAAGTGGCGGCCTGCGCCCTTGGCCAGACTGTGGAACCCGGAGGAGACGGCGGCGAGGTGTTCGGCGTCCGCGGCCTCCAAGTCGCGGCTAGCGCCCGTCACCAGACCGTCGCTGGACAGGATCAGGGCGTGCCTGACCTGCTTGACCCGATCGGTCAGGTCGTCCAGCAGCCAGCCGAGTCCCGCGTCGCCCTCGGGCACGCCGCTCGGGCCGCCCCCCGGTGTCACGCCGTCGGCACCCGCACTTCCATTCGCACCAGCCCCGGCATGCGCACTGGCACCGCTCACGTTGATCCCCCGTCTTCCTCTCTCGACGTCGTACGGACGGCCGTCTGCGAACGCCCGCGAGCCAGCCCTCGGGTGAAGGCCGCCACGGTGGAACGGGCCGCCTCGGGTGATCGTTCCCGCTGTGCCCGATCCGAACCCTCTGCCACTTCTGCCCTCTTCCCCACCGAATCTTCCCTCTTCGCCGGATCCGCTCCAGGCTCCGTGTCCATGGAGGACGCAGCACGCGGTCGGTCGGCGCCGCGTGAAACGGCAAGCGGGTCGGACCCGTTGGCGTGTGCCGGTCCTCTCCCCCCTTCCGGCCTCTCGGCTGACCGCGGCGCCCGACCGCGGTTCGGCGTGCGGCGCGGCAGACCGGCCGCGGTGGTGGTCGTCGGCGAACCGGCCGGTTGCGGCCCGGCCCTGCCCGCCCCGGCCGGGGCCGACGTGGTCGACGTCGAAGGCCCGGACGGCTCCGCGGCGGCGTCCCGTAAGACCGTATCCCCCCAGGAGGCCCCTTCGGCAACCCTTGTGGCATTTCCCGGGGCGTTTTCGGCGACGCCGACGGGCACCCTTTCGGCCAACGGGACGTATTCGCGGGCCACTTCACGGTCGGTGCCGCACTCGCCCGGCTCGTCGTTGTCGTGGCCGGTGCCGTGGTTCTCCTCGACAGGCAGCAGGAGCGCGTCGGGCAGCAGCACGACCGCCACGGTGCCTTCGCCCGATCCGCGGCCCAAGGTGACGCGCACGCCGTGCCGGGCGGCGAGGCGGCCGACGGTGAACAGGCCCAGGCGGTCGGTCTCCGGCAGGTCGGCGCTCCCGGCGGCGGCCCGCAACTCGCGGTTGCACTCGGCGATGCGCTCCGGGCTCATACCCAGGCCCCGGTCCTCGATCTCGACAACGTACCCGCCGCTCACCGGCCTGGCGTCGACGACGACCGGGGTACCGGGCGGTGAGAAGGAGGCCGCGTTCTCCAGCAGTTCGGCGAGCAGGTGCACGACATCGCCGACCGCGCCGCCCGCCAGCGCCACCCGCGGCATACGGCGGACGGCGACACGCCGGTAGTCCTCGACCTCGCCGACCGCCGCGCTGACCACGTCGCCCAGCCGCACCGGTCGCCGCCAGGCGCGGCCGGGCGTGTCGCCGGAGAGGATAAGCAGGCCCTCGGCGTGGCGCCGCATACGGGTGGTCATGTGGTCGAGGCGGAACAGATCGGCGAGTTCCGCCGGGTCCTGAGTCCGCCGCTCCATGGCGTCCAGCAGCGTCAACTGCCGGTGCAGCAGCACCTGGCTGCGCCGCGCCAGGGTGGTGAAGACCGCCGCCACGCCGCGGCGCAGCCGGGCCTGTTCGACCGCGGCCTGCACGGCGGCCCGCTGCGCGACGCCGAACGCGCGGCCCACCTGGCCGATTTCGTCGTCGCCGAGCCACAGCACCGCGCGGTGCCCGTCGGCGGCGGTGCTGTCCGCCAGCGCTTCGACGTCCTCGGCCGGTCCGGCCTCGCGGAGCCTGCGCATCAGCTCGGGCAGGCGGCGGCCCGACAGTTCCTCGGCGGCGTCGCGCAGCGTGGTGAGCCGCGTGGCGATGCGGCGGCTGATGCGCAGCGAGATCAGCAGCGCGGCGAGGACGGCGAACAGGCCGGCGACGCTGACGACAGCGGCCCGCAGCAGGACCGACATGCCGGTGGCGCGGGCCTGTTCGCCGACGTGCTGGGCGGCACCGGCGTTGACGGCGCTGAGCTGGTCGAGGGCCGTGTCCACGGTCCTGCGCCACACGCCGGCCCGCACACCGGCGGTGGCGGTCAGCGGTGTGGAGGTGCGGGCGGTCTCCTCCATGGCGTAAAGGGCCCAGCCGGTGGAGCCGTTCTCGAACCGGTCGAGGTCGGCGGCGTCGGTGGCGGGCAGTTCCGGCTCGTAGATCTCGTGGAGCAGCCGCCGGCCGTCGACCGTGCCGAGGAAGTCGCGGTACTGGCCGTCGGTCATGCCGCCGGCGATGCGGCCGCCGGTCATCATCGCGTCCTCGCGGGAGAGCAGTTCGCGGGCGCGGACGAGTTCGGTGAGGACCGCCCCCTTGCGGGCGGCTTCGCCGCCCTGCAGCGTGGTCAGAGAGGTGCGCAGGCGGAAGCCGGGGTCGATGAGGGCGGAGTAACGGTCCAGGATCTCCGACCAGTTGGTGCGGCGTGCGGCGACCTGTGCGCGCAGCCGGGCCAGGCCGTCGAGCGCGGCGAGCAGTTCGCTGATGCGGTCGTCCTGCTCGGAGGTGAGCACGCTGCTGTCGGCGCGCCGGCGTGCGTGGTCGCGCACGGTGGCCACCCGGTCGTCCGTGACGTGGCACAGCCTGTCGAAGTCGGCGCCGCCGAACCGTCCCCCCGACGCGGTGTACTCGACGGCCGCCAGGCGCTCCCGCTGCAACGCCTCGGTCAGCCCGCTCACGGGCGTTCCGTAGTAGCGGTACGTCCCGGGCAGGCGGATCAGTTCGAGCGCACCGCGCACAGTGGTGAAGGAGCTGTACGTCCACAGGCCGGCCAGCGTGACCATGGGGACGAGCAGCAGGGCCAGGAGCTGCGTGCGGATGGTCGGGGGGCGCAGGCGCATGAGCTGAGGGGTCCTCGGTCGCGACGGGAAGAGCACAGTCTGGTACGGTCTGCCGCCCCGCTTGGTGGTGTCTGTGACATGTCACAGTCGATGCGGGTGCGGGCCCCCGGGGCACGTCCCCGTCCGATGCGATCGCGGGAGATCTCACACTCGCGCACCATGGAGGGCATGGCAAAGAGAATGACCGACGCACAGTGGCGCGCCTTCGTCAGCGAGGGCACACGGACCGGCAAGCTCTCGACCGTACGAGCGGACGGCACCCCGCACGTCGCGCCCGTCTGGTTCCTGCTCGACGGCGACGACGTGGTCTTCAACACCGGCAAGGAGACCGTCAAGGGCCGCAACCTCGCGCGGGACGGCCGGGCCGCCTTGTGCGTGGACGACGAACGGCCGCCCTACTCCTTCGCCGTCCTGCATGGCCGGGTGGAGCTGAGCGAGGATCTGGAGCAGGTGCGCGCCTGGGCCACCCGTATCGCCGCCCGCTACATGGGCGAGGAGCGCGCCGAGGAGTACGGGGAGCGCAACGGCGTGCCCGGGGAACTGCTGGTACGGGTGCGGGTGGACAAGGTGACCGCGGTGGCCGACCTGGCGGAGTGAGCGCGCGAGCTCCCGCGCCCCTCACCCCGCGCGTCGCGCGACCCCCCGCGCGCCCTCAGCGGCTGCGGGGCGCGTACATGATCACCGCCACGCCCACCAGGCAGATCAGCGCCCCGATCACGTCGAACCGATCGGGGCGGAACCTGTCCACCACCATCCCCCACAGCAGCGAACCGGCCACGAACACACCCCCGTACGCCGCGAGGATGCGCCCGAAGGCGGCTTCCGGCTGGAACGTCGCCGCGAACCCGTAGACGCCCAGCGCGATCACGCCCGCCACCGCCCACCCCCAGCTGCGCTGCTCCCGTACCGTCTGCCAGACGAGCCAGGCACCGCCGATCTCGAAGAGTGCGGCGACGGCGAACAGAACGGCGGAGCGGAGAGGGATCATGGAACCATGATGCCCGCCGGGCCGCGACGGCCCGGCGTGGGGGACGGGCCGTCCCGGACGACACCGACGAGGACGGCACGGACGGAGACGGCAGCGACGGACAAGGGGAGCCGCGAGCGATGAGGGACGATCCGGCGAGCGTGCGTGAGTTCTTCGCGGCGAAGGCCGAGACCTGGGACACCAAGTACCCGGACGACACGCCGGCGTACGAGGCGGCGGTCGCCGAGCTCGGCCTGCGCCCGGGCGATCGCGCGCTCGACGCCGGTTGCGGCACCGGGCGGGCGCTGCCCGCGCTGCGCGCCGCGGTCGGCCCGTCGGGCACGGTCATCGGTGCCGATCTCACGCCCGACATGCTGCGGGTGGCGGCTCGCGCCGGGCGGGACCGGCACGCGCTGCTGGTCGAGGCGGACGCGGCGCGGCTGCCGCTGTGCGACCGGTCGGTGGACGCGGTCTTCGCGGCCGGGCTGGTGCACCATCTGCCGGACCCGGCCGCGGGCCTGCGCGAGTTCGCCCGGGTGGCCCGCCCGGGAGCCCGGCTCGCGCTCTTCCACCCGATCGGCCGCGCCGCGCTCGCGGCCCGCCGCGGACACGCCCTCACGGCCGACGACGTGCGGGCCGAGCCCAACCTGCGCCCGCTGCTGGCCGCCTCCGGGTGGCATCCGACGGTCATCGACGACGGCGCGGAGCGCTATCTGGCGCTGGCCGTCAGGACGGCGGCCTGAGAGGTCCGCGAGGAAGGGCGCGAAGCTCCACGAGGGGCTGCGGGAGCTGCTGGGGGCAAGGTGCGCATCGGGGTCAGCCGGCGCGGCTCGGCCCCCGCCGCGCCACCCCGTGACGGCACCCCGGGAAGGCGGTGGTCCCCGGCGGGGAGGACGGCCGCGTCGCAGGTCTCGACGGGGGTGCAACCCGCTGGTTAGGGTGCGCGGACCACGACGAAGGGCACGACGAAGGGAAGGTCCCGTGTCCGCGACGGACGACGACGCGCTGTATGTCCTCACCGCCGCGCTGCTGACGCCGGCGAAGTTTCCCAGCCTGCTGGGCGACGACTACCCGGCGGCCTGCGCGGCGCTGGACCTGCCCCCGCTCGCCGACGGGTACGGGCTGGTGCTGGGCCAGGACGGCAGCGGTGCGCGGTGGACCGTCGCCGTCTCGGACACCGCGCTCGTGGCGGTGGCCCTGGCGACCTGGGACTGCGGCCTGCCGTACGAACTGTCGCCGGACGAGCGGGACATCGTCTCCACGCTGCCCGGCTGGCCGCTCGCGGTGGCCGTCGCCGCGCCCGGCCTGCCCGCGCCGCACGATCCGAGCGAGGAGGACGGGGGCCGCCCGCCGCTCGCCCCGCCGGATGCCGGCGAGTGGGGCCCCGCCCAACGCCGCCTGGGGGCCGACGAGATCGCCCTGCAGTGGAAGACGTGGCGCGCGCAGGTCGACGACGGCTCCGACTTCGCAGCGCCCGGCGAGTTCCGCAACCCGCACGTGCGCCGCGTGCTGGCCCAGGCCCGCGCCTACGCCGACAATCCGCCGCCTCCGGGCCGCGTCCGGTCCTCGTTCGCCGAGGAGGGCGCCCGGGCGCTGCGGGCCGACGGGCCCGGCTGGAGCCTGGTCGCCCGCACCGACGACATCGCCTTCGTGCTCCTGGACGACCAGCCCGGACAGGTCCTCCCGATCGGCCGCGGACCGGAACTGCCGAAGCTCCTGCAGACGCTGGAGAAGCTGGCGGTACGGGCCGACTGAGCGGGCGGCCCGGGCGGCTACCGTAGGGCGGCCGCCGCCTTGCGCGCGGCGACCAGCACCGGGTCCCACACCGGCGAGAACGGCGGCGCGTACCCCAGGTCGAGCGAGGTCAGCTGCTCGACGGTCATCTGCGCGGTCAGCGCCACCGCCGCGATGTCCACCCGTTTGGCGGCGCCCTCGCGGCCGACGATCTGGACCCCGAGGAGCCTGCCGCTGCCGAGTTCGGCGAGCATCTTGACGGTCATCGGCGCGGCGCCGGGGAAGTACCCGGCACGGCTGGTCGACTCCACGACCGCCGTGACGTACTTCAGCCCGGCCGCCCGGGCCTGCGACTCCTTCAGCCCGGTGCGGGCGATCTCCACCTCGCAGACCTTGCTGACGGCGGTGCCCACGGCACCGGGGAACGTCGCGCAGCCGCCGCCGATGTTGGTACCGATGACCAGGCCGTGCTTGTTGGCGTGGGTGCCGAGCGCGATGTGCTGCATCTCCCCGGAGACGAGGTTGAGCACCTCCACGCAGTCGCCGCCCGCCCACACCCCCTCGTGGCCGCGGACCCGTTGCGCGCTGTCGGTGAGCAGGCCGCCGTACGCGCCCAGCGGCAGCCCGGCGTCCCGTGCGAGATCGGTGGCGGGCCGGACGCCGAGGCCCAGCACCACGATGTCCGCGGGGTGTTGGGCGCCGTCCGTGGCGACGGCCCGCACCCGTCCGTCGGCGCCGGAGAGCACCGCGCGTGCCTCCGCGCCCAGGACCACCTCGATGCCCATGCCCTCCATGGCCTCGCGCACCAGCACGCCCATGTCCGGATCGAGCGTGGGCATCGGCTGTTCGGCACGGTCGACGACGGTGACCTCGAGCCCGCGGCGCAGCATCGCCTCGGCCATCTCGACGCCGATGTAGCCCGCGCCGATCACCACGGCGCGCCGGACCCCGCCGCGGTCCAGCCCCTCCAGCGCGGCCTCGCCGTCGTCCAGGGTCTGTACGCCGTGGACACCGTCCGCGTCGATCCCGGGGATCGGCGGGCGCACAGGGACAGCGCCGGTCGCGACGACCAGGTGGTCGAATCCCGTCCACCCCTCGCGGCCCTCGGCGTCGCGGGTGCGTACCCGCCGCCGGTCGAGGTCGATCTCCCGCACCTCGGTGCCGAGCCGTACGTCGATGCCGCGGGCCCGGTGCTCCGCCGCGGTACGGGCGACGAGGGCGCCGGGGTCCGCCACCTGCCCGCCGATCCAGTACGGAATCCCGCAGGCGGAGTAGGAGGTGTGCCGCCCCCGTTCGAAGGCGATCACGCTCAGGTCCTCCGGCCCCCTGCGGCGGCGCGCTTGGGAGGCCGCCGTCATGCCGGTCGCGTCAGCGCCGATCACCACCAGTCGTTCCGCCGCCATGCCGCGCTCTCCGCTCTCCCCGTGTTCTCGCCGGACTGTTGACACCCGTTGGCGCCGCCGATGCCGGCCGGCCCGTTTCCGTGCGTCTCGATGACTCCTGCAGCCTGCCCGAAGCGAGGGGGTTGACAAGCCGTCAACTCGCCTTCACAAGCGGACCCTTCACATCCATGACAACCCCCGAGTTGTCAGGTAAACGTCAAGTGAATCCTCAACAAGAACTCTTCTGTCCTTGGCCGCACGCCGTGAAACTGACGGCATGAGACACTCTCTACGCGCGTTGCGCTCTCGTGGTTCCGCGCTCATCCTCGCCGGAACGCTCGTCCTCGGTCCGACCACCGTGCTGGCCGGGACCGCTCAGGCCGCCGCCCCCGCCGCCCCCGCGGCCGTCGCCGTCCACCCGCTGGACGCCGGCACCGTCTGCCAGTCCGCCCTGCCGAGCCAGGCCGACGACACGCTCAACCTCATCGCCCAGGGCGGGCCGTTCCCGTACGCCAAGGACGGGGAGGTCTTCTACAACCAGGAAGGGGTGCTGCCGCAGGAGCCGACCGGGTACTACCACGCGTACACGGTGAAGACCCCCGGCGTGAGCACCCGCGGTGCCCGGCGGATCGTGACCGCCGAGGACGGCACCGACTACTACACGGCCGACCACTACGCGACCTTCGACGAGATCGACTTCGGCTGCTGAGCGGCGCGCCCGCCGCAGACCGGTCAGTACGACCGCGCGGGCGGTGGGGCCGGGAGCCCGACCTCGATCGGGGCACCCGGACGTACCTCACCGCCCGTCAGCACGAAGCCCCTGGCCCCGGACCCGCGCACCGGACCGCCGCACCGCCCGGCCGCAGCGCCGGGTCGTCGGCGGTCTGCTTGGATGGGCGGCATGGCTGACCGAGGACGCTCCGCGGACGAGCTGCTGGACATCGTGGACGAGCGCGACCGGGTCGTGGGGCAGGCGCCGCGCGGCGAGGCGTACGAGCGGCGGTTGCGCCACCGCTGCGTGTTCGTGCTGGCGCGGGACGCGCAGGGCCGGGTCTTCGTGCACCGCCGCACTGCGGAAAAGCTCGTCTTCCCCTCGCACTACGACATGTTCGTCGGCGGTGTCGTCGGCGCCGGCGAGAGCTATGACGAGGCTGCGCTGCGCGAGGCGGAGGAGGAGCTCGGCGTGACGGGCCTGCCGCAGCCGGTCCCCGTCCTGTCGTTCCTCTACGACACCCCGGAACACACCTGGTGGTCGCGGGTGTACGAGGTGGAGTGCGCGCAGCCGGTGGCGCCGCAGGCGACGGAGGTCGCCTGGCACGCCTTCCTCACCGACGAGGAGTTGGAGCACCGGCTGCCGAGGTGGCCGTGGGTGCCGGACGGACTGGAGGCGTTCCGCCGGCTGCGGAACTTCCGTGCGGGCGCGGGGAGTCGGCCGACGCCGTGAGCCGGCCGGCGCGACGGGTCAGCCCGCGCTCTCCTCGACCGCGCGCACCCCGCCCTCCCACTTCTCCTCGATGCGGGCGAACTTCCACACGGCCAGGGCGACCGCCCAGGTGGCGACGAAGAGGCCGACGATCCAGAAGCCGACCGTGTTGAGGTCGATACCGGTGACCGCGGACCAGAATCCGCCGGTCAGCGAGAGCCTGTCGGCGAGGATGCCCAGCAGTTCGATGCCGCCGATGATCAGGGCGACGGCGATCGACAGGCCGGTGATGGTGAGGTTGTAGTAGACCTTGCGGACCGGCTTGGAGAACGCCCAGCCGTAGGCGAAGTTCATGAACGAGCCGTCGATGGTGTCCAGCAGGGACATCCCGGCCGCGAAGAGCACCGGCAGGCACAGGATGGCGTACCAGGGCAGGCCCGAGGCGACCGATCCGGCGGCGAGCACCAGCAGGCTGATCTCGGTGACCGTGTCGAAGCCGAGGCCGAAGAGGAAGCCGATCGGGTACATGTGCCAGGCCTTGCGGACCGCGCGGGTGGCCCGGCCCAGGATGCGGTTCATCAGTCCGCGGTTGTTCAGGTGCTGCTCCAGGGAGGCTTCGTCGTATACACCGCGCCGCATGTCGCGGAAGACCTTGAGCAGGCCGGTGAGGATCACCAGGTTGATCGCGGCGATCAGAACGAGGAAGCACCCGGAGACCAGGGTGCCGATCAGGCCGCCGACCTTGTGCATCTCGGAGTCGTCGTTCGACAGTCCGGTGCCGACCGCCTTGACGCCGAGGGCGAGCAGGAAGGTCAGGCCGAAGACCACCGAGGAGTGGCCGAGGGAGAACCAGAAGCCCACCGACAGCGGGCGCTTGCCGTCGCCCATCAGTTTGCGGGTGGTGTTGTCGATGGCGGCGATGTGGTCGGCGTCGAACGCGTGCCGCATGCCGAGGGTGTAGGCGGTCAGACCGGTGCCGAAGCCGAACGCCCCGGAGGCGGTGCGGTAGTGCCCGGGGACGACGAGCAGCGCGAGGATCCCGAAGCCGACGACGTGCAGCAGGGCTATGAAGGCCGCCATGCCGCCGAGCCGGGAGTATTCGGCGCGTGTCATCGCGCCGGCTGTCCAGCGCCGGGCCGGTGTGCTCGGTACGTCGGTCACAGCCACGGCGTGCCCCCAAGGTCGTGCGGATCGTGCGGACGGGTCGCGTGAACGACCTGTTCCTTATTGCATCCTAATCGCAACAACCACCGGGCCGCATCCCCGTCGCCGCAAGGCCCCAGGTCGGAGGGGTACCGGTCAGGGCGCCAGGATGTCCAGCTCGCGCAGGGCGCCGACGCAGATCTCGCGCATCAGCCCCTCGGCCCCTTCGGCGTCCCTGGCCCGCACGGCCTCGGCCACTCGTATGTGCAAGGTGACCGCCTCCGGGTCGGGGGCGCTGAACATCACGTGGTGTTCGGTGCGGCCGGTCAGCACCTCGGCCACCACGTCACCGAGGCGGGCGAACATCTCGTTGCCGGAGGCGTCCAGTACGACCCGGTGGAAGGCGATGTCGTGCACGAGGTACTCCGCCAGGTCCGCGGCGCGCGCGGCGGCGGCCATCTCGGCGCCGAGCACGGTCAGCCGCCGGCACTGCTCCGGCGTGGCGGCGCGTGCGGCGAGCCCCGCGGCCACCGGTTCGACCGCGGTGCGCAGCATGGTGAGCGAGCGCAGCTGGCGCGGCCGGTCGGCGCCGGCGAGCCGCCAGCGGATCACGGCCGGGTCGAAGACGTTCCACTCGCGGGCGGGGCGCACCCGCACGCCGACCCGGCGCCGGCTCTCCACCAGGTGCATGGCCTCCAGCACCCGTACCGCTTCGCGGACGACGGTGCGGGAGACGCCGTGGTGCCGCTCCAGTTCGTCGATCCGCAGGACGGTGCCCGGCGGGTACTCGCCCGACGCGATGGCCGGGCCCAGTTCGGCCAGGACGCGGGAGTGCAGTGCGGAGGCGCGGTCACCTGCGGCTTCTGGGTGAGGCATGGATGACAGCCTATGCGCGATCACTCTCGTATGACTTTTACGTCACAGGGCCTTGAATAAGTAGTACCTATGCCGTTTATTGAGTGCGTCGTTCGGCCGGGTGCCGTTCGGCACGGCGTCGTCGCGTCGTTCGTACGGCGTCGTTCGATCGAGGAGGTACCAGCGTCATGACCGCGGCAGATCCGCAGCCCCGCTCCGCAGTTCCGGTGATCGTGGTGATGGGGGTTTCGGGGTCCGGCAAGTCCACCGTCGGCGGGTTGCTCGCGGACCGGCTGGGGGTGCCGTACGCCGAGGCGGACGACTTCCATCCGGCCGCCAACATCGCGAAGATGTCGGCCGGGCATCCGCTGGACGACGCCGACCGGGCGCCGTGGCTGGACGCCATCGCCGACTGGATCGAGCAGCGCGGGGAAGGCGGCGGCGTGGTCACCTGCTCCGCGCTCAGGCGCCGCTACCGCGACCGGCTGCGCGTCGCCTCACCCGGGCTGTTCTTCGTGCACCTCGACGGCCCCCCGGAGCTGATCGCGGCGCGGCTGCAGGCCCGTATGGAGCACTTCATGCCCCCTGAGCTGCTGCGTTCGCAGTTCGAGGCGCTGGAGCCGCTCGATCCGGAGGAGGCGGGCGCCGTGATCCCGATCGACGGCGGGCCGCAGGAGATCGCCGACCGGGCCCTGGCCGCTCTCCCCCGCTGAACCCACCCCGCACCGCCCCTTGACCCTCTCAGCCCCTTCACCCACGGAGTTGTGACATGCCCGCACTCAGCGTCGAGCTGCTGGCGGCCGCCCCGGCCCCTCCCCCGATCACTCACGCCGGCAACGTGCAGCTCGGCATCGCCGCCCTGGCCGGGATCGCCGTCATCGTGCTGCTGATCACGCGCTGGAAGTTGCACGCCTTCCTCGCGCTGACGATCGGCTCCGGGGTGCTGGGGATCGCGGCTGGCGCCCCCGCGGCCAAGGCGATCACCTCCTTCACCACCGGGCTGGGCACCACGGTCGCGAGCGTGGGCGTGCTGATCGCGCTGGGAGCGATCCTGGGCAGGCTGCTGGCCGACTCCGGCGGGGCGGACCAGATCGTGGACACCATCCTGGCCAGGAGCGGTGAGCGCCGGCTGCCCTGGGCGATGACACTGATCGCGGCGCTGATCGGGTTGCCGCTCTTCTTCGAGGTCGGGGTCGTGCTGCTGATCCCGGTGGTGCTGCTGGTGGCCCGGCGCGGCAGCCGGTCGCTGATGCGCGTGGGCATCCCCGCGCTGGCCGGTCTGTCGGTGATGCACGGGCTCGTCCCGCCGCACCCGGGGCCGCTCGCCGCGGTCTCCGCGATCCACGCCGACCTGGGCACGACGCTGGCGCTCGGGGTGCTGGTGGCGATTCCCACGGTGATCGTCGCCGGTCCGCTCTTCGGGCGTGTCGCCGACCGGTGGGTGAAGGCCACCCCGCCCGAGCGGCTGACGCCCGCCCGTGCCTCGGACGACCTCCAGCGTCGTCCCGGCTTCGCGGTCACGGTGGCCACCGTGCTGCTGCCGGTGGTGATGATGCTGGCCAAGGCGCTGGTGGACGTACTGGTGAAGGACCAGAAGAGCATCGTCTACCAGGTGTTCGACGTGATCGGTACGCCCGTGGTGGCGCTGCTGGCGGCCGTGCTGCTCGCCATGTTCACCCTCGCCCGGCCCGCCGGCTTCACCAGGCAGCGCATCTCCGCCACCGTCGAGGCGGCCCTCGCGCCGATCGCCGGGATCGTCCTCATCGTGGGTGCGGGCGGCGGGTTCAAGCAGGTGCTGGTCGACGCGGGCGTCGGGCAGATGGTCCTGGGCTGGTCGCACAGCTGGCACATATCGCCGCTGCTGCTGGCCTGGCTGATCGCCGTGCTGATCCGGGTGGCGACGGGCTCGGCGACGGTGGCGACCATCTCGGCCGCGGGACTGGTCGCCCCGCTCGCCGCGGGCATGACCACCACGCACGCCGCCCTGCTCGTGCTGGCCGTCGGCGCCGGCTCGCTCTTCTTCTCCCATGTCAACGACGCCGGGTTCTGGCTGGTCAAGGAGTACTTCGGGATGTCGGTCCCGCAGACCCTCAAGTCCTGGTCGGCCATGGAGACGGTCATCTCGGTGGTCGCCCTCGTCCTCATCCTGGGACTGTCGCTGGTGCTGTGACGCCACGCGACACGCGCGGCCGGGCCCCGATTCCCCCGGGGGCCCGGCCGCGTCGCTGTTCGGCGGACTCACATGTGCGTGCCGCCGTCGATGCGGATCTCGGTGCCCGTGATGAACGCGCCGTCGTCCGAGGCGAGCATCGCCACCACCCCCGCCACGGTCTCCGGAGGCGCGAACCCCTCCCCGATCGCGGGCAGCAGCTTGGACAGCAGCTCCCAGTCGGTGTCCGCGGGCAGGCCGGGGTCGGCGGTCATGCCCGACTGGACCGAGCCGGGGGCGACGCAGACCGCGCGCAGCCCCTGCTTGCTGTACTCCAGCGCCAGGGCGTGGGTGAAGGCCTGGATGCCGCCCTTGCTCGCCGCATAGGCGGCCATGTAGGGGTGGGCGAAGGAGGCCGAGGTCGAGCTGAAGTTGACCACGACCGCGCGCCCGGTCTCCAGCAGCGCGGGGAGCGCGGCCCGGGTGACCAGGAAGGTGCCCGTCAGATTGACCCCGATGACCGTGTTCCACAGCTCCAGCGAGGTCTCGTGGGTGTGCGAACTGCGCAGGATCCCGGCCGCGTTGACCACGACGTCCAGCCCGCCGAGGCGGCGCACGGCGTCGGCGACCACCGCTTCGACGGCGGCCTCGTCCGAGACGTCCAGGGCGGCGCTGGTCAGGCGCTCCCCGTGCCCGGCGTCGGCGGCCCGCGCCGCGGTCCGCTGCAGGCCCTCCTCGTTGACGTCGGCGGCCACCACCACGGCGCCCTCGTCGAGCAGACGCGCCACGGTCGCCTGGCCGATGCCCGAACCGGCGCCGGTGACCAGCGCTCTGCGTCCCGTGAGACGGTCCATCGTCACGTTCCCTCCCTGACGTTGCGATCTTGCCGATCGGCGGTCCGAAGGTAGCCGAACGCGGCGCGGAACAGAACGTGTTCTCGGCGACTTCTCCGGCCCGCGGGACGCCTACTGGACGACATACCGACTGGTCGGCATGATGGAGGGGTGGGTACGGCGGCGCAAGCGCGGCCCGGAGTCCGAGGAGCAGTGCATGGAGCAGTCCGAGAGTCCGCGCGACAGCGGCGGCAACCCGCCCGGCCTCGACCTGGAACGGCTGCGCGGGCACCTGGACCGGGAGCGTCCGGGGCTGGTGAGCGGGCCGCTGCGGGGCCGGCTGATCGAGGGCGGCCGGTCCAACCTCACCTACGAGGTCACCGACGGCGCGGCGCGATGGGTGGTCCGCAGGCCGCCGCTCGGCCATGTGCTGGCCACCGCGCACGACATGGGCCGGGAGTTCACCGTCATCAAGGCCCTCCACCCGACGCCGGTGCCGGTGCCCGGCCCCGTCCTGCTGTGCGAGGACGACACGGTGACCGGCGCGCCGTTCTACGTGATGGAGTACGTGGACGGCACCCCGTACCGCACGGCGGACCAGCTGGCGCGGATCGGGGCGGAGCGCACCCGGCGGGTGGCGTTCGCGCTGGTGGACACGCTGGTGGAGTTGCACGCGGTGGACCCGCAGGCGGCCGGCCTCGGCGGGTTCGGGCGGCCGGAGGGCTTCCTGGAGCGGCAGTTGCGGCGCTGGGGCAAGCAGCTCGCCGCCTCCCGCAGCCGCGACCTGCCGGGCATCGGCGAACTGCACGACCGGCTGGGCGCGACGCTCCCGGCCTCGCCCGCGCCGACGGTGGTCCACGGCGACTACCGGCTGGACAACGTGCTCGTCGGCGCCGACGACCGGGTCAAGGCCGTGCTCGACTGGGAGATGTCCACGCTCGGCGACCCGCTGACCGACCTCGGGCTGCTGGCCATGTACAGCGAACCGCAGCCGCTGGAGCACTCCCCGGTCTCCACCGCCGGCGCCGCACCCGGCCACCCCGGGCCGGACGAGCTGATCGCCCGTTACGCCGAGCGCTCCGGCCGGGACACCTCGCGCGTCCACTGGTACACGGCGTTCGCCTACTTCAAGCTCGCGGTGATCCTGGAGGGCATCCACTACCGCTTCACCCTCGGCCAGACCGTCGGGGCCGGGTTCGACCGGATCGGCACGCTGGTCCCCGTCTTCATCGACCGGGGCCTGAGCATTCTGAAGGAGCACTGATCGGCATGGACTTCGGACTCGACGCGGTAACCGAGGAGTTGCGGGAGCGGCTGCTCGCGTTCATGGACGAGCGGGTGTACCCGGCCGAGGCGGTCTTCGCCGAGCAGCGCGCCCAGGCGGCCGACCCCTGGTCCCCGCCGCCGGTGGTCGAGGAGCTCAAGGCCGAGGCACGCCGCCGGGGGCTGTGGAACCTGTTCCTGCCCGGCGAGAACGGCGCCGGGCTCACCAACCTCCAGTACGCGCCGCTCGCCGAGATCACCGGCCGCAGCCCGCACCTGGCCCCGCCCGCGCTCAACTGCGCCGCGCCCGACACCGGGAACATGGAGGTGCTCAACGAGTTCGGCACCGAGGCGCAGCGCAAGCAGTGGCTGGAGCCCCTGCTGGCCGGCGAGATCCGCTCCGCGTTCGCGATGACCGAACCGGACGTGGCCTCCTCCGACGCCGCCAACATCGAGACGCGGATCGAGCGGGTCGGCGACTCGTACGTCATCAACGGCCGCAAGTGGTACATCTCGGGGGCGATGAACCCGAACTGCCGGATCTTCATCGTCATGGGCAAGACCGATCCGTCGGCCGAGCCGCACCGGCAGCAGAGCATGATTCTGGTCCCCCGCGACGCCCCCGGCCTCGAAGTCCGGCGCGGCATGCGGGTCTTCGGATACGACGACGGGGACCACGGCGGCCACGCGGAGGTGGTCTTCACCGACGTCCGGGTTCCCGCGGAGAACCTGATCGGCGAGGAGGGCGGCGGCTTCGCGATCGCGCAGGCACGGCTGGGGCCGGGCCGCATCCACCACTGCATGCGGCTGCTGGGCATGGCCGAGCGGGCGCTGGAGCTGATGTGCCGCCGGGCGCTGGCGCGTACCGCCTTCGGCAAGCCGATCGCGGCGCAGGGCGTGGTGCGGGAGTGGATCGCCGAAGCACGGGTGGAGATCGAGCAGTTGCGGCTGCTGGTGCTCAAGACCGCCTGGCTGATGGACACCGTCGGCAACCGCGGCGCCCACACCGAGATCCAGGCCATCAAGATCGCCACGCCTTCGGCCGTCCAGCGCATCATCGACCGGGCGATCCAGGTGCACGGCGCGGGCGGGGTGAGCCAGGACTTCCCGCTGGCCGAACTGTGGGCCGCCGCCCGCACGCTGCGGCTCGCGGACGGCCCGGACGAGGTGCACAAGCGGTCGCTGGCGCGGCGGGAGTTGAGGAAGTACGCCTGAGGGCCCGCGCCTGTCCCCTGCACCGGCCCCGCCCCTAAGCTGAGGCCATGGATCTGGCCCTGGCCGAGGAATACCTGCTCGTGAGCCGCGGCCCCGACGGCAGAAGCCTGGTCGCGGGCGTCGCGGCCACCCGGGGCGTGGCGGGGGCGCTGCTGGTGGAGTTGGCGCTGCGGGGCGAGGTCGGGGTCCGGGACGGGCGCCTGGTGGCGGACGCCTCCGGCGGCGCGGCCGGTCGCAGCGCGGCGCACCCCGAACTCGACGCGCTGGCGGCCCGGATCCGGGCCGAGTCGCACCCGCGCAAGCCGAAGTGGTGGGTGCAGAAGGCCGAGTCGCGTGCGGTGAACACGCGTCTGCTCGCCGGCCTCGCAGGGCGCGGAATCCTGGCGGAGCACCCGCGCCGCGCGCTGGGGCTGTTCCCGGTCACCCGCTGGGTGGAGCAGGACCCGCAGCCCGCCGACGCGGTGCGCCGACGGCTGGTGCGAGCGGTGGAGGGCGGGCCCGCCGACGCGCGCACGGCGGCGCTGGTGGCGGTGGTGGACGCCTGCGGGCTCTCGCGCAGGCTCTTCCGGGACGTGCCCGCCGCCACCCGCCGGGCCCGGATCAGGGAACTGTCCGAAAGCGAGTGGGCCGCGACCGCGGTGCGGGACGCCATCAGGGCCGTCCAGGCCGCAGTCGCCGCGGCGGCAGTGGCGGCGTCCACCAGCGGTTAGGCGAACCGGGGTCCGGGGCCCGGACGGGTACCGGGCCCCGGTCGCCCGTGCCTTACGGCAGCACCACGACGCGGCCGGTCGTTCGGCCCTCCGCGACGCGCTGCACCGCCTCGGCCGCATCAGCCAGCGGCACCCGCTCGCTGACCAGCGGTTTGACCGTCCCCTCCGCGGCGAGCCGGGTGAGTTCGGTGTGGCAGTGGCGGACGGCGGCCGGGTCGTGGGAGTTGTACAGGCCCCAGTGCAGGCCGAGGATCGAGTAGTTCTTCACCAGGGCGTGGTTGAGGCCGGGGGTGGGGATCGTGCCGCTGGTGAAGCCGACGACCACGATGCGGCCCTCGAAGGCTGTGCACCTGGTGGACCCGGTGTAGGCCTCGCCGCCGACCGGGTCGTAGACCACGTCCGCCCCGCGCCCGCCGGTCGCCTCCTTGACGACCGCCACGAAGTCCTCGCTGCGGCGGTCGACCACGATGTCGCAGCCCAGCTTGCGTGCTTCGGCGGCCTTTTCGGGGCCGCCCGCAACGCCGATGACGGTGGCGCCCGCGGCCTTGCCGAGCTGGACGGCGGCGCTGCCGACCCCGCCCGCCGCGGCGTGGACCAGCAGCGTCTCGCCGGAGCGCAGCCCCGCCCGGCGGTGCAGCCCGAACCAGCCGGTCTGGTAGCCGATGTGGAGTGCGGCGGCCTCCGCGTCGTCGAGCGCGGGCGGCGCGGGCAGGACGGACGCCGCAGGTACGACGGCCAGTTCGGCGAAGGCCCCGCCGGGCAGCGCAGCGGGGGCGATCACCCGGGCGCCCGCCTCCAGGCCGTCGGTGCCCGGCCCCAGCGCTACGATCTCGCCGCACAGCTCCACGCCCGGGGTGAACGGCAGCGGCGGCCGCACCTGGTACAGGCCCCGGCACAGCAGCGCGTCGGGGAAGTTGACGTTCGCGGCACGGACCCGGATGAGCACCTCACCGGCTCCCGGGACCGGATCCGGGACCTCTTCGAGGCGCATCGCCTCGCGCGGCTCCCCGGTCTCGTGCACGCGCCATGCCTTCACAAGGTTCTCCGTAACGTCAGGGCTGCCGCACCGAGTGCAGCAGCAGGTCTGCGAAGTCCTCCGCCACCTGTTCCGCGGAGAGCGGGCCGCCCGCGCGGTACCAGGTGCCGAGGTGGTGCACCGATCCGAAGAAGAAGTCCACCACGAGGTCGGGACGCAGTTCGGGGCGGAAGACGCCCTCGCGCTGCCCCTCCTCGACCAGTGAGCGGAACCGCTCGTGGTAGCGGCGGCGTTCCGCGCGGACCGCCTTCTGCTTCTCGGGGCTGAGCTGGTGCATCGAGCGAAAGAAGATCTTGGTGTCGTCCAGGTTCTCGATGCTGGTGACGACGACGTCGGCGGCGGCCTTGTAGAGCCGCTCGGCGACGTCGCCCGCACCGCCCGCGATCTGCTCCAGGCGTTCGGTCTGGAGCCGCAGGACGCGGGCGTAGACCTCGTGGAGGAGGTCGTCCTTGCTGCCGAAGTAGTGGTAGAGCGCGCCCTTGGTCACCCCGGCGGCCTCGACGATCTCCTGCACCGAGGTGCGGTCGAACCCCCGGTCCGCGAAGAGCCGGGTGGCCTCGGCGAGCAGCCGCCGCGGTACCGCGGTCGTCGCTCTGGTGGTGCTGGCGTGTGCCATGGCCGGTCCCTTTCCTCACGCACCGGTTCACCGACGTTCCGGATTGCCGGACAGGATACCGACCGGTACGGATCTACCGTCCGGTAAGCACACTCACCGTCCGGCGCGGGCCGCCGCGCGCAGTTCCCGGCGCAGGATCTTGCCGCTGGCGGTCTTGGGCAGCTCGGCCACCATCTCCACCTCGCGGGGGTACTTGTAGGCGGCGAGCCGCTCCCTGCACCAGCGGATGAGCTCCTCGGGCCGCGCGGTGGCGCCGGGTTTGAGGCTCACGTAGGCGCGGACCGTCTCGCCTCGGTAGGAGTCGGGGACGCCCACGACCGCGGCCTCGCGGACGGCGGGGTGGGTGTAGAGGACGTCCTCGACCTCGCGCGGCCAGACCTTGAAGCCCGAGGCGTTGATCATGTCCTTCTTGCGGTCGACCACGTACAGCCAGCCGTCTGTGTCCATGAACCCGATGTCGCCGGTGCGCAGTTCACCGCCGGGCAGCGCCGCGGCGGACTCCTCGGGCCGCTGCCAGTAGCCGGGGACCACCATCGGGCCGCGCACCGCGATCTCGCCCTGCTCGCCGAAGGGGACGTCGCTGCCGGCGTCGTCGACGATGCGGACGACCGTGTCGGGTCCCGGGACGCCCACGGCGAGGGTGCCGGAGACCGGGTCGACCGGGGCCTCCTTGCCGGGCGGGACGCTGGCGCAGGGGGCGGTGCACTCGGTGAGCCCGTAGCCGTTGCGGATGTAGAGGCCGAAGCGGCTGCGGAACTCCTCCACGATCGCGGGCGGCAGCGGGGCGCCGCCGGAGCTGAGGATGCGGAAGCAGGCGAAGTCCTCGGCGCCGGCGTCCGGCCGGGCCATCAGCGCCATGTAGGCGGTGGAAGGGCCGACCATGTACGCGGGGCGGTGCTCGCGGATGGCGTCGAGCACGACCGAGGGCTCGAAGCGGTACGCCAGGGCGACGGTGTAGCCGCCGGCGAGCGCGGCCGACAACTGGCAGACCATGCCGGTGATGTGGAACAGCGGCGCCAGCGCGAAGACCACCGCACCGTCCGGCAGGCCGAGGGCGCGCACCTGGTGGGCGGCGTTGTAGGCGATGTTGCCGTGGGTGTTCGTCGCGCCCTTGGGCGCGCCGGAGGTACCGGAGGTGTAGCTGATCAGCGCGATGTCGTCGGGGCCCGGAGCGGGTTCGGCCGGTGCCTGGCCGTCGGCGGTGCGGGCGGCGGCGAGCAGGTCGTCGGCGTCCTCGGCCGGCATCCGCCCGGCGTCCTTCAGCACTCTGGCGTCGTCGCGGGTCTGCAGGTCCAGCTCGCTGGTGGTGAGCGCGATGCGCACGGGCGACCTGCCGGCCGTGGCGCGGATGTAGGAGTGCCAGGCCCGCTCGTGGCAGACGATCGCGGCGACCTGCGCGTCGCGCAGCACGTGGCCGATCTCGCCTTCCTTGTACATGGGGTTGACCGGCACCACGATGCCGCCGGCCTTCCAGGTGCCGAGGACGGCCAGCGCGTACTGCGGGGTGTTCTGGAGCACGACGGCCAGCCGGTCGCCGGTGCGGAAGCCCCGGCCGCGCAGATGGGCGGCGAGGCCGTCGCTCAGCTCATCGAGCTGACGGTACGTCAGTCTCCCGTCGAAATAGGCCAGCGCGGTGCGGTCCGGCACCCGGGCGGCGCTGTCCCGGAAGGCGTGCAGCAGACTCGGCGGGACGGCGAGGGGGGCCGTCAGGGCGGCGTCCAGGTGCTGAAGCCAGGGCTTGTCCTCGTAGGCCGGCATCCCTCACGCCTCCAGCTTCTGCTGCAGCCGGTTCATCGCCGCCAGCCACTTGTCGGGGGTCGTGGCGCGGGCCGCGTAGAAGTCGGCCACCTCCGGGTGCGGCAGGATCAGGAAGCGCTCCTCGGCGATGCCGTCGAGCACCGCGTCGGCGACCTGTTCCGGCTCGATGGCGGTGGGGGCGAGTACGAGGTCGCCGGGGGCTCCGGTGGCGGCGAGCATGTCGGTGCGCACCCCCTGCGGGCACACGGCGTGCACGCGGACTCCGCGGTGGCGGTAGGTGAGGGAGAGCCATTCCGCGTAGGCGAGAGCGGCGTGCTTGGTCACCGAGTAGGGCGCCGCGCCCACCATGGTGAGCAGCCCGGCCGCCGAGACGGTGGCGACGAACCGCCCGCCGCCTCGTTCCAGCCATTCCGGCAGAAGCGCCCTGCTCGCCCTGACGTGGGCCATCACGTTGACGTCCCAGGCCAGCGCCCAGTCGGACTCGGGCGCCTCGGGGCCGCCGCCGGTGCCGACGCCCGCGTTGGCACAGTAGACGTCGATCCCGCCGCCGAGCGCCTCGCGGGCCTGCTCGATCAGCGCCGTTACGCCCTGCTCGCTCGCCGCGTCTCCCGGCACCGCGAATCCGCCGATCTCCTCGGCGACTTTGCGGGCGGCGGCCGCGTCGAGGTCGTTGACGGCGACCCTCGCGCCCTCGGCTGCGAACCGCCGGGCCAGAGCGGCGCCGATGCCGCGCCCGGCTCCACTGACGAAGACCCGTTCGTCCTGGTAGGTGTGCTGGTGACCGCCCACGCTGGCGTCCCTCCGGTTGGCGTCTACCCCCGTCCCCGATTCGCATACTAAGCGGTTGGTAAGGGCGTGCGGAAGGTCCCGCGCCCGCCCGGTCCGGCGGAAGGCGCCCTGGCCCGGCGCCGCCGTGTCGGTGATGATGGCCGTCCGGGTTGCGAAGGGGGCGGCCATGGCGGGCATCGGGGTCGATCCGTACTGGGAGCTCACCTTCGGCCGCGAGGGGCACCTCGATCCCGGGCAGCGGGACCGGCTGCTCACCGGGGTCGCCGCCGCGGGCGTGACGGACCTGCTGGTCTTCGCGCACGGCTGGAACAGCGACCACGCCGCCGCCACCCGCCTGCACCGCCGCTTCTTCACGCCCTTCCCCGCCCTGCTGGCCGGCGGCGGCCCGACCGGGCACCGGGTCGGCTACGCCGGGGTCGTCTGGCCCGCGCCGCGCTTCGCCGACGAACCGGTACCGGACCCCAGGCCGATCCCGCTGCTTGAGCAGACCGCACGGCTCGCCGCCCGCCAGGGGCTGGACAAGGTCACACTCGACGGGCTGCTGCACCTGTTCCCCTCGGCCGGGGACGACCTGCACTGCATGGCGGCCCTGCTGCGGGAGCGGCCCGAGTCACACGAACGCCTCGCCGAGTTCTGCGATCTGGCCCGGCGGCTGGCGGACGGCGGCGACCACGCGGCCGCCGCCGACACCCGGACCCCGCGTGGGGTACGCCCGCTCTTCCTGGAGGGCGAACCCCAGGCGGTCTGCGCCGCGTTGGCGGCCGCCGTGGAGAGCACCGGCGCCGAGACCGTCCCGGCGCCCGCGGACGAGCCGGACGAGAACGAGACCGACACCGAGGACGTGAAGGGGAACGAAGAACCCGCGGGCGCCCCGCCGTTCGTGCGGCTGTGGAGCGGAGCGCGCGAACTGCTGCGGCAGGTCGTCTACCACCGCACGGCCGGGCACGCGCGCAGCCTCGGCGAGTCGGGGCTCGCGCCGCTGCTGGGCGAGCTCGCCGAGGCGGCGCCCGGCACCCGGATCCACCTCGTCGGCCACGGCTACGGCGCCCGCCTGGTCTGCTTCGCCCTGGCCTCTGCGGCACCGGGCGCCGGAGCGGCGGGCTCGGTCACCCTGCTGCAAGGGGCGCTGAGGCACAGCGCGTTCACCGGCGCCGACGGCGCGCTGCGCGACCTCACCCGGCGTATCGACGGGCCGCTCGTCGTCTGCCATTCGGCCTTCGACGACGCGCTCGGCGTGCTCTACCCGCTGGCCTCCCGGCTTCCCGGCGACAGCGAACAGCCCCGCGCGATCGGCCACGACGGCCTGCACGGCGTCCCCGGGGGCGTCCGCCTCACCCTCGCCGACACCGCACCGCGATCGGGCCGGCCGTTCCCGGGCGCGGGCCGTGTCAGCGTGGACGCGCGAGCGGTGGTGCGCCGCGGCCATCCGCCGATCGGGGCGCACATGGACGTCTGCCACGCGGAACTGGCCCGGGTGGTGCTGCGCGCGGCGCGCATCGGGGCGTGAGGCCGGGGGTGCCGCCCGCGCTCCCGGGTCCCCGGGAGCGCGGGCCGGGCGGCTAGCGGTGTGCCGGGAACTCCACGACCTGCTGGTACGTCGGCCGGTTCTGCCAGGAGATCCGGCCGTCGACGACACCGCCGAGCGGCCGCTGCACGATGCTGTCGGCGCACCACTGGTCGCCGGCCGAGCAGCCGCCGCCGTCCCCGGGGTAGACCTGGCCCGCGGGCACCGCCACCGCCTGCCCGAGGGTGGTCAGCAGCACGTTCCGGCAGGCCGCCAGGGCGCCGCCGCCGCAGAACCGCTGGGCCAGCGCGCCGCGCACCCGCCTGCCCAGCACGGTGCGCAGGTCCTTGTCGACATAGGACCACCAGCCGTACTGGAACGAGCTGCCGGCGTGCGAGCCGGTGGGTCCGTGTCCGGCCGAGGGCGATTCGTCGACGCCGAGGTTGGCGGTGAGGGCGTCGTACAGATTCCCACCGAGGCCGGGCTGGAACTCGGCCTTGACCAGCAGCGGCCACCAGGCGTCCATGATGCGGACGGCGTCGGAGTCGCCGTAGCGCTGCGAGCCCGGCGCGGTCTCCCGGCGCTTGGCGCCGTCGGCACCCCAGTTCGCCAACTGCTGTACCGCGTCCGCGAGTCGGGGATCGCCGATCGGTGCGCTGCGCAGCACCGCGAGGAGGTCGGGCAGCACGTCCTCGGCCCGCAGGTCGGCCACGGCGGCGTCGGCCATCGCCTGGGTGAGCGAGGCGCGGGTGACGCCGCCGGCCTTCACCAGGCGCTTGACGCGGGAGTCGAGGAGGTTGCCGCGGTGCACCGAGCCGTCGCCGAACCCCGCCGTGCTGTAGTCGGCGGCCTGCTTGTTGTTCCAGGAGACGTAGTAGTCCTGGTCGACCGAGTGCGGATGCCGGGCGGGCGGGGTGTAGGCGGCGGTGTTGCCATCGGGGCGGAAGTCGCGCCACTCGTAGGCGGGTTCGGCCTTCACCGGCAGGGACGCGTCGACGCCGGGGGCGCGGACCGGGTTGTTGCCGGAGTTGTAGTACGCCGTGTGCCGGGAGTCGGCGTAGAACCAGTTGAACGTGTAGTCGATGTGCTGCGCGGCGCTCTGGAAGCTCGTCGGGCCGTGCACGAAGCCCGGGTCGTTGAGCATCTGGAAGCCGATGATCGAGTCGGCCTCGTGCATGTAGGAGCTGCGCAGCGTGGTGTAGGCGACGGGGTGGCCGCCGATCGTGGCGCGGTACTGCACCGGGCCGTACCTGGTGCGGTAGACCTGCATGCGGTACGAGCCCTTGGCCGTGGAGTCGGCGAGCGTCGGCGACCAGGCGTCGGTGCGCTCCAGCTTCTCCATGGGCACGCAGGAGCCGTGCCACAGGTAGTACGTGGAGTCCTTGGCGGGGGTGCCGCCGCTCGGGTCGCACAGCTCGACCGCGTAGGTGTCGGTGACGTCCTGACCGGCTGAGGTGGCGCTCCAGGCGTAGTCCTGGCCGCGGCCGAGCTCCACATACAGGCTCAGCCCCGCGAAGGCGGCGCCGCGTGCGCTGATGCCGGGGCCCTGGAGCTCTTCGAGCATCAGCAGCTGCGGGGCGAAGTAACCCGTCTGCGGCCCGAAGACGGCGACGGGGTGGCCGCTCGCGGTGTGCCTGCCCGAGACGACGAGCGCGTTGGACATCCCCTTGCGGGGGGTGGTGAGCAGGTCGGCGGGGAGGAGGCCCTGGTCGAAGAGGCCCTGCAGCGGCTTGAGCTTCGCCGGAGCCTTGACCGGGGTCCTGGCCGGGGTGGCGGAGCCCGCGGAGCCGGTGCGGTCGTAGACGAGCGGCTCGGGGGTGACGCTCGCGGGGTCGGGCATCGCGACGCCGCGGGGGTGGGCGGGCCTGCCGGCGTAGGGGAAGGACTGCCCCTCGTGGAGGGTGAGGACGGCTTCGGGGTCGTTGCGCTCCCGGAAGGACTCCCAGAGCTCGGTGCCGCGCACGACGCCGTACCTGGCCTGTGCCGCCTGGAGGGCGAGCGCGGCCTGCACCTCGCCGCCGCCGCCCGAGCCGAAGAGCGCGCCGATGACGGAGCCGAGCGCGACGAGGTCCGTCAGCTGGAACGGATCGATGGTCCCGGCGTTGGTGACGGGGTCGATGTGCCCGGTCAGGTCGTACTCGCCGGGGAAGTAGCGGCCGGGTTTGGCCTCGGCTATGTAGGCGTTGATGCCTGCCACGTAGTTCTGGGCGTCGGCCAGGGCCTGCCTGCCGCGGGCGCCGTTCGTCGCCGCCAGCCGGTCGATCTGCCGTTGGAGGTCGTCCTCGGTGTAGGGCGCGGCCCGCCAGAACTCCTGCTCCAGGCCCTGGTTGGCGGGGGCGCCGCCGGCGAAGGAGGTGAGCTCGCCGCGGCCGACGTGCCGGAACAGGTCCATCAGCCACAACCGGTCCTGCGCGGCGGCGTATCCGGCGCCGAACTCGGTACCCGCGCGCGTGGTGCCCTGGATGTGCGGTACGCCGGTGGCCTTGTCACGGGTGATGGTGACGTCGGAGCGGGGGGTTTGGACGGAGGCGACCTGGTCGGCGGGGACGCCGAAGGAGGCGTTGTCGTAGAAGGCGCCCAGGGCCGAGTCGGTCAGCGACGGATAGCCGCCGTTCAGGGCCGCGTACGGGCCGAGTTGGTCGTCGGTGTGCGGGGGGTGGGTACCGAAGAGCCGGTTGGCGATGATCTCGGCGAGGGTGGCGTTGCCGTTCTCGCCGGGCGGCAGGATGTCGTTGCAGCGGCCCTGACAGTAGTCGGCGGCGGGGCCGTCGGCGAGGGCCGGCTGCGGGAGGGCCGCGGTCATGCCGCCGGCCAGCGCGAGCAGCGCGGCGGCCGCCGCCGCCTTGATTCCGAGGGTGCGTCGTCGCATTCCCGAACCTCCTGGGGTGGAGTGCCGGGGGAGGTTACCGCCGGTACGACACACTCGGAAGATGAACAACCGTCAGATTCACCGGAGTTCCGGCGATCCAGCGCACGCGGGAGCCGATTCGCCCTCTGGTACGTCCCATTGGTGACTGCGATCGTGAAGTAGTCCGCTGTGCCCGAGAGGGGATGAGATGGCCGGATTCCGCAGCCTTGCCAGACAGGTCCGCGACCCGCGGCTGCTCGCCGCGCAGCAGCGCAGCTCGCTGCGCAGATGCCTGGAGCGCTTCGCGCCCTACGGGCATCGCGCGACCTGGCACCACCTGTGCGAACGCAACGGGTTCTCGCCCGACGACCGACATCCACCGCAGGCGCGGCTCGTCGCCGCACTGGAGGAGCTGGAGGAGGCGCGCGCGGTGTGGCTGACGTACGAGGCGGAGTTCGCCGCCCGCCGCAAGCGCGAGAAGCACGAGGGGATCCGCCGCCCCACCACCTTGGACGACTGGCACCGGCGCACCTGGGGCGGCTTCGGCGCGGCCTGGTGCGAGGACCCGGCGGTGCACCCGAAGGAACGGCTCAGCGTGGTGCTGCGTCAGCTGATCGCGGCGCTGGCCGCTCCGCCCGGCACCGGCTGCCCGGTCTGCGGGCTGGACCGGATCGCCTGGCGCGACGGGCTGCACCACACGCTGACCTCGGGGCCGCTGTGCACCGAGTGCGGCATCGTCGTCCCGGCGCCCGTCCTCACCCCCGAAGTGCTGCGGGCGGCACGGGAGTCGCGGTACGCCCTGCGGTGAGCCGCCGTGGGCCGCCCTCGGCGACGACCGCCCGCGTTGACACCGGGGCCTCCACGAACGATGCTGAGCAAGCGCTTAGACAGCGCGCTCGGCACCGTACGGACGCATGGAGGCATCTGATGTCGCAGGCCAGGATCTTCGCTTCGGTCGACGAGCTGCGGGCGGCCGTCGGGGAGGAGCTGGGCGCCTCGCAGTGGCTGGAGATCGACCAGCAGCGGATCGACCGGTTCGCCGACGCGACCGGTGACCACCAGTGGATCCACGTCGATCCGCGGAAGGCGGCGCAGGGGCCCTTCGGCACGACGATCGCGCACGGCTATCTGACGCTCTCGCTGATCCCGTCGTTCATGTCGGAGCTGCTGCGGGTCGAGGGCGTCACGATGGGCGTCAACTACGGCCTGAACAAGGTGCGTTTCCCCGCGCCCGTCCCGGTGGGCTCGCGGCTGCGGGCGTCGGCGAGGATCGCGGAGGTGACCGAGGTCGACCGCGGCGTCCAGCTCGTCACCCAGGTCACCGTCGAGCGCGAGGGCGGCACCAAGCCGGTGTGCGTGGCGGAGACGGTGGCCCGCTTCACCCTGTAGCGGTATGCGCGGCCGGCCGCTAGCGGCGGGGGTGGCCGACCATGCGCAGCACCAGATCGGCGTAGAGCTCGCCGAACTCCTCCGGCGTGCGGCGGCCACCGGGGCGGTACCACCGCGCCACGTCGATGCAGAGCGACAGCACCGCCAGCGTGGTCCCCGACACGTCCGGCACGTCGAAGTCGCCGGCGGCCACGCCGTCCTCGATGATCGACCGCATCGCCGCCTCGCTGCGCCGCCGCAGCTGGACGATCTCGGCGTAGTGGTCGGGGGCGAGGGCGCCGAGCTCGTACTGCACGACGCGCCCGGTGGTGTGCCGTTCGGCGTGCCAGACGACGAAGGAGCGGACGGCGGCGGCCAGGCGGTCGGCCGGGGTGCCGCCGGCGTCCCGGGCCGCCTCCAGCAGGGCGAGCGAGCGCAGATGGCCGACGCGGCTGATCTGGTAGAGCAGCTCTTCCTTGGTCTTGTAGTGGATGTACAGCGCGGCGGGGCTCATCCCGGCCCGCCCGGCGATGTCACGCGTGGTGGTCGCGTGGTAGCCGCGTTCGGCGAACGCCTCGACGGCGGCGAGGACCAGCCGCCGTGCCGCGTCCGGGGTGATGTCGCTCCACGCCTCGGTGGTCGGTGTGCTCGCCTCCGCATCCATGGCGCATACCCTACAACGATCCTGAGCAAGCGCTTAGGATCCCCGGCCTCAGAAGGCGGCGACGCCGGTCAGCGCCCGGCCGATCAGCAGCTTGTGGATCTGGCTGGTGCCCTCGTAGAGCGTCATGACGCGGGCGTCCCGCAGCAGCTTGCCCACCGGGTACTCGTCGATGTAGCCGTAACCGCCGAAGACCTGAAGCGCGTTGTTGGCACAGCGTACCGCGGCCTCGCTCGCGTGGAGCTTGGCCATCGACGCCTCGGTGGCGAACGGCAGGCCGCGCTCGATGCGGTCGGCGACCCGCCAGGTCAGCAGGCGGGCGGTCTCGACGTCGACGGCGATGTCGGACAGCAGTTCCTGGACGAGCTGGTGGTGGGCGATGGTTCGCCCGAACTGCTCGCGGGTGCCCGCGTACGCCACCGCCGCGTCCAGGCACGCCTGGGCGATGCCGACGCAGCCGGCCGCCACCGACATCCGGCCCTTGGCGAGCGCGGCCATGGCGACCGTGAAGCCCTTGCCCTCAGGTCCGATCATCGCCGAGGCCGGGACGCGTACGCCGTCGAAGACGAGCTCCGCGGTGGCCTGTCCGCGCAGCCCCAGCTTGCCGTGGACCGTCCGGCGGTCGAGGCCGGGGGTGTCGGTCGGCACCAGGAAGGCGGAGATGCCGCGGTGGCCGGGTTCGGGGCCGGTGCGGGCGAAGAGCAGCACGACGTCGGCCCAGGTGCCGTTGGTGATGAACATCTTGGCGCCGTCGACGACGTAGTCGCCGCCGTCGCGCACCGCCCGCGTGGTGAGGTTCGCCGCGTCCGACCCGGTCCCGGGCTCGGTCAGGCCGAAGCAGCCGACCGCCTCGCCGGAGCACAGCCTCGGCAGCCACCGGCGCTTGTGCTCCTCGCTCCCCCAGGCCGCGATCGTCTTGGCCACCAGGCCCAGCGAGACCGACACGATCCCGCGCACCGAGGAGTCGGCACGCCCGAGCTCCTCGGTGACCAGGCAGTACGCGAGGTGGTCGCCGCCGGAGCCGCCGTACTCCTCCGGGATCGTCAACCCCAGGAAGCCGACCTCGCCGAGCTTTGCGACGACGCCGCGGTCCACCGCCTCGGCCCGGTCCCACTCCACGGCGTAAGGGGCGATCTCCCGGTCGGCGAAGTCCCTGGCGAGCCGCCGCGCGGCGGTCTGCTCCTCGGTGAGCGACAGGTCCACGGCGCACTCCCCATAAATTAACGCTGCTAGTTTTCGCTGAGCGGCCTCTACTATGTGCCGCATGGCCCGCCCCCGCAAGCCCCTGCTCAGCCGCGAACGCATCGTGGCGACCGCCCTGGCGCTCATCGACGCCGAAGGGCTCCAAGCGGTCTCCACCCGGCGGCTGGCGGCCGAACTCGGCGTCAGCGGGCCGTCGTTGTACAACCACTTCCGGACCAAGGACGAGATCCTGGACGCGGTCGCGGACACCGTGGTGGCCCAGGTCGATTTGTCGATGTTCGACGGCGCGAGCGCGGGCGGCGGCGCCGACTGGCGCACCGCGCTGCTGGAGTGGGGGCGTTCGTACCGCGCGGCACTGACCGCGCACCCCAACATCGTGCCGTTCCTCGCCCAGGGGCCGGGCCGCCGTCCGGCCGGACTGCGCCAGGCCGACGCGGTCTTCGGCGCCATGGTGGAGGCCGGCTGGCCGCCCGCGCACGCCACCCGGATCGGGGCCATGATGCGCTACTTCGTGGCCGGTTCGGCGCTCGGCTCGTTCGCCCGCGGCTTCGTCGGCGACCCCTCGGCGTACGACCCGGCCGACTACCCGCACCTCAGCCGGGCGCACCTGCTGCCCGAGCACCAGCGGCAGGTGGACGAGGGCGCGTTCGAGGCGGGGCTGCGCGCCCTCGTCGACGGCCTGACGCTGCAGTTCGAGCAGGTGCCGCGGGTCGCGCCGGGCGGCGCACCCAACTGACGCCCCGTCAGGTTTGTGGCTCGAACACCACCAGCGCGCGGCCGCCGCGTCCCGCGAGCATCGCGTCGAACGCGTCCGGGATACCCTCCAGGCCGATGCGCGTCGTGACCAGGCCGCCCAGGTCGAGCCGGCCGGCCCGGACGTGCTCGGCGAGGACGGGCAGGTCCTTCGCCGGGTCGCTGTTGCCGTAGACGCAGCCGGTCAGCGTGCGGGCGAAGTAGAAGAGCTCCAGCGCGCTGAAGGCGACCTGCTGGTCCTTGCCGCCGATGCCGACCACGGTGGTGCGGCCGCCGCGCCGGGTCGCCGACCAGGCGGTGCGGATGGTCTCGGCGCGGCCGACGCACTCGATGGCGGCGTCCGTACCGTGACCGCCCGTCAGCCCCCGGATCTCCTTGGCCGTCGCCTCCGAGGCCACCAGGAAGTCGGTGGCGCCGGCCGCGCGGGCCAGCTCCTCCTTCGCCGGGGAGACGTCCACGGCCACCACCGTTCCCGCCCCCGCGATCCGGGCGGCCTGGAGCACCGCCAGCCCGACCCCGCCGACGCCGAAGACCGCCAGCGACTCGCCCTCCCGCAGCCGGGTCGCATGGTGCACGGCGCCGTACCCGGTGAGCACCGCGCAGCCCAGCAGGGCCGCGTCGGCCAGCGGCACGCCGTCCGGCAGCGGCAGCACCGCGTTCTCGGCCACCACCGTCTCCTCGGCGAAGACCGCGGTGCCGAGTCCCGCGTACAGCTCGGCGCCGTCCGCGGCACGCCGGGCGTACGGGGCGAGCGCGCCCGCGCCGGCGTTGGCGCACAGCCACGGCTCGCCCAGACCGCAGAAGTGGCAACCGCCGCAGGACGGCGCCCAGTTGAGGACCACCCGGTCGCCGGGGACGACGGCGGTGACGCCCTCGCCCACGGCGGTCACCGTGCCCGCGCCCTCGTGGCCGAGCACGGCGGGGACGGGCTGGCGCAGGGTGCCGTTGGACAGCGACAGGTCGGAGTGGCACACCCCGGCGGCGGCGAGGCGGACGCGGACCCGGCCGGGGCCCGGCTCGGGCAGGTCGATCTCGGCGATCTCCAGGGGGGCGCCCACGGCGGGCAGTACGGCGGCGCGGACCACGGAACGGCTCCTTGACATGGTGGCGGATTCAGAGGGCGGATCAGGGGGTCAGAACTGCAGCGACCTGGTCTGGAGGAACTCGGCGAGGCCGTGCTCCCCCAGTTCGCGCCCGATGCCGGACTGCTTCCAGCCGCCGAAGGGCGCCAGCGGGTTGAACCGGCCGCCGTTGACGTCCACCTGGCCGGTCTCCATGCGGCGGGCGAAGGCGACCGCTCTGTCCTCGTCGTCGCACCAGACGGCACCGGCGAGCCCGTACACCGTGCCGTTGGCGATCCGCAGGGCCTCCTCCTCGGTCTCGTAGCGCAGCATCGCCACGACGGGGCCGAAGATCTCCTCCTGCGCGATGGTCATCTCCGGTGTGACGTCGGCGAAGACCGTGGGGCGGACGTAGTAGCCCCGCTCAAGGCCCTCGGGGGCGTCGGGGCCGCCGGCGACGAGGCGGGCGCCCTCCTCGACGCCCTTGGCGATGTAGCCGCGTACCCGCTCCCGCTGCCTGGCGTTGACCAGCGGGCCGAGCCGCGTGCCGGGCTCGGCGGGATCGCCGGGGACGTACTTGGCCACGGCCGCCTTCGCCAGCGCCACCGCCTCCTCGTAGCGTTCGGCGTCGACCAGCATGCGGGTCCAGGCGCTGCACGTCTGGCCCGAGTTGGCCATCACGTTGCCGATGCCGACGTTCACCGCGCGGGCGAGGTCGGCGCCGGCCAGGATCACGTTG
>CAYNNX010000014.1:36068-45309 GCA_964398515.1 uncultured Streptantibioticus sp. | reverse complement strand
CCCTGCGAGGCCGGGGGAGTCGCGACAATCCTGCTCGGCGGCCGGTTTCCGGTTCGCGTGCACGCCGCCGGACCGGTCTGAGAGCCTGTGGTGCGTGTCCGCAGAGTCCAGTGCGCCGCAGCCTCAGCCCTTCGCCTACCTCCAGGCGCCCAACGCGGTCCTGTACGGCCGGGTCCTGGGGGTGTTCGCGGCGGCCAGGGAGCGGTTCATCGTCCATCTGCGGCCCGAGGACGTCGCCGCAGAGCTCCGGTCCGAGGGGGACGGGGCCCTGGTGCCGGTCGAGGCGGTCGGCGGCGCGTTGGAGAAGCTGGTCGACTGGGGGAATCTCCGTGCGGACCCCGACACCGGCCGGGTGACCTCGGTCGAGGACTTCCACCGGGCGCGCTTCCTGTACCAGCTCACCCGCCATGGCCAGGCCGCATTGCGGGCTGTCGCGGTCTACGACGAGGCGCTGGGGCGGCGCGGCCAGCTGCAGTCGGTGGCCCTGGCGGACATCGCCGAGCAACTGGGTGCGCTGCTCGTTCTCGCTCAGGAGAAGGACCCCGACCCGGCCAAGGCGCATCTCGCGCTGCTCGCCCTCGCCGACCGGTTCGGCAGCCTTGCGGACAACGCCCAGGCGTTCATGGCCTCGCTGCGCCGCACCATCGACTTCCAGGACGGCGGCGAGGAGGCGTTCATCGCGTACAAGGACCGGCTTGTGGAGTACATCGAGCGCTTCATCGCGGACCTGGCGAACCGCGGTGCGCAGATCGCGGACCTGCTCGCCCGGCTGAACGCGGCAGGGATGGACCGCCTGCTGCTGGCCGCCGCCCAGCGGGAGGCCGGCGACGCCGTGCCGGATGCCGAGGCGGACGGGCAGGAGGTGGAGCAGGCCCGGCTGGCTGCGTCGCGGGCCGCGCTCACCGCGTGGGAGAACCGCTGGCGGGGCCTGACCGACTGGTTCCTCAGCCGGTCCAGCCGGCAGCCGTCGCAGGCCAAACTGCTGCGCGGTGCGGCGGTCAGCGCGATCACCGCACTGGTCAACACGGTGGCCGCGCTCAACGAACGGCGTGGCGGCCGCTCCGACCGGTCCGCCGACTTCAGGACGCTGGCGCGCTTCTTCGCGCAGGCCCCCGACGACGACGCGGCGCACCGGCTGTGGCGGGCCGCCTTCGCGCTCACCCCGGCCCGGCACCTGACGGTCGACGCCGCCACCGAGGCGGCCTGGCGGGACGCGGACCTGCCGGGTACCACGCCCTGGGCGCAGGCCCCGCCGCTTGAGATCAGTCCCCGGCTGCGCGAGACGGGCTCGTACGAGCGGCGCGGACGGCCCAGTCGCGTCGCGGACCGCTCGGCGGAGCGGCAGGTGCTGGCCGAGCAGGTCGAGCGCGAGGCGGCCCAGACCGCCGCGGCCCGTGCCCGGCTCGCCACGGGCGGACCGGTCCTGCTGTCCGACCTGGCCGGCCCCGACGGGCTCGACCCGCAGGCCTTCCGGTTGTTCCTCGCGGTCCTCGGCGACGCGCTGTCGGCGCGGGTGCCCGGCGAGAGCGAGTCCTCGGCGATCACCGGGGACGGCACGACGGAGGTCCGCCTGAAGGCGGTGCACCCCGACGCGACAGTCCGGATCCCGTCGGCGGACGGTGTGCTCTCCGGCCCTGAGCACGTGATCGAGATCATCGACCTTGCGCCGGAGAGGAGCTCCGGAGGAAGCGGGCTGACCTCAGCAGGTGCGATGACGGCCGGCCCGTGGGGAGGGACGGGCCGGTGAGCGCCGCCATGGCCGCCGACGCGCAGGCGGAACGCAGGCGGGCGGCCCGCGCGTTGCTCGCTTCGCCGTTGCTGACCAGCGGCGGCGAGGAGTTCCGGCTGGTCCGCAAGCACGCGGGTGAGCTGGCGTCCTGGTTCACACAGGAGACCGGCTGGCGGCTGGTGGTGGACGCCGAGACCGCCCGGCTGTACAAGTCCCCTGCCCGGTTGGACGACCCCACCAGGCCGGCCCGGGCGCCGCGCTCCAAGGTGCCGTTCACCCGGCGCCGCTACGTCCTGCTGTGCCTGGCACTCGCGACGCTGGAGCGGGCCGACGCGCAGATCACCTTGGGGCGGCTGGCCGAGGGGGTGCTGACGGAGGCCGCCGACCCGGTGCTGGCCGATGCCGGGATCGAGTTCCGCATGGACCGCCGGGAAGAGCGCTCCGACCTGGTGGCCGCCGTCCGGCTCCTGCTGGAGTACGGCGTGCTGCACCGGGTGGCGGGCGACGAGGAGGCGTACCTGTCGGAGGCGTCCAACGACGTGCTCTACGACGTGCGTCGGCGCGTCCTGGCAGCGCTGCTGGCCGCCACGCGCGGTCCGTCTACGGTCGAGGCATCCGGGCCGGAAGCGCGGCTGGCCGCGCTCACCTCTCAAGTCGCCCCCGACACCGAGGAGTTGCGGCTGCGGGCGCTGCGCCACCGGCTCACCCGCAGACTGCTGGACGACCCGGTGGTGTACTACGCCGAACTCCCCGAGGACGAGCATGCCTATCTGGTCTCCCAGCGCCACGCGATCACTCGCAGGATCACCGAACTCACCGGTCTGGTACCGGAAGCGCGCGCCGAGGGTGTCGCGATGGTGGACCCGGACGACGAGCTCACCGACCTGCGGATGCCCGAACAGGGCACCGACGGGCATGTCACCCTGTTGATCGCCGCCCACTTGGCCACGGCTGACGGTCCGCGTACCGAAGCGGACATCGTCGATCTCGTCCGGGCGTTGGCCGTGCAGCACCGTTCCTACTGGCGCAAGTCCTCCGCGGAGCCCGCGGCCGCCGCCGAGCTGGCGGCCCAGGCCCTGGACCGGCTCGGCGCCTTGGACCTCGTCAGCCGGAGCGGCGGGTCCGTCACCGCCAAGCCCGCCCTGATCCGCTATGCCCTGGCCGCTCCGACCATCCGAAAGGCCCGTCCCCGCACATGACGGCTGCACCGCCCATCGCTCCCACCACCCCGCCCGTGCCCACCCGAGGCCGCTGGCAGCCGTTGCGCGCGGGGCTGATCGACGTCTTCTACTACGACGCCGAGGAGTTCCGTTTCCACGACGGGCGGCTGCTGCTGCGCGGCAACAACGGGACCGGCAAGTCCAAGGTGCTCGCGCTCACTCTGCCGTTCCTGCTCGACGGCGAACTCGCCGCCCACCGCGTCGAGCCGGACGGCGACCGCGCCAAGCGGATGGAGTGGAACCTGCTGCTCGGCGGGAGGCACCCGCACGACGAACGCACCGGCTACACCTGGCTGGAGTTCGGACGGATTGATGAGGACGGCCGACCGCAGTACCGGACCGTCGGCTGCGGGCTGAAAGCGGTCAAGGGGCGCGGCATCGCCAAGCACTGGTTCTTCACCACCGGCCTGCGCATCGGTCCCGACCTGCCGCTGATGTCCGCCACCCGGGTTCCCTACACCCGGGAACGGCTGCGGGAGGCGCTGCACGGCCAGGGCCTCGTCCACGACACCGCGGCCGAGTACCGCAGGGCCGTGGACGAGCAGCTGTTCGGCCTCGGCCAGGAGCGCTACGAGGCACTGGTCAACCTGCTCATCCAGCTGCGCCAGCCGCAGCTGTCGAAGAGGCCCGACGAGAAGCTGCTGTCCAAGGCTCTCACCGAGTCACTTCCCCCGCTCGATCCGGCGTTGATCGGAGAGGTCGCCGAGGCCTTCCGAGGCCTGGATGACGAGCGGCACGCCCTGGCCGCGCTCACCGAGGCATCCACGGCCGCCGCCGCCTTCCTCGCCCACTACCGCCGTTACGCCCGGATCGCCGCCAAGCGGCAGGCCGCCGTCCTGCGCGTCGCGCACAGCCGGTATGAGCACCTCGGCCGCGATCTCGCCGAGGCCGAGAGCGAACACGCGGCAGCGGAGCAGCGGCTGGCCCAGGCCGAGGCCCGGCTGGAGGAACTGGAGGACGTGCGGGTGGCGCTGACCGCCACCCGCGACGCACTCGACCGCAGCCCCGAGATGGACGCCGCCCGCGAGCTGGAACAGGCCGGCAGGACAGCCGAGACCCTGCGCGCGGTCGCCGACGACCGTGCCGCGGCCGCCCTGACCGCGCGCCGCCTCGCCGACGACTGGCAGCGCCGGGCCGCCGACGCGCAGGCCCGCAGCGATGCCGACCGGTCGGCCTTCGCGGAGGCCGACCAGGCGGCACGGCAGACCGCAGAGGCGGCCGGTGTCGACCACGCCGCGGTCGCCGCGTCGCTGGACGGCGAGGACGCTCCGTTTCCGGAGTCCCGCAGGGCGGGCGAGCGCGCCGTCGAGCGGCGCCGTCAGGCCGTCACCGGTCTGACCGGGCTGCTGGCGCAGGCCGAGCGAGCCGACGGGCGGGCGCGTGCGGCGCAGACCGAAGCCGCCCGCGCGGCCGCGGATGCCGCAGCCGCGCAAGAGCGCGTCGCCGAAGCCGGGCAGGCCGTCACCGAAGAGGCGGCCGCCCTTGTCGCGGCGTGGCGCCGGTGGGCCGCCGGAACGGTTGAACTGCGCCTGGCCGATGCCGACGAGGCCACCTCCGCGCTGGAGGCGTGGGCGGACACCCTGGACGGCCCCAACCCGGCCGCCGAGGCCGCCGCCGCGGCCTACCGCGCGACAGCCGGCACGCTTACCCGCCGCGAGACGGAACTCGACGCCGAGCACGCCACCGCCCGGCGCGAACTCGCCGGGCTCGACGAGGAGATCGCCCGCCTGGAGTCCGGCGGCCACGACGCCCCGCCCCTGCCGTACACCCGCGATCCGCAGGCCCGGGCCCACCGCCTGGGCGCGCCGCTGTGGCGGGCCGTCGACTTCGACGACGCCGTACCGGAGGCCGAACGCGCCGGGATCGAGGCAGCCCTGGAGGCCGCGGGACTCCTCGACGCCTGGCTCACCCACGACGGCACGCTGCTCGACGCCCGCACCCACGACGCCCTGCTGCTGCCGGGCCCGGCCGCCTCCGGCCCCACCCTGGCCACCGTGCTGCGCCCGGCCGTCGACCCGGCCGACCCCCAGGCCGCCGCCCTTGACGACGCCGCCGTGCATGCCGTTCTGGCCGCGATCGGCCTCGGCTCCGGCACAAAGCACCACACCTGGGTGGCCGCCGACGGGCGCTATCGCATCGGTGCCCTCACCGGATCCTGGGCCAAGCCGGCCGCCCGCTTCATCGGAGAGGGAGCCAGGGAAGCCGCCCGGCGCGCCCGCCTCGCCGAACTGGCCGGCCGCCGCGAGGAACTCATCCGCGCCGTCGACGGGTTGGACGAGCAGCGCGGCAGCCTGCGAGCGCGCCTGGCCATGCTCGCCGACGAACAGGACACCCAGCCGCACGACCACGAGCTGCGCGCGGCACACTCCCGCGTCACCCACCAGACGGAAGCCGCCCGCCGAGCGGCGGAGCGCCGGGCCGAGACGGAGCGCGACGCCGCCACCCGGCAGGAGGAGGCCGAGCACGCTCACCGGGAGGCCGACGAGTACGCCTCGGACACGGGCCTTCCCGCCACCCGCGAAGGGCTCGACCAGGTCCGCGACGCGGTCTCCGGCTATGCCGCCGCCGTCGCCGCGCTGCTCCCGGCCGCCGCCGCCCAGTCCCGTTCAACCGCGTTCGCCGCCGAAGCCGCCGCCGAGGCGACGAGCGCCGCGGGCGCGTACGCTCAGGCCGACGAAGCCGCCACCGCCGCCCGGCGGAGTGCCGACGCCGCGGCCGAGCACCACCGCGTACTGGACGAGACGGTCGGAGCGAGCGTCGCGGAACTCCACCGCCGGCTCGCCGAGACGGACACGGCGATCGCCGAACGGGACGCCGAGGAGAAGACGACCCGGCGCGTCCGCGACGCGGCCCTGACCGCCCGCGCGCGGGCCGAAGGCCGCCGCAGCGAGATCCGCACCCGGATCGACGAGGCGACCGCCGACCGCGACCGCGCGGTGACCGCCTTGCGCTCCTTCGCGGCCACCGGCCTGCTCACCGCCGCACTGCCCGGCATCACCGTCCCGCCGCTGGACGAACCATGGGCCCCGACGCCTGCCGTGGCGCTGGCCCGCACCATCAACACCGAGCTCGATGACACGGACGACGCCGACCGCCGCTGGGAGCTGATCCAGCAGCGGATCTCCGCCGAGCACAAGGTGCTCACCGACGCCCTCGGCCGCCACGGCCACTCCGTGGGCATGACGCTGCACGAAGGCATCATGATCGTCGACGTGGTCTTCCAGGGCCGCACCCACGACGTTCCGTCCCTCGCCGACTCCCTGCGCGAGGAGGTCGAACAGCGCGGCCGGCTGCTGTCCGCCAAGGAGCGCGAACTGCTGGAGAACCACCTGGTCGGCGAGGTCGCCGGAGCCCTGCAGGAACTGATCGCCGCGGCCGAGGAGCAGGTGGCGGCCATGAACGAGGACCTGGCCGCCCGCCCCACCTCCACCGGTATGACCCTGCGCCTGCAGTGGCGGCCCGCCAAGGACGCCCCGCCCGGTCTGGACGCCGTACGCGCCAGGCTGCTGCGGCAGTCCTCGGACGCCTGGTCGCCGGCGGACCGCGCCCAGGTGGGGGAGTTCCTGCAGGCCAGAATCGCCCAGGATCGCGAGGCCCACCCCGGCGACTCGTGGGCCGACCAGCTCACCCGCGCTCTGGACTACCGGGCCTGGCACGCCTTCACCATCCAGCGCCGGCAGGACGGCCAGTGGAAGCCCGCCACCGGCCCCGCCTCCGGCGGCGAGCGGGTGCTCGCCGCCTCGGTCCCGTTGTTCGCCGCCGCCTCCTCGCACTACTCCTCCGGCAGCCCGCACGCCCCGCGGCTGATCGCGCTCGACGAGGCGTTCGCCGGGGTGGACGACGACTCGCGGGCCAAGTGCCTCGGCCTGCTCGCCTCGTTCGACCTCGACGTGGTGATGACCAGCGAACGCGAGTGGGCCTGCTACCCGACCGTTCCCGGCATCGGCATCGCCCAGCTGAGCCGGCGCGAGGGGATCGACGCCGTCCTGGTCACTCCCTGGCGATGGGACGGCGGCTCCCTGACCCGCCACCAGCGCCCTGTTCCGTACATCCCGGCGCAGGCGGCCGCCGACGGACCGGCGCAACCGTCCCTCCTCGACGGCGAGTAGCCGGTGTCCGGTACCGACCTGCCCCGGCTGCGCCGCCTGCTCGGCGGCCCCGAGAGCGCCTGGCTGCTGGAGCGTGTCCGCGACCGGATGGCCTCCGGTCGCGCGATGGACACCACCGTCACGCTGAAGGCCGCCACCACCGGGCAGCGCCGCGCGGTCGAGCTGCTGCTGGGCCGCCGGCTGCGCTCGGGCGGTTCCCTCACGGTGCCGCTGGCAGAGGTCGACCGCGTGCTGCGCGAGTCACTGGCCTGCCCGGACGGGCTCGCGGCGGCGGTGGTGGCACTGACCGGTCCGGTGACCGACCGGCGCGCCCAGGACGAGGCCGATGCCGCCGCCTGGCAACGGGCACTGGACGAGTTCGCTGTCCCAGCGGTCACCGGACGAGCCGAACTGGCGTCCTGGCGAGCCCATCTGGAGGCGACCGGCCTCCTCAAACGCCTCTCCGGCGGCGACCCGCCGACCGCCCGCGCACTGGCCGCCGACGCGGTACGCGTGCTCTCCCGGCTTCCCGCGGCCGGTCTCACCCTGCCCGTCCTGGCCGCCCACAGCCTCGGGGACGCCCACGCACTCGACGAGGGCCGGCCGCTGGCGGCGCTTGTCCACTCCGCCGTCCGCGCGCTCGCCGGGCTCCCCGCGGGCGCGGCAACCGGTGCCGAAGCCCGCCGGGCGGCCTGGGCAGCCGTAGGGGTGGCCTTGGACGAGCTCTCCTCGCGTGTGCTCGTTCTCGGCCTGCCCGGATCGGCCCGCGGTACCACCGGCCGCATGCTCGCCGCAGCGTACGAAGGTGGGGAGCCCTGCTTGCTGACACTACGTCAGCTCACAAGGGAGACGCCCGACCTGGGAGTGGAGAGACGCACGATCCGGGTATGCGAGAACCCCGCCGTTCTCGCCGCCGCAGCCGACGGGCTGGGCCCCGAGTGCCCCCCGCTCGTCTGCGTCGAAGGCAACCTCTCCCTGGCCGCGCGAGCCCTTCTCTTCCAGATGGCCGAGCTCGGTTGCCCGCTCGCCCACCACGGCGACTTCGACTGGGGCGGCGTCCGCATCGCCGCAGGCGTCCTGCGCCTCTCCGGCGCCGTGCCGTGGCGTTACGACGCCCGCGCCTACCTGGCCGCCGTCGAAAGCGGCCTGGGCACACCGCTGACGACCGGGGCCCCGGCCCCGACGCCCTGGGATCCGGCGCTGTGCGAGGCCATCACCGAGCACGGCATCCGCATCGAGGAGGAGCACGTGCTCGACCGGTTGCTCGCGGACCTCCGCTCGGAGTGAACCGCGCGTCGAGCAGTTGCCCGAGGGTCTCGCGGCAGGCTGAACCACGCCGTCGGCACAGCCGTCCGCCGGGGCGCGTCGAATACCCGGCGGCCTCGTCAGGCGTTGCGTGCGGGGAGGACGGCCTGGGACTGGAGGGTGAGGGCGATCGGGCGGGACTGGTCGTCGGTGAGGTCGGTCTGGACGACGACGAAGGACGAGCCCACGTGCAGCGGGCGGGCGATGGCGGTGAGGGAGCCGGTGCGCAGGGCGCGGAAGAAGTTGGTCTTGGACTCGACCGTCGAAGTGGTCGCGCCGGGCGGGAGGTTGAGGTAGGCGCAGACGGCGCCCACGCTGTCGGCGAGCGTCATCAGCGCGCCGCCGTGCAGGATGCCCCCGGCCGTGCACAGGCCGGGTGACCATTCCAGGACGCCGTGCACCCGGTCGGGCGCGGCCTCCTTCAGACGTACTCCGATGGCCTGTGCGTGGGGCATGAGGGAGAGCAGATCGTCGGGACCCGGAACGGTGTCCGTCATTGCGGCCTCCTGATCGGCAGACGTCGGGCCGAGCGGCGCTCACTATATTCCGCATTCCTCGCGCATTCGCCCCGTTCCTCGCTCGTTCCTCACGGACATTCGCCGCGCGTTCCCCGCGTACTCCGCGTCACCGTGGCTCTCAGCGTGCGATCAGCGGCACGTCAGCGGGGGCTGGTTGGATCCGCGTATCCGCACAGTCACCGCATGTGAGACGAGGCCACGCAATGGGTACTTCGGACCAGCCGGTTCGCGTCGGCGTTCTGCTGCCCACCCGGGAGCAGGCGATCCTCGGCGACTTCGCGGCCTCGCCGCTGCTGGAGTTCGCCCGGCAGGCGGAAGCGCTGGGCTTCGACTCCCTGTGGACGGGCGACTCGCTCACCGCGCGCCCGAGGCTCGATCCGC
>CAYNNX010000014.1:19918-36058 GCA_964398515.1 uncultured Streptantibioticus sp. | reverse complement strand
CGCGTCGGTGTCGGCGGCGGGGGCGGTGACCCGTTCCATCACCCTCGGCACGGCGGCGCTCACCCCCGCGCTGCGGCATCCGCTGATCGGGGCCAACATGGTCGCCAGCCTGGACCACGTGTGCGGCACGCGGCTGGTGCTGGGGCTGGGCTCCGGGTTCCCGGTCCCGGAGACCGAGGAGGAGTTCGCGGCCGTGGGCGCGTCGTTCCGGGGCCGGGCGGGGCGCCTCGACGAGACCGTCGCCATCTGGCGGCAGGCGTGGGCGGGGACCGCGGGGGACTTCGACGGGCGGTACTGGCAGGTGCGGCGGCTGGACCGGCTGCCCCGGCCGCCCCGGCCCGCGGGTCCGCCGCTGTGGCTGGCGGGCAGCGACACGCCGCGGGTACTGGAACGAGCCGCCCGGCTGTACGACGGCTGGCTCCCCTTCCTGCCGTCGGCGGACGGCTACGGGCGGGCCTGGCGCCGGATCGAGGAGCTGCGCGCGGAGGCGGGCCGTCCGCCGGGAGCGGTCGTTCCTGCCCTATACGCCACGATCACGGTGGGCGAGGACGAGCGGCAGGCCAGGGCCGAGCTGGAGCACTACATCGAGCACTACTACGGCCGCTCGCTGGAGGCGATGTCGGCGATCCAGGCCTACGCGTGGGGCACCGCGGAGCACTGCGCCGAGTGGCTGGCCGGCTACGTCCGCGAGGGCGCCCGCCACATCGTGCTGCGCATCGGCTCGCTGGAACCGGAACCGCGGCTGAAGGAGATCGCGCAGACACTGCTTCCCGCGGTGCGCGACGCCGCCTGACGCGCGGCCGCTCCCCATCGGGTGCGCAAGCGGCCGCCGCCGGTCCGTCGCGCCGTCGCTCCCGTCCGATCCCACACACTCCCACCCCCGAAAGGCCTCCATGACCACCAGCACCGGCGCGCGCCGCGCCGCATGGTTCTCCTCGCCCGACCCCGCACCGGACGCCGAGGCGCAGATCTTCCTCCTCCCGCACGCGGGGGGCACCTCCCTGACGTACCGGAGCTGGGCCGCCACCCTGCCGTCCGGGATCGAGGTGCGCACGCTGCAACTTCCCGGCCGCCAGGAGCGGTTGGCCGAAGAGCCCTTCACCGCCTTGGCCCCGCTCCTCGACAGGCTTCGGGAGGCGTTCGAGGCGGAGCTCGACGGAAGGCCGTACGTGCTGTTCGGGCACAGTTTCGGGGCGCTGCTCGGGTACCGGCTGGCCGTGGCGATGGAGGAGAGCGGGGGCGACGGGCCCGCGCTGCTGGCGGTGTCGGGGTGGGCGCCCGGGCTGGCGTCGGCCAGGGAGCTCGACGCGCTGCCCGAGATGTCGGACCGGGAACTGCTCGCCCGGATCGCGGAGTTCGGCCTGGTCCCGGAGGAGGTGACGGCGGATCCGGCCCTGCTGGCGGCCGTTGTGCCCGCGATGCGGGGGGACTTCAGCGTGGCCCGTGACTTCCGGGACGACGGCGCGGCGGTGGCGTGCCCGGTGGCCGCCTACTGCGGGGCCTCCGATCCCATCCTGGCCCCCGGCGCGATGTCCGCCTGGGCGGAGCGCACATCGCGTTTCCTCGGTGTGACCGAGTTCCCCGGAGGCCACTTCTACCTCTTCGACCACGCGGTGGCGGTCCACAGCAGCCTCGACCGCCATCTGCGCCGGCTACTGGCCGCCTCCCGCCCCTGAGCCTCACCGGCTCACCGGCTCACCGGCAGTCCTGAGCTCGCCGGTATTCCGGCGTCACCGGTACTCCAGCGCCTGCCTCAGTACCTCGTCGCCCTCCCCCGCGTCGATGTCGACCTCGAGCACCGTGCAGACGCGGCCGAGGAGGAAGTAGAACCCGGCCAGCACGAGTGCCTCCACGATCCGCTCGGCGTCGTAGTGCTCGGCGACCGCGGCGTGGACCGCGTCGTCGACCACCGGGCCGTCGGCGACGGCGACGGCGAACCGGAGCAGCGCGCGCTGCGCGGGGGTGAAGACGGCCGCGTCGTACTCGCCGCGCCGCAGCGCCGCCCGCTGGTCGTCGGTGACGCCGACGGCCTGGGAGATCGGCACGTGCTGCGCCCACTCGTACTCCGCGCGGTAGCGCAGTCCGTAGGCCAGGATGAGCAGTTCGCGGTCGACGGGGTCGAGGGCGCCCTTCGCGAAGAGCGCGGCGCCGAGCCGGGCGACCTCCTCGACGGTCCGTGGGGAGTTGGCCAGGGCGCGGTAGACGTTGATGACGCGCCCGGCGCTCAGGGACCGCATCGACTCCGGCATGTCGTCGGCGGTCAGGTAGGGAACGCGTGCCATGGCGGTACCTCCTCGTGTGGGGTGGTGCGGCGGGTCAGGCGGCGGTCTCGTCGCGCCACCGGGGCTGCGACGAACCGCGGGGTACGAGGACCGGCTCGTGCCAGGCACTGGGGGTCTCGCTGAACGCCACCGGCGGCGCGACGTGCCGGAACTCGCCCAGCGGGGTGGAGTGCAGCAGCCACCGGGGCTCGGGCGGCAGGCTGTCGGGGCCGAGTCCGGCGAGGGATTCGCGGCTGAGTGTGCCCATCTCCCAGGCCCAGTTGGCGACCCCGGCGAGGGAGACCTTCACCAGGTAGCTGCCGCCCTCCCGGGCGCGGCGCAGCGCGGCGCTGACGATGCCGGCGGCCGCGAGGTTGGCGGCCAGGTAGTCGTTGAGCATCCTGCCGGGCGGCAGCCGCGGCTCGTCGCCTTCGCGCTCGCTCCAGTTGACCCCGGTGAGCGCCTGGGCGTGGTGGTCGAAACCGCCGCGTTCGCTCCACGGCCCGGTGTGGCCGTAGGCCCTGATGGAGCAGTGGATGAGGCCCGGGGAGGCGGCGAGGCACTCGTCGGGGGTGAGGCCCAGGCGGGCCGTCTTCGAGGGCCGGTGGTTGTGCACGAACACGTCGGCGGCACGCAGCAGTTCGTCGAAACGGCGCCGTCCGTCGGTGTGCCGGCGCAGTTCGAGGCGGGTGGAGCGGAGGCCGACCGCGGTCTCGTTCCAGCACAGGTCGTGGTCGAAGCCGTCGGGCTCGCACACGTGCAGGACGTCCGCGCCGTGCTCGGCGAGGGCGCGCCCGGCCGCGGTGCCCGCGAAGATGTGGGTGAACTGCAGGCAGCGCAGGGCGGACAGCGGCTGGGCCCCGGACGGCAGCGGCCGGGGCGGTGCGTCGCCGACGCGTTCGACCGTGACGAGCGGTTCGGCGAGCACCGCGCGCCCCTGCGGGTGGGCGAGGAACTCCTCGCGGGTGCGCACGACGGCCAGCGGCACCCCGCGGGCCGCTGCCGCCTCCTCCAGCTCGAAGGAGTTCCAGCGGGCCACCGCCGCCGCGATGTGCTCGCGGGTGTGCGCCGTCTCCAGCAGGGCGAGGAACTCGTCGCGCGGCCGGGGATAGCAGGCGATGGGGATCACCCACCGGCCGTCGGCGGTCCGGTAGAAGTCCCACACGTCCGGGGCGAGTCCGCCGTCGATGCCCAGCAGCGAGCCCATGTTGGAGCGGTAGCCGTTGAGCGTGTTGCCGCCGCCCAGATAGGGGGTGAGCTGGTGCACGGCCTCGCCGAGATCGAGGGAGAGCCGCTGGCTCCGGCCGGTCCGCGCGTGCCACGCCTGCGCCACCGCGACCGCCACCGAAAGCAGGGAAATGCCGATCGCGGATCCTAATCGGATGGTCGACGGAACGACCGGATCGCCTCCGGTGACAACCAGTTCCTCCACCGCCTCCTGGCGGGAAAGCCCAAGTGACTTGAGTGTGCGGTCCAATTCGTCCGTCAAGTCGAACTCTGAGTCTGCCATGGGGAGAAGATAGCACCGCGATCCGTGCTGTAAACCCCGGTGTTTTCCGGTGGTCGGGCGGGGTTTTCCCATCAGTGGCACGTCAGGCTTTCGTCAGCGGCGTCTGCTTCGATCCAGTGGCCGCCGCAATATCTTGACGAGCGTGGAGGGGGAAGCGTGTCACAGCAGGCAGTGACCATGCGGGAGCTGCGGGAACTGCCGCAGCACGAGCGCCGGGAGGTCCTTGAGGACATTGTGCTGCGGGAATTCAGGGCGGCCCTGCTGATGGCCGACGACGAGGATTTCCCCACGGCCACCGGATTCTTCGACCTCGGGCTCACGTCCCTGCGGCTGAGCGAGATCAAGCAGAACCTCGAGGCGACGCTCGGCTGCGATATCGACACCGCGGTCCTGTTCAACAGGCCCACCGTCGGGCAGTTGATCGACCACCTTTCCGAGTAACCCGTTCCGCCGGGCTGGAGGAAGCAGTGCCACAGACATCCGAGTCGGTCTCGGACCGGCTGCGGGCCGCGCTCGAGGAGATTGCGCGCAAGGACGAGACGGTCCGGGAGCTCTTACGTGAGAAACACGAGCCCATCGCCGTCGTGGGGATGGGCCTGCGCGCCCCCGGCGGCAACGACGACCCCGACGGGTTCGCGGACTTCCTGCGTGCCGGGAAGTCAGGCATCCGTCCGCTGCCCGACGACCGCCGGCACCTCGCGCCCGGGCCCGGAGCCGACGAGGGCCCCGCCGGGCCGCGGCCGCACGGCGGATTCCTCGACGGCATAGACCGGTTCGACGCCGCGTTCTTCAACATCTCGCCCAAGGAGGCCGCGTACGTCGACCCGCACCAGCGGCTGGTGCTGGAGACGGCGTGGCAGGCGCTGGAGCACGCCGGCATCGACCCGACGGCGCTGCGGCACGGCGACACCGGCGTGTACATGGGCGTGACCACGCTGGACTACATCTTCGAGGCCACCGAGCTGGCCGCCGCCGACGTGGACGGCTACCTCGCCCCCGGCCTGACGCACAGCGGTGTGTCGGGCCGGCTCTCCTACGCCCTCGGGCTGCGCGGCCCGTCGCTGACCGTCGACACCACCTGCTCCTCGTCGCTGGCCGCGGCCCATCTGGCGGTTCAGGCGCTGCGCGGCCGCGAGTGCGGCCTGGCGCTGTGCGGCGGGGTGAACGTGATCCACAACGCCCTGGGCCACGTCGTGCTGCGGGACGGCGGCATGCTCGCCCCCGACGGGCGGTGCAAGACCTTCGACGACAGCGCCGACGGCTACGGCCGCGCCGAGGGCTGCGGCGTGCTGGTGCTCAAGCGGCTCTCGGACGCCCGGCGCGATGGGGACACCGTCCACGCGGTGATCCGCGGCTCGGCCGTGGGCCAGGACGGCGAGAGCGCGGGCCTCACGGCGCCCAACGGAGCCGCCCAGGAGGCGGTCATGCGGGCGGCCGTCGAGCGCTGCGGGCTCACACCGGGCGACATCCAGTACGTCGAGGCGCACGGCACCGGCACCGCCCTGGGCGACCCCACCGAGATCGCCGCGATCAGCGACGTCTTCGCGCAGTCGCACAGCCCGTCGGACCCGGTGCTGGTCGGCTCGCTCAAGACCAACGTCGGCCACATGGAGGGCGCCGCCGGCGTCGGCTCGATCATCAAGGCGGTCCTGCAACTGCGTGAGGGGACCGTCTTCCCGCACCTCAACTTCGACCGGCCGTCCCGCCGCATCGCCTGGGCCGACTCGCCGGTCGCGGTTCCGGTGGAGCAGCGGCCCTGGCCCGCCGCCGGGACCAGGCGCGCCCTGGTCAACGGGTTCGGCGTCACCGGCACCATCGCCGCCGTCGTCCTGGAGCAGGCGCCCGAGGCCCCGGAGGTTCCCGAGGCCGACCAGGGGGTACCGGAGCGCGCCGGAGCCGTCTTCACCCTGTCCGCCAAGAGCCGCAAGTCCCTGCGCGTCCAGGCGGAACGCTACCGGCGCCATCTGGCCGAGAACCCCGGCCTGGCCGTGGACGACCTGTGCTACACCGCCAACACCGGCCGCGCGCACTTCCGTTACCGCATCGCCGGCCCGGTCCGTGAGACGGGCGACGTGAGCCGGCTGCTCGACGGGCACATCGCCCGGTCGGACCGGGGGGAGGCCACCGGCAACCCGGGGGTGCCCAAGGTGGCGTTCCTCTTCGCGGGGATGGGCTCCCCCTATCCCGGCATGGGCGCCGCCCTCTACCGCCGGTACCCCGTCTTCCGCGACCGCCTGGACGAGTGCGACCGGCTCTTCGCCCCGCTGCTGGCCCTGTCGATCAGGGATGTCGTGCTCGGCGAGGACGGCGACCCGGGCCGGATCGACCAGGCCCGCAACGCGCAGCCCGCCCTGTTCAGCCTGGAGTACGCGCTGGCCGGGCTGTGGCTGTCGTGGGGGCTGCGTCCCTCGGTGCTGATCGGGCACAGCCTCGGCGAGCTGACCGCGGCCGCCGTTTCCGGGCTGTTCCCGCTGGAGGACGCCGTACGCGTGGTGGCCGTCCGGGGACGGCTGAGCGGTTCGGTCGCGCAGCCCGGCGGGATGGCGGCGGTCGGCGCGCCGGCCGAGGAGGTCGTGCCGTTCCTGGAGCCGTACCCGGACCTCGTCGTCGGCGCGGTCAACGGCCCCACCCAGTGCCTGCTGTCGGGAGGCGCCGGTTCGCTGGCCGAGGTCGGACGGGCCCTGGAGGACGAGGGGATCAAGATCACCCCGCTGCGCGGCTCGGTGCCCTACCACTCGCCGCTCCTCGCCGGGATCCTGGACGACTTCCGCGCGGTGCTGGAGACCGTGCGCTTCGGCACGCCGAACATGACGATCGTCTCCAACGTCACCGGCCAGGTGGTCAGGGCCGCCCAACTGGCCACGCCCGACTACTGGGTACGCCATCTCGTCTCGCCCGTCAGCTTCGAGGCCGGTGTCCACGCGGTGGAGAAGCGCGGTCGGCACGCCTTCGTGGAGATCGGCCCTTCGACCGCGATGACGGCGCTCGCCCGCACCTGCGCCCGCGACGACGGCCATCTGTGGCTGGGCAGCACCTACCGCGACGACAAGGACGCGGAGATGATCCGCAGGTCCCTGGCCCAGCTGTACTGCGCGGGGCTGCCCGTCTCCTGGACCGGCTACCACCAGGGCCGCCACGGGCGGCGCGTGCAGCTGCCCGGATACGCCTTCGACCGCAGGCCGTACTGGCTGCCGACCCCGCGGCGGCAGCGCGCCGAGGCCGAGTGGCGGGCCGAGCGCAGCCGGCAGGGGACGCGGGACGCCGAGGAGCGGCTGCTGTACGAGGAGCGCTGGGTCGAGCGGCCGCTGCCGGAGCGCCGGCGCAGCTCCCGGCGGGTCCTGGTGCTGGGCCTCCCGCGGGAGCGCCGCGCCCGCCTCGCCGCCGGCGCGGCCGAAGCCGGGGTCCGGCTCGATTTCTGCGACGACGGGGCGGAACTGGACGCCGCCCTGCGGGACACTCTCCCCACCGACCTGTGCTGGTTCTGGCGGCCCGTCGCGCACGCCGCCGCCGACGCCACCGGGACCGACCGGCTGCGCGCCGAGGCCGAGGCCAACTACCGCGACCTGCTGGCGGTTACCCGCACGCTCGCCGAGCGCAACTTCGGCCGCAACCAGCGCCTGTGGCTGGTTACCGAGGGCGCCCAGCACCTTCCCGGCGACGTGCCGGGCGAACGGCCCGGTATCGGCGCGACGCTGTGGGGGTTCGGCCGGGCGCTGGGCGTGGAGTGCCCCGGGTACCAGGTGACCCTGGTCGACCTGCCGCCGGGCGGCGACGACCCGGGCACCCTGCTCGGGGAGTTGCTGGCGGCCGACGACACCGAGTTCGAGCGGGCCCACCGCGGGGGACGGCGCTGGGTGCGGCGGCTCACGGCGGCCGAACCGGACGGCGGCCCCGCCGCAGGCGCGGCGCCGCGCGAACCGGTCGTCGTCCGCCCCGACCGCACCTATGTGATCGCCGGCGGCCTCGGTGCGCTCGGTCTGGCGATCGCCCGGCGGCTGGTGGAGCTCGGCGCCCGCCATCTGGCGCTGCTGGGCCGCGGTGGCGACCGCGGCGCCGCGCCGTTCCCCGCGGCCGACGGGGTCCAGGCGACCGTGTACCGGTGCGACATCGGCTCCGCGCCGGACGTCGCACGCGTGATGGCCCGACTGGCGGACGGGCCGCACCCGGTGGCGGGCATCGTCCACGCCGCCGGCACCGAGGCCGACCGGCCGCTCGCCGGGCAGACCTGGGAGAGCATGGAGGAGGTCTTCCGCACCAAGGTCTACGGCGCATGGCTGCTGCACCAGGCCGCGGCCGACCTGCCCGAGCTGGACTTCTTCCTCGCCTGCTCCACCGCCTCCGCCCTCGTCGGCGCCGCCACCCAGGCCAACTCCTGCGCCGGCAACGCCTTCCTCGACCGGCTGATGGCGTGGCGGGCCGCCCGGGGACTGCCCGCGCTCGCCGTCAACTGGGGCCCGTGGGCGCCCGGCGATCCGCAGCGGCAGCTGAGCGCCTCACTGGTGAGGAGCTGGGAGAGCCAGGGCATCGGCTTCCTGGCACCGGCGCGGGCGGTGGCCACGCTGTCGGCGCTGCTGGAGACCGGGCGGGCCCAGGTGATGGTCGGCCACTGCGACTGGCAGCGGTTCGCCGCCCGCCGGCCCGCCAACGCCCTGTACAGCGAACTGGTCGCCGACTCCGGTCCCGCCGCGGACGCCGTGCTGGATCCGGGCGCCCTGTCGGCGGCGCCGGACCGGGAGCGCACCGCCGCCATCAGCCGCACGGTGCGCGCCCGGATCGCCGACGTGCTGCGGTTCGACGGCGTCGAGGACGTCGAGCCCGACGCCGAACTCGCCGCCCTCGGCCTGGACTCGCTCAACGCGGTCGAGCTGCGCGGCGCGCTGGAGGCCGCGTTCCGGGTCACCCTGCCCGCGTCGATCACCTTCGACCAGCCCAGCGTGGACCTGCTCACCGAGTACCTCGACCGGCTGCTCGCCGCCTCCTCCCCGGCGGCCTGACACCACCCGGGGCGGGCGCGCCGAGCCCGCCCCGGCACCCGCCGTGTTCACTGCTCAGCCCACGAACCGACAGGAAGGCGCCCATGGACCCCGCCCAGCCGCAGACCCTCCATGCCGTGATCGACCGCCAGGCCCGGTCACGCCCCGAGCACCCGGCCGTCGTCTGCCAGGGCCGGACCACCACGTACGCCCGGCTGCACCGGGCGAGCAACCGGGCCGCCCACGCCCTCCTGGCGGCCGGCGCGGGCCCCGGCACCCGGGTGGCGTACCTCGGCAAGGAGACACCGCAGTACTGGGAGGCCGCCTTCGCCTGCGCCAAGTCCGGGGCGGTGCTGGTCCCGGTCAACTGGCGGCTGACCGCCGAGGAGGTCGACCACATCCTGCGCGACTCCGGCACCGAACTGCTCCTCGTGGACGGCGAGCACCTGCCGGTGGCCGAGCAGGTGCGCGGCAGGCTGCCGAGGCTGCGGGCCGTGATCCGGATCGACACGCCGCCCGACACCGACCCGGAGGGGTTCGCGGGCCGCAAGGCCGCCGCGAGCGCCGACGACCTGCCCCCCTCGGGCGGCCCGGACAGCCCGGTCGTCCAGATCTACACCAGCGGCACCAGCGGCCTGCCCAAGGGCGTGGTGCTGGCCCACCGCAGCTTCTTCAACGTGGCCGAGGCGATGGACGCGCACGGCCTGGACTGGCTCGACTGGCAGCCGGGCGACCGCAGTCTGATCGGCCTGCCCGGCTTCCACATCGGCGGGCTGTCCTACGCCGTGCAGGCGTTCAACGCGGGCGCCACCGTCGTCTCGATGCCGATGTTCATCAGCTCCGAGGCGGTGCGGCTGATCGAGGCCGAACGCGTCACCACCGCCATCGTGGCGCCTGCCATGCTCCAGATGATGCTCGCGGAACGGGCTGCCGCCCGCGGGGCCCTGGGCTCGCTGCGCAAGGTGGTCTACGGCGGCTCACCGATCACCGAGACCGTGCTGCGCCAGGCGCTGGAGCGCATGGACTGCGACTTCCTGCAGATCTACGGCAGCACCGAGACCGGCAACTTCGCCGTCTGCCTGCCCCCGGCCGATCACGTCCCCGGCGGCCCCCGGCTGCGCGCGGCGGGCCGCCCCTACCCCGGCATCCAGGTCCGGATCGCCGACCGGGACGGAGCCCCGCTGCCTGTCGGCGAGACCGGCGAGGTGTGGGTGCGCACCCCGGCCCGGATGCTGGAGTACTGGGGGCTGCCGGAGGCCACCGCCCGTACCGTGGTGGACGGCTGGATCCGTATGGGCGACGCCGGATACCTCGACGAGGACGGCTACCTCTACGTGTGCGACCGCGTCAACGACATGATCATCGTGGCCGGGGAGAACGTCTACCCGACCGAGATCGAGAACGCGCTCGCCCGGCATCCGGCCGTCGCCCAGGCGGCGGTCGTCGGCGCACCCCATGAGCGCTGGGGCGAGTCCGTGCACGCCAGGGTGGTGCCGGCGCCCGGTCACCAGGTGAGCGCCCGCGAGTTGATGGTCTTCCTGCGCGGCCGGATCGCCGACTTCAAGATCCCCACCACGTTCGACTTCGCCGACTCGCTGCCCCGCAACCCCAGCGGGAAGATCCTGCGGCGCGCCGTGCGCGACGAGCTGACCGCCGCCGCCGCCGCGGCGCCGCGCGCCTGAAACCGCAGGCGACCGCTCCGGGCCCGGCGTGCCGGGCCCGGAGCGGTCGTGTCGTCCCGCGGCACGAGCCGCCGCGTCAGCTCGGTACGGCGTGCCGCGGCACCGGCTCCATCGCGTAGTCCTCGGGCGTGAAGCCGGCGGTGCGCTCGCGGTAACGCGCGATGTCCGCGGGCCAGTTGTTCACCACCCGGCCGTCGCCCGTCTTGTACCAGCTGTTGCAGCCGCCCGCGAACGCCGTCTCGCGCAGCTGGGCCTGGAGCCCGTCGTCGTACTCCGCGAGCACCTCGGGGCGCACGTCCAGGAAGCGTTCCGGGGCCCGGTCCAGCTCGCCGAGGGCCCGCAGCACATAGCCGATCTGGCTTTCCACCATGAACAGGATAGAGTGGTGGCCCAGGTTGGTGCCCGGTCCGTAGAGCATGAACAGGTTGGGGAAACCGCTGACCGCCATGCCCAGGTAGGCGCGGGGACCGGTCTGCCAGATCTCCCTCAGCGAGCGGCCGTCGCGACCGGTGATCTCCACCCCGCCGGCGAGCGCCAGGGACTTGAAGCCGGTGGCGTAGACGATCACGTCGACCTCGTGCAGGTTGCCGTCCGCGGTGCGCACGCCCCGCTCCTCGATCCCCCGGACGGGCTCGGTGACCAGCTCGACGTTGTCGCGCATCAGGGCCGGGTAGTAGTCGTCGGAGACCAGGACGCGCTTGCAGCCGAACTCGTAGTCGGGCCACAGCTTCTCGCGCAGCCCCGGGTCGGGGACCTGGCGCTCCAGCAGCTCGCGGGAGACGCTCAGGAACTGCTCCCGGACCGGGTTCTCGCCGCGCCTGAGGGCCGCCGCCCACCCGTCGCGCTCGCGGTAGAGCGACTCGCGCAGGGCGAGGTAGCGGCCCGGATCGTCCAGCAGCTCCCGGCGCTCCTGCGCGGTGTAGGGGCGGTCCTCGCGCGGCAGGAGGTAGTTGGGCGAGCGCTGGAAGACGGTCAGCCGCGCGGTCTGCGCGGCGATCGCGGGCACCACCTGCACCGCGCTGGCGCCGGTCCCCACGCAGGCCACCCGCTTGCCCGCCAGCATGAGCCCGCGCGGCCACCGGGCGGTGTGCACCGCGGTCCCGGTGAAGGCCTCCCGGCCCGGCAGACCGGCGTACGAGGGCTGGTTGAGCTGCCCCCAGGCGGTGACCAGAACCCGTGCCCGAAGCCGGGTTCCGCGGCTGGTGCGCACCGTCCAGGCGCCCTCCTCGTCGGACCAGGAGGCCGCGGTGACCTCCGTGCCGAAGCGGATGTGCGGTGCCAGGCCGTGCGAGTCGGCGAACCGCTCGATGTTGTGAAGGATCTCCGGCTGCCCGGCGAACAGCCGGCTCCAGTCGGGCTGTTCGCCGAACGAGTACCAGTACAGGTGCGACTGCACGTCGCACGCCGCGCCCGGATAGGTGTTGTCGCGCCAGGTGCCGCCGATCGCGTCGGCCTTCTCCAGGACGACGAAGGACGTCCGCCCCGCCAGCTTCAGGCGCGCCGCCATTCCCAGGCCCGCCATACCGGCACCGATGATCACGACCTCGTGGCTGTCTTCCTCGTGGCTGTCTTCCATGGCACTCCTCGGCTCGGGCCCACCTCTGCGGCATTCACCCTGCTGGGCCGAGCTGACCGAGCACTGATCGGCGGCTGACGACGGCTCGCCGCGGCCTGCCGTGGTGAACCGGAACCATTACCTCGGGGGTAATCGACTCGCCGCACACCCGCCCGGCAAGGTGGATGTGTCAAGCCGCTCAGATCCCCACATAAGGAGAGAGTGCCGTGAGCACCTACGAGACCGCGGTCGAGCGCTACCTCAACGCCTGGAACACCACCGACGCCGATGACCTCGCCAAGGCCGTGGCCGCCGCCTGGACCGAGGACGGCACCTACACCGACCCGCTGGCCGACGTGGCCGGTCACGACGGTATCGCCGCCGCCATCGCGGGTGCGCACGCGCAGTTCCCCGGCTTCGAGTTCCGGCTCATCGGGAAGGTCGACGGGCACCACAACATCGCCCGCTTCGGCTGGGAGCTGGTCTCGACGGCCGACGGCTCGGCGCCCGCGGCGGGCTTCGACGTGATCACGCTCGCCGAGGACGGCCGGATCAGGACCGTCAGCGGCTTCCTGGACCGGGTTCCGGGGGCGTGAGCGATTCGGCGAGCGTCTGAATCGCGTTGGCCGTCTCCGGGTCGGCGGGCAGGAAGGTCTCGACCGCCAGCTCGGAGACGGTCACGTCCATCGGGGTGTTGAACGTGGTCACCGTCGAGATGAACGACAGCACCCGTCCCCCGTGTTCGATCCGGATCGGCAGCGCGTAGGGGAAGCCCCCGGCGGTGCCGTGGTCCCCGCTGTCGTCGTGCGGCGGCGCCGGATACGCGCAGACCTCCTCGTACAGCGCGCGCAGCGGCGCCGAGTGCCGCAGCGAGATCTGACGTTCCATCCGCTCCAGCAGATGGGCCCGCCACTCGCCGAAGTTGTGGATCCGCGGTGCCATGCCCTGCGGGTGCAGGGTGAGCCGCATGGCGTTCATCGGCGGGGTCAGCAGGTGTTCGGCGGCGCCGGACACGAGTGCGGCGAGGCTGCGGTTGGCGGCCACCACGTCGTAGACGCCGTCGTGGACGAGGGCCGGATTGGGCTCGTACGCGGCGAGCAGCCGGTCCAGCTCGGCCCGCAGGGTGGTCATCGCCGGGTCGTCCAGCGGCGTCTCCGGGAAGACGGGGGCGAAGCCGGCGGCGACCAGCAGGGTGTTGCGGTCCCGTACGGGGATGTCGAGATGCTCGGCGAGGCGCAGCAGTATGGACTGGCTGGGTTTGGCCCGGCCGGTCTCGATGAAGCTGATGTGCCGGGCCGAGCTGTCGGCCCGCGAGGCCAGCTCCAGCTGGCTCACCCCGCGCCGGTCCCGCCAACCCCGCAACAGCGTACCGACGTTGAGATCCTTCGCTACCCGGATAGTGGCGGTGGCCATAGCGTGACAATAGCCGATGGCCGTCAGCGGGTGTAGGCGGCGCGGCCCGCGCCGCCGGCCGGCCCGACGGCGGCGCGCAGCCACTCGCGCAGCTCCGCCGGGCCCATCGCGGCGAGCCCGCAGGCCGCCTTCGCCGTACGCTCGTCGCCGCCGAGGGCCGTGAACTTCTGCCGCACCAGCTCCTCGTGGTGCGCGCGGGTGTGCGGCCCGGCCGCGGCGAGCGGGATCAGCCGCTCCCGGGTCGCGCTGCGCCCGTCGCGGAGCCTGACGGTCACACGGGCGCCGGTCGCCTTGGTGGCGGTGCAGAAGTCGGGCCGGGGCCGGCTGCCGGCGGCCTCCAGCGCGAGCACCTCGGTCTGCGGCCCGCCGAACTCCCTCAGCCACGGCCCGGCGGCCGACCCCGCCTGCCGTACCGCCGCGCCGAACGGCGCATCCGAGGCGAACAACTCGCGCGTGAGCCGCGGGTCGTGGGCGAGCCGGACCCGTTCGGCCAGCCGCCAGCGGTCGGGGTCGGCCAGCCGGGGCTCGGCGAAGTCGTCGACCGTCAGGCCGCCGGTCAGCAGCGCCGTCGCCACCGGGTACGGGGTGTGCAGCACCAGGGCCCCCAGCGGCGAGCCGGGACCGGTGACGTAGCGGTCGGCCCTGCGCCCGGCGTACAGCGTGTACAGCGACGTCTCCACCAGCACCTCGGCCACCTCGTCGGCGGTCAACGCGCCTAGGACGCCGTGCAGTTCGAGCGCACAGTCCACGGCCGCGTCGATCCCCGGGCCGCCCGGGCGCATCTTGAACGAGAGCGTCTCGGTGTGCCAGCGCCGCCCCAGCCCGGCGGCGACCGCGTCCGGCTGCGGCACGGTGGAGAAGCCGGCGAGGAAGCCGTCGGGGTGTTCGAGGATGTCGGGGGCGCCGTGCAGTCCGGCTCCCGCCGCGTCGCAGGCGTCCATGGCGATGCGCACCGGCGTGAACGCGTTGAACATCCGGCCGTCGCTCGCCAGGAAGGCCCGCATCAGCGGCCGGTTGGGCATGGCGAAGGCGAGCCCCAGCGCATCGCACCAGCGGTCGGCGTCGGCGCCCTCGCAGTGCAGCCGCCCGCTCACCGCGCCGGCCAGATGAGTGTGGACCGCGGTCTGCCCGCGCAGCGGTCCCAGCGTCGCCGCCGCGGTGATCCTCGCCGCGCATTCGTTGGCGGCCACCACGGCCGTCAGCAGCGCCGCCCCGTCCAGGCCGCGGGCGTCGGCGAACGCGAGCGGCACCGCGACCGTGGAGTTGGACAGGTGGCCCGCGTACGCGGTGTCGTCCAGGTTGAGCCACGAGCCCAGCCCGGCCAGGACGCACGCGCTCTGGCGGGGGTCGGCCTGGAACGGCGGGCCGAACGCCGCCACCATGCGGCGGCCCGACGGGTGGGCGGCCCCCGCCCGGATCGAGGCCAGCTGCGAGAGCACCTGGCTGGCCGCCAGCGCGCGGACCCGCTCGGGGACGTCCTCGGGCGCGAGCCGGGCGGCCCAGCGGGACAGCTCCTGAAGGACGGTCACGCTCACGTCTTGCGTCACTCCCTGTTCACCGTGTCGGTCAGCCGGCCGGCGCGGTCGCCCCACACCGGCAGCGCGCCGGGCAGCACCTGGAGCGTGATGCGGCCAAGGCCCGCGGGCTGGAGGTCGCCGTCGTGCTCGAAGCACAGCGGCTCGCCGTCCAGGCGCTCCACGACCACACGCCTCCCGCGGCCGTACCGCACGCCGGGCAGCCCGAGATGCTCCGCCCGGCGGGTCAGCTCCGGCACCCGCGCCGGCTCGACCTCGCCGCCGATCACGCACACATCCAGCAGCCCGTCGTCCAGCTCCGAGCGCGGCAGCACCAGATAGCGGCCGCCGCGGTGGCGGCCGCCGCCGACGTTGGCCAGCACCGCCGGGCCCTCGTGCAGCACCGTGCCGTCGACGGTCACCCGTCCGGGGTACGGGGTGAAGGCGGCGGCGGACTCCGCGAACGCCCGGGTGTAGCGCTCCCTGCCGCTGAGCGGGATCGAACGGGCCACCCGCAGCGCGTCGGCGATCACACCGGTGCAGGCGCCCAGGAAGACCTTGGCCCCGGTCTCCTCCAGCAGGGCCAGGTCGAGCCCGTAGCGCCGGGCGCCGCCGCGCGCGCCCGCGGCCACCTCGGCCAGCGCCTCCTGCCAGGGGCGTTCGCCCCAGAACATCTTGTAGCCGGAGTTGCCCGTACCGGCCGGCACGATGAACAGGGCGGCCGCGCTCTCTCGGTCACGCGTGCCGTCCGCACCGTCCGCACCGGTCAGGCCGTCGACGACCTCGTGCACGGTGCCGTCGCCGCCGACCGCCATCACCAGGTCCGGCGCCGGGCCGCGGGTCCGTCCGCCGCACGCGGCGCGGACGGCGGCGGTGGCGTCGCCGCGCCGGGTGGTGCGGTGCACCCGCACGTCGGCGAGGCGGGCCGAGCAGAACGCGAAGACCTCGTCCACGAGGCGGGCGCTGGTGGTCCCCGCCGTGGGGTTGGCGACGATCAGCGCCCGCCGCGGGGCCGGGACAGCCTGTTCGGTCATGGCAGGCGGGGCTCCAGACGTAGGGGTCGGCCCTTGACGCGGAGAGAGCAGGATTCGAACCTGCGTGGGCGGGTTTCCCCGCCCGGCCGGAATGGTGTTCCGGCCCCCGATGAGCCGCTCCGGGCATCTCTCCTGGGGTTGTTCGCGGAGAGAGCAGGATTCGAACCTGCGTGGGCGGGTTTCCCCGCCCGGCCGGAA
>CAYNNX010000014.1:0-19818 GCA_964398515.1 uncultured Streptantibioticus sp. | reverse complement strand
CCCGGCCGGAATGGTGTTCCGGCCCCCGATGAGCCGCTCCGGGCATCTCTCCTGGCTGATCCCGGCCCGGGAAACCCCGGTGCCGGTCACGTGAACAACTGTCGCGGACCGCTCTGACACGCCGCTGATGTGCTGCTGATGCGCCCGGATGTGCGGCGATTGCGCCCGTACCGCCCAATTCCCGTCAGGCGAGCGTCAGTTCGCCATCAGCGCCGCGGCGGACTCTTGAGCCCCGCTCCCTGACAGCCGACGGGGGCCATCTCGTGCAAGGAGACCGAGGCACATGCAGCTTCCACACGACGACGGCACCGCCACCGCGACCACCGGGGCGTCGGCGACCTTCGCCGAACTGCTCCGCCGGGTCAAGGCGGAGGGGCTGCTGGACCTGGCGCCCCGCTACTACGCCGGCCGGCTGGCGCTCAACACCGCACTGCTGGCGGTCGGCATCGCGGCCTTCTTCGAGCTCGGCGACTCCTGGTGGCAGCTCGTGGTGGCGCTGTGGATGGGCCTGTGCGGCGGGCAGAGCGCCTTCATGTGGCACGACGCCGGCCACAAGGCGATGTTCCGCACCAGGCGGCCCGCCCAGGTGGTGGGCTACCTCCACGCGAACTTCATCAACGGTGTGAGCTACGGCTGGTGGGTCAACCACCACAACCGGCACCACAGCCACCCCAACCACCTCGACCTCGACCCCGACATCGGCCGGCGCACGGTCGTCTTCGACCTCAAGCAGTACTCCAGCCGCACCGGCAGGCAGCGGCTGGTGGTGCGCTACCAGAGCGTGCTGTTCTTCGTGCTGCTGGTGCTGGAGTCGTACAAGATGCAGAAGACGGCCGTGAAGGCCATCAAGCGCCGGGAGGTGCCCCAGCCGTGGCTGGAGTCCGCCTTCCTCCTCGCCCGCGCGGCGATCTACCTCACCTGCGTCTTCACCGTGCTCTCGCCCCTGCTCGCGGTGGCCTTCGTGGTCGTGCAGCAGGCCACCCTCGGCGTGTACTTCGGCCTGATCTTCGCCCCGAACCACAAGGGCATGGCACTGCGCGACGGCGAGGAGGAGGAACTGGACTGGCTCGCCCGCCAGGTGCTCACCTCCCGCAACATCCGGCCCTCGCTGCTCGTCGACTTCGCGTACGGCGGGCTCAACTACCAGGTGGAGCACCACCTGTTCCCGTCGATGCCGCAGAAGAACCTGCGGCGGGCGCGCGAGCTGACGATGGCCTACTGCGCGGAGCGCGGGATGCCGTACCACGAGGTCGGCTTCTGGGCCTCCTACCGGGAGGTGGCCTCCTTCCTGCACGAGGTCAGCGCCCCGGTGCGCCGCGGGGAGGTGGCGGCCGCGCTCGCGGCCGGCGGCGGGGCCGCCTGAACCGGCCTCCCGGAAGACAGGCCCCGGAAAAGGACCGGCGCAATCACACGGCCCGGCAGCCCGCTTCCTTCGCGGGCTGCCGGGCCGCGGCACGTGGTGGCCGTACGCGTCAGCCGGCCTCCTCCCGGGCCAGCCGGGAGTCCAGCGTGCGGACCAGGTCGTCGGAGGTGCGGGCGATCTCCTCGTCATCGGGGCTGCCGATGACGGCCATGAGGAACTCCACCATCGACTGGCGCAGTTCGTCGGTGCTCGTCGTTTCCCAGGACACGGGCTTCTCCTTCGTGATGTGACGGCGTATGTCAGAACGCGTTGCAGGCACGGAAGATGTGGGCGAACGAGGCGAGCGAGGCCTGGCCGTCGAAGGCCACGTACTCCGGCAGCGAAAGATGCGGGCCCCACTTCTCCTTGTAGGCCAGCTGGGTCTGCGCCGGATAAAGCGCCGCGCCCTCGGCCCACAGGAAACTCATCAGCCACTGGAAGGAGGGGCTGTGCCCGGCCTGTTCGACGGCCGGGTCGAGTCCGGTGAAGGGCGTGAAGCCGAAGTGCAGCCACTCGTTCCCCTCTGCGCGGAACGTCTCGATCGCCACCGAGTTGACGGCCTCCATCAGCCCCGGTGAGCCCCCCGGGATCCGGCGGCTGAGGTCGTGCATCCAGCCCGCCCGGCTCCCGTACACCGGGGAGTACGAGATGTAGGCCACCGGTTCTCCGTCGATGCGGCCGAGGAAGAGCCGGCGGTGCTTCTGGGCCGGGCCGCCGATCTGGCCGACCAGGAACTCCAGCGGCCGGGCGCCCTCTCCCTTGGACGGCAGCCACGCGGCGTCGATCCGCTCGATGCCCTCCTGCCACCGCTCGGCGTCCGCCTCCTCGACTTCGAGGCCGTTGCGGAACGCGCGGGAGATCTTGTTGCGCAGTTGCATGAACCGGGTGCCGCGCAGGCTGAACTCGGGCAGCCGCACCGCCCAGGAGGCCCCCATCTGGTTCACGGTGAAGCCGTGGCGGGCGTACAGCCCGGCGTCGGCGCGCTGGAGTTGCACCGCCACCAGCCGCAGCCCCTGCTCGCGGACGTACCCGCGGAACGCCTTCAGCAGCGTCTCGTAGCTCCCCGGGTCGGCGAAGGGGCCGCCGAACTGGACGATGTACCGCCCGGTGCGGCGGTATACGACGACACCGTCCGCCCCGGGGGCGGTGAACACCTGGTTGCCGGTCCCCAGGGCCAGGAAGGAACTGGGGTTCCCGGCCTGGGTGTGGCGGCTGACCGCACTGAGGACCAGGTCCTGCGCCAAGGCGACGTCAATCGTGCTCGCGGACATGCTCTGCTCCCTGTTCGCCGAAGTGCCGTGGAAAAAGTAGAGCAGCTTGAATTCGCCGTCGAAAGAGGCGGACCGGGAACATCAGGCCCTGGTCAGCCGGGCGTCAGGCGGATATCAGAACGGATTGGCAGAGTGCTTTCGTGAACAGCGCCATGGAACAGTGACGATTGACAGCGCAATGTACTTCCACCGTTTCCGTCGCGGTATTTCCTGGAATGGCGATCAATGGCAATGCATGAAGAACCCCTGCGCAGTTACAAGCTCTATATCGCGGGCAAGGACGTCGACAGCGACGACTGGGTGTACACCGTCAGCTCCCGCTCCCTCCTGGAGGACGTCTTCACCAGCGTCGGCCTGAAGCGGGAGTTGGAGCGCGACCCGGACTCCGAGGCCGCCGGCCACCCGTACGTGGCGGGCCGCTGTGCCGTCGCCGGCGACGCGGCGATCGACCTGGCCAGTGAGGCGGCAGCGGCGGCGGCTCCGGGATGGGCGGCGGTACCGCTGGAGCGCCGGATGCGGCTGGGCTCCCTCTTCCGCGGCGAACTGCTGCGGCGTGAGGACGAGTTCGTCGAGATGCTGGTGGCCGAGGGACATCCGGTCCGGCTCGCCCGGTGGGAGCTGAGCTGCCTGCTGCAGATCTACAGCGAGGAGAGCCTCGACTGGTACCGGCAGCAGATGCACACCGAGTTCCACCACGGCGGGCGCCGGCTGATCGTGCGCCGGCAGCCGGACGGCGTCGTCGCCTTCAACCCGCCGCAGAACGCCCCCGCGCCCAGCGCCGCGCTGGCCGTGCTCGCCGTGATGGCGGGCAACGCGGTCGTGGTCCGCGCGCCGCGCAGCATCGCGCTGAGCACCATGTGGCTGATGCGCGACGTGGCCGGCCCGCTGCTGGACGAGATCGGCGCACCGCCCGGCGTGCTCAACGCCATCTGCGGCAACCCCAAGCAGATGCTGGACCGCTGGCTGGCCGACCCGCTGATCGACGACATCTTCTACATCGGCGGCAGCCAGGAGGGCCTGCGCTTCCAGGAGCGCTGCGTCGCCCGGGGCAAGAAGCCCATCCTGGAGCTGGCCGGCAACGACGGCATCGTGGTGTGGCGCGACGCCGACGCGGCCAAGGCCGCCGAGGCGATCTGCGAGGCGTTCTACGGCTCCGGCCAGATCTGCATGGTGCCCAACTACGTGCTGGCCCACCCCGCGATCGCCGACCGGCTCGTGGCCGAGGTCAAGGCGCGGGCGGAGGCGATCCGTCCCGGGTACCCGGAGGACCCCGGCGTCCTGCTCTCCCCGGTGCGCCGCAGCGAGAGGTTCTTCGCCCTGCTGCGGCAGGCGCTGGACCTGGGCGCCGAGCTGGTGACCGGCGGCAGCCGGGCCGAACTCGACGGCACCCCCTCGGAGACGGGCGTCTTCCTGCAGCCCACGGTGCTCAGGGTGGGCGGCCTGGCGGGCGCCCGCGGCTTCGACGTCGTGCGGCAGGAGACCTTCTTCCCGCTGCTGCCGATCGTCGTCCCCGAGCCCGCACCCGACGGCGAACTGCTCGACGAGTGCATCGACTTCGTCAACACCAACGAGTACGGCCTGCGCAACTCGCTGTGGTCGGACTCGGCCGCCGTGATCGAGAGCTTCGTCCAACGCGTCGGAAACGGCGGGCTGCTCAAGGTCAACGACTCGCACATCGGATTCCTGCCCTACCTGCCGAGCCACGGCGGCACCGGTCTGACCGGCGGCGCCTTCGGCGAGGCCAACTACCCGATGCTCAAGACCTCCCATCTGCAGGGGGTCAGCATCGCCCGGGACGTCAGCCCGCGTGAAGCGGTCTTCGGCTCCTGACCACCCAGCCCTGCGATGGAGGTACGCCCGTGCGATCCCTGGACGCCGCCGAAGAGCTCTGCGACCGCTACCACCCGGGGCTGGTCAAGGCGCTGGAGGAGATCCCCTACGACCGGCGTGAGGCGCCGGACAGCCCCGTGGTCGACCTGTTCCGCGAGCACGGCGGAACGGGGCTGCTCGTACCCGAGGAGTTCGGCGGCCTGGGCGCCGACATCCTGGACGCGGTCCGGGTGCAGCGGGCCCTGGGCGCCTGCTCGCCCTCGCTCGCCGCGGGCGTGGCGATGCACCACTTCACCGCCGCCATGCTGTTCGCGCTCGCCGCGGACGACGGCCGGCTGACCGCCGCCCAGCTGGAGGTGGTCCGCGGTGTGGCACCGCGCCGGCTGCTGATGGCCTCCGGCTGGGCGGAGGGCCGCACCCAGCAGAACATCCTGGTCCCCTCCGTCACCGCGACCCCGACGGACGGCGGCTTCCTGCTGCGCGGCGCCAAGAAGCCGTGCAGCCTGGCCTCCTCGATGGACCTGCTCACGGCGAGCATCGCGGTACCCGGCGCCGACGGCACCCCGGAGCTGGCCCTCGCCCTGGTCCCGGCCTCCTCGCCCGGGATCTCGGTGCACCCCTTCTGGGGCAACGAGGTGCTGGCCGCCGCCCAGAGCCACGAGGTGCGCCTGGAGGACGTCCTGGTCCCGCAGGAGCTGGTCATCCGTACCTCCGGCGACGACCCGCACCGCCTCGACGACCTGCAGACCGCCGGGTTCGTCTGGTTCGAGCTGCTGATCTCGGCGGCCTACGCCGGCGCCGCCACCGCACTCGTGGCCACGGTGCTCGAACGCGAGCGCGGCGGCAGCGGCGAGCGCGCCGCCCTGGCGGTCCGCGCCGAGGCGGCCTTCGCCCTGCTGGAGGGCGCCGCCCGGGGGGTCCGCGACGGGCTGGCGGGCGAGGCGGCCGTCGCCGAGGTGCTGGTCGCCCGGTACGCGGCGCAGGACGCCCTGGTCCAGGCGGCCGACCAGGCGCTGGAGCTGCTCGGCGGCATCGACTTCATCCGCTCCGGCGACCACGCCCGGCTGGCGGCCGCGGTACGGCCGCTCGCGTTCCACCCGCCCGGCCGCGCCTCCGCCGCGGAGCCGCTGCTGCAGTGGTTCGCCGGCGGCCCCCTGGAGCTGGCGTGACCGGCGGCCCCGGGCGCCCGCCCACCGTGCACACCCCCTCACCACCTGGAGCGACCGCATGACCGTCACCGCCGACCCCGGGAGCGGCACCGGCACCGAGGAGGAGATCCTCGGCCTGTACCGGGCACATCTGAGCAAGGGCCGGGCCACCGTCGCCGAGCTGTTCGGCAGCCACATGGAGGTCGCCTCCGAAGGCGCCTGGCTGACCGCCTCCGACGGCGAACGCTTCCTCAACGCGGGCGGCTACGGGGTGTTCATCATGGGCGCCCGCCACCCCCTGGTGATGGAGGCGGTCGAACGCCAGCTGCGCACCCACCCGGTGGCCACCCGCATCCTGCTGGAGCCGACGGTCGCCCGGGCCGCCGAGGCGCTGGCCTCGGTGGCGCCGCCGGGGCTGGAGCGCGTCCACTTCGCCCTGTCCGGCACCGAGGCCGTCGAGGCGGGACTGAAGCTCGCCCGGGCGGGCGGCCGCAGGCGCACCGTCGCCATGCGCGGCGGGTACCACGGCAAGACGCTCGGCGCCCTGTCCGCCACCGGCAAGGAGGTCTACCAGAAGCCCTTCCGGCCGCTGCTCCCCGACTTCACCCACCTGCCCTACGGCGACGCCGAGGCGCTGGAGGGAGAGCTCAGGGCCCACTCCGGCGAGGTCTGCGTCATCCTGGAGCCCGTCCAGGGCGAGGGCGGCGTCGTCATCCCGCCCAGGGGCTACCTCAAGCGGGTCGAGGAACTCGTGCGCGAGTACGACGGCTTCCTCATCCTCGACGAGGTGCAGACCGGCTTCGGGCGGCTCGGCGAGTGGTGGGGCGCCGACATCGAGGGCGTCGTCCCCGACGTGCTGCTGGCCGGCAAGGCGCTCGGCGGCGGCGTGGCGCCGGTCTCGGCGTGCATCGCCACCCGCGAGGCGTTCCGCCCGTTCGACATGGACCCCTACATCCACACCGGCACCTTCTCCGGCCAGCCGCTGCTGATGGCCGCCGTGCAGGGCGCGATCCGGGCGATCCAGGAGGAGCGGCTGGTCACCCGGGCGTTGGAGCTCGGCGCCCGGCTGCTTCCCCGGATCAGCGAGATCGCCCACCGCAACCTGCCCGGCCTGCTGGTGGAGGTGCGCGGCCAGGGCCTGCTGATCGGCGTGGAGCTGGTGGAGGCAGGGCTCGCCGGCGAGCTGCTGATCGAGCTGTTCAACCACGGTGTGGTCGCCAACCACTCCATGAACGGCAGCGCCGTGGTGCGGTTCACCCCGCCCGCCGTCCTGACCGACGCCGAGGCCGACTTCCTGCTCGAATCCTTCGACGCGGCCACCCGCGACCTGGTCCGCGGCCAGGCCACCATGCCCGAAAGGCGGTAACCGACCGTGCGACACGTAGAACTCAAGGCGACGGTGCGTTCCGAGACCGCGAAGAACGTCTTCCGCAACGTGCTGCGCTGGGAGCGCTACCCCGAACTGGCGCCGCACGTGCAGTCCGCCACCGTGCACGCCACCCACCCCGAGCCCGAGTGCAGCTCCAGCTGGGAACTGCACTTCCGCAGCGGCCTGTTGCGCTGGACCGAGCGGGACGTCTTCCTGCCCGGGACGCTGGAGATCCACTTCGAGCAGACCGACGGGGACTTCGACTCCTTCCGCGGCACCTGGCGGCTGCGCCAGGACGGCGACGACGTCGAGGTGGACTTCGCGGCCGACTTCGACTTCGGCATCCCGAGCCTCGAAGGGATCCTCGACCCCATCGCCGAGCGGGTCATCAAGGAGACCGTCGCCTGGGCCGTCACCGGGATGTTCCCCGCGACGGACATCGACGGCGACGCCGGTCCGGACACCCGCGCCGCGGGCGTCCCCGCCACCGCGTGACGCAGGTCCCGCCGCGGCGGCGGGACCGGTACCAGCAGCAGGAGACATCCGTGGACCAGGCCAACCCCTTCGAGACCCCCAGGACCTTCGCCCTGCACCGCGCCGAGTACCTCGTGGGCCTCGCGGTGACCACCGGGTTCATCGCCGCCCACGCCGAGGAGATCCGCTGGCTGCCGGCGGTGGTGCTCTTCGCCTACATCGACCTGATCGGCTACATCCCGGGCGCCATCGCCTTCCGCCGGGCCGGCGGCAGGCCGATCGCCAAGACCTACTACGTGCTCTACAACGTGATGCACAGCCTGATCACCCAGGGTGCCGTGATCGCACTGTGGTGCTGGCTGGTCAGGCCCGAGTGGGCGCTGCTGGTGATCCCGTTCCATCTGTTCGGCGACCGCGGCCTGTTCGGCAACTTCGCGAAGTCCTTCGCCCTGCCCTTCGAGCCGGTGCGCCAGAAGGGATATCTGCGGCTCCTGGACGACCTGGGCGTCGCGCACCCCAAGCCGGTGGGCCATGCCGCCGACCCCGAGCCGGTGGGCCACGTCCCGGCGGCCCGGCAGGCGGTGGCCGCGGCGCACAAGGCGGTCCGGTGAGCACCGCGGCGGGCCCGGAGGTGGCGCGCCGTGCGGCCCTGCGGCGACTCGCAGCACCGGTGGCCGTTCTGACGGTATGCCACAACGGGCGGCCGCACGGCACGACGGTCTCCACGCTCACCAGGGTCTCGCGCAACCCGGCGCTCATCGGCGCCAGTCTGCGCGCCGAGTCGGTGCTCACCCGGCTCGCCGTGGCCGAGGGCCGGTTCTCGGTCAACGTGCTCAGCGGTGGCCAGGACTCCCTCGCCCGCTGGTTCGCCGACAGCGCCCGCCCGGACGGCGCCGCGCAGTTCGCCGGCCTGGCGTGGCACCCCGACCCGTACGCCGGCGCCCCGCTGCTGGAGGGCGCCTTGGCCCACTACGCCTGCCGGGTCTCGGGCACCTTCGTCGTCGGCGACAACGAGGTGCTGCTCGGGCAGGTCGTGCGGGCGGTCCACAGCGGCGAGGGAGATCCGCTGCTCAGCTATGAAGGCGACCTGTGCACCGGAACCCTGCGCCCGGTGCAGGCCGACCCCGGTGCCCGCAACGCGAAGGAGAAGGCGGCGTTATGACCGGTACACCCACAGGCGGGGCCATCGCCCGCGAGGCCGACTGGGACACCGCTCCCGGACTGCTGGACGGCGCCAAGGAGTTGACGCTCGGCCCCGAGGAGTGCGATCTCGCCTACTGGATCACGCAGGTGGCCCAGGGCACCCTGCGCGGCCGCGGCGTCAGCGGCCACCACCCGGACGCCGTCGTCCCGGACTTCCTCAGGAGCCCGGGGCCGCTGCGTGAGGCGCTCACGCTGGAGTTCGGCTTCCGCGGGGTCTCCGAGGAGATCGCCGCCCGGCTGCTCTCCCACTACGTGGCCATCGCCCCCGGCATCCCGGAGCTGGAGTTCTACACCACGCAGCTGCTGGACGAGGCCCGGCACGCCAGGGTGTTCCGCAACCACCTGGTCGAACTCGGCATGCCGGCCGCCACGTTGCTGCGCGACGTGGCGGAGATGGCCGCCGACTACCGCCGCAGGGTGCTGCAGCCGGTGGAGGACTTCACTCTGGAGATCGTGCGCGACCGGCGGGACTTCGCCGGGGGCGTGGCGGTCTTCTGCATCGTCATCGAGGGCGTCCTCGCCCCGGCCGCCGAACTCAGCGAGCGCAAGTGGACGCCGCTGTCCCCGGCCACCGGCGAGGTCTCCCGGGGCACCGCGATCGACGAGATCCGCCACCTGACCGTGGCCAGCACCATCCTGCGCGACCACCTGGCGGCCGACCCCGACTCCCGGCCGCGGATCCTGGAGATCATCCGCGACGGCGTGAAGCTGTGGGACGAGGTCCCCGACCGGGAGTTCGTCATCCACCGCGAGAAGCTCTTCCAGCAGGGCATGGCCGAACACGCCGACCTGATCGGCGACTACGAGATCTGGCCCGGCGTACGGATGCTCGACACCACCCCCGACCAGCGCTACGACATGGCGGACCGCTGGACCGAGGAGATGGCCGAGGTGCGGATGGCCTACATGGGGCTGCCCTCGCAGGTGCTCTCGTCCGGCGGGACGGCGGCATGAGCGTCGCGCCGGACGGAGCCGCCGGGCGGACGGCCGTGATCGCCGGGATCGGCTCCTACCTGCCGCCCGACGTGGTGACCAACGAGGAGCTGACGGCCCGGCTCGACACCTCCGACGAGTGGATCCGCACCCGCACCGGCATCGCCGCCCGGCACGTCATCTCACCCGGGACGGCCACCTCGGACCTGGCCGTCGAGGCCGGGCGGCGGGCCCTCCAGTCCGCGGGCGACGCCGGTGCCGACGCCGTCGTGCTGGCCACCACCACCCCCGACCAACCCTGTCCGGCCACCGCCCCGGAGGTCGCCGACCGGCTCGGCCTCGGCACCGTCGCCGCCTTCGACGTCTCCGCGGTGTGCAGCGGCTTCCTGTACGGGCTCGCCGCCGCCGCCGGACTGATCGCAGCGGGCACCGCGAGCCGGGTGCTGCTGATCGCCGCGGACGCCTTCACCACCATCGTCGACCCGCACGACCGGACCACCGCGGTGATCTTCGCCGACGGCGCCGGCGCGGTGGTGCTGCGGGCCGGCGACCCGGCGGAGCAGGGCGCCGTCGGCCCGGTCGTGCTGGGCAGCTGCGGTGCGCTGCACGAGCTGATCGAGGTACCGGCGGGCGGCTCGCGCCAGCGCTCCTCCGGGGTCGCCGCCGCGCCGGGCGAGGAGTTCTTCCGGATGCGGGGCCGCGACACCTACCGGTACGCCGTGCGGTGGATGACCTCGGCGTCCCGGCAGGCGGCCGAGGCGGCGGGCTGGGGGGAGCCGGGGGCCGCCGACCGGTTCGCGGCCCACCAGGCCAACGCCCGCATCCTGGCCACGGTCGCCGACGAACTCGGCATCCCGCCGCAGCGGCGGCTGTCCAACATCGAGCGCGTCGGCAACACCGGCGCCGCCTCCCTCCCGGTGCTGCTCGCCCAGGCGACCGCCGAGGGAACCCTGGCCGCCGGTCACCGGCTGCTGCTCACCGCGTTCGGCGGCGGGCTCGCCTGGGGCGCCGCCGCACTGGTGTGGCCCGACCTGAAGGCCTGCTGACAACCCGCAACCGCTCAACCGAAGGGGCAGGTGTGATGTTTGAAACGCTCAAGGAGATGCTGGTCGGCAAGCTCAAGGTGGACCCCGAGCTCGTCGTGCCGGAGGCGACCCGCGAGGACGTCGAGCTCGACTCGCTCGCCATCGTGGAGCTGTCGCTGCTGCTGGAGAAGGAGCTCGCCCTCGCCATCAGCGACGACGAGCTGCTGGAGGCGGCCACCGTCGGCGAGATAGCCGAGCTGATGGAAGCGCGGAGCGCGAAGGTATGACCTCCGGCGCTGACATCGCGGTCACCGGTCTCGGCCTGGTGACGCCCGCGGGGACCGGCGCCGCCGACAGCTGGGCGGGGGTGTGCGAGGGCCGGCCGACGGCCGCCCTCGACCCCGAGCTGGAGCACAACCCGGTACGCCTGTCGTGCCGGGTGCCCGGCTTCGACCCCGACGCCCTGCTGGGGGCGCGCCGCGCGCTGCGGCTCGACCGCTTCGTGCAGTTCGCCCTGGTGGCGGCGCGCGAGGCGGTCGCCGACGCCGGGCTGGACCCGAGGACGTGGGACGGCGCACGGGTCGGTGTGGTGCTGGGCTGCGCCGACGGCGGCCCGGGAACGGTGGAGAGCCAGCACCGGGTCCTGCTCGCCGAGCGGGCCGCCCGGGTCTCCCCGCTGCTGCTGCCGATGCAACTGCCCAACATGCTCGCCGGTCAGACCGCCATCGAACTGGGCGCCACCGGCCCCAACCTGGTGGTGGCGACCGCGTGCGCCTCGGGCGCCACGGCGATCGGGACCGCCCGGGACCTGCTGGCGCTCGACCGCTGCGACATCGTGCTGGCCGGTGGCAGCGAGGCCATGATCACCCCCCTGGTGATGGCCGGCTTCGCCCAGATGGGGGCCCTGTCCCGGCGCGAGGACGATCCGGCGACCGCCTCGCGGCCGTTCGACGCCGAGCGCGACGGCTTCGTCGCCGGTGAGGGCGCGGGTGTCCTGGTGCTGGAGCGGGCCGCGGACGCCCGGGCGCGGGCGGCCCGGTCCCGCGCCCGGCTGGTGGGCTACGGGGCCAGCGCGGACGCCCACCACATGACCAGCCCGCACCCCGAGGGCCGGGGCGTCGAGGCGGCGGTGCGGGCGGCGCTGGCCGACGCGGGTGCCGGGCCCGAGGACGTGGACCACATCAACGCGCACGGCACCTCGACCCCGTTGAACGACCTGGCGGAGGCCAGGGTGATCGGCCGGGTCTTCACCGGCGCCCCGCTGGTCACCTCGACCAAGGGCGTCACCGGCCACATGCTGGGCGCGGCCGGGGCCGTGGAGGCGGCGTTGACCGTGCTGACCCTGGAGCGGGGGGTCGCGCCGCCCACCGCGGGGCTCGCCACCCTCGACCCGAGGATGGACATCCAGGTCGCGACCACGGCGACCGCCACCCGGGCCCGGCTCGCCCTGAGCAACTCCTGCGGCTTCGGCGGGCAGAACGCCGTGCTGGCGTTCGCCGCGGCCTGACCGGTCCGCCGGGGAGCCTGGGTCAGACGGCGGGCGATGCGCGATGCGCGTACGGCACCTGGTTGAGGATCTCCCGGAAGCGCTGGCGGAGCTGGGCCGAGGGCTCCATGCCCAGCTCGTCGACGAGCCGGCGCCGCGCGGTGTTGTACGTCTCGATCGCCTCCGCCTGGCGGCCGCTGCGGTACAGCGCCAGCATCAGCATCTCGGTGATCCGCTCCCGCCAGGGGTGGATCGTGCTCATCCGCTTGAGCTCGCCGATGGTGTGGACCGGGTCCTCGCTGTCGATGCCCAGCCAGAGCTTGTCCTCCAGCGCGGTCAGGTACTCCTCGTCCAACTGGAGGGCCACGCTCTGGCACATGGGCCCGGGGACCACGTCCTGGAGCGGCGCGCCTCGCCACACGGCCAGGGCCTCCTCCAGGTACCGGTAGGCCTTGCCGGGCGCCTGCGGCATGACGAGGCGCGCCTGCGCCACGCGGTCCCGGAACAGGACCATGTCCAGCCCACGGGGGTCGACGTCCAGCACGTATCCGGACGGGCGGGTGATCAGCGCGGGCGCGGCCTCGGCGCCGCCCGCCAGTTGGTTGAGCGTCCGCCGCAGCCGGTAGACATGGGCCTGAAGGGAGTTCTCGACCGTGGAGGGCGGCGACTCCCCCCACAACTCGGTGTAGAGCTGTTCGGCGGAGACCGGACGTCCGCCGCTGACCAGCAGGGTCGCCAGCAACGTCCGCTGCCTGTTGCCCGCCACGGTCCGGGACTGCCCGCCGGCCTCCATTTCCAGCGGGCCGAGGACCTTGAATTCCACCGTTCTACTTCGGCCGGAACCGGAATCCGGGAAATCGGTTAAGCCGGACTGCCGCGCCCCCGTGCCGACCGCGTTCTGAGACCGCCTGCGCAATGTCCTCTCCGATCACATGTCGACCTGTCCCAATTGCTTGTCTCCCCTTAACTATTGACGCCAATGAACTCGTCGGCCGCAAGGACCCGCGTTCCCCACGGACACGTATGCGCCACCAGGGCTGCGCCGGGTAACCCGGTCCTACATGACGCCATACCGGACATATGCTCAGGGCAAGTTGACGGGCGTTCACCGACAGCCCATGTAAACGTCAGTTCGACGATGGCCGATTCAAAACACCGGGCGGTCGGCTGGGTAATCTTCCGGCCCTTCTCCGGGATTATTACCCCTCGCGTAATCGACAGGCACCCCCCGGGTGTGCAGCCCGCGCGTGCTGCCGGCCCGAGCGCGGCCCGGCCGGTCAGCGGCGCATCAGTGCACCGTCAGATCCCCAGGGCACAGTGGTCGCGCGGACCGGCCCGGAAAATCCGGCGGCTTTCCCGGAGTGAACATCCGGCACTGGTAACAGTTTTCCTTACCTTAGCCAGAGGAGCCTCGTGTCTGCAAAGAACTCACCAAAAGCGGCCGGGACGGGAATACGTCAGTTGAGCACCGGGCATATCGTCGGGCTCGTCGTCTCGGCAGCCGCCCCGCTCTCCGCCATGATCGGAACGGTGCCGCTCGCCTTCGCATTCGGCAACGGCGCCGGTGTTCCGGCGGCCTTCGTCTTCGCGGGCGCGACGCTGCTGTGCTTCTCGGCCGGCTACGCGCTGATCGCCCGCCGCACCGGCGGCAGCGGCGGTTTCTACGCGGCCGCCGCCCAGGGGCTCGGCCGCCCGGTCGGCCTGGCGAGCGGCTACCTGGCGGTGTTCGCCTACAACTGCGCGACGATCGGACTGGTCGGGGCGCTCGGCTACTTCACCCGGCTCGTGTTCGCCGCACACGGGGTCCACGTGTCCTGGTGGCTGTGTGCCGCGGTCGGGGTGGCCGCCATGGCGTGGCTGGGGTACCGCGAGATCGCCGTGAGCGCCAGGACGGTGGCCGCACTCATGCTGGGCGAGACCGGGATCCTGCTCGCCCTGGACGTCGCCGTCCTGGCCAGACGCGGCACGGACGCGCTGCCCGCCGTCTCCTTCGCGCCGCACCAGGTCTTCGGGCAGGGCTTCGGCGCGTCGGTGATGTTCGCCTTCGTCTCCTTCATCGGCTTCGAGTCGGCCGCGCTCTACGGCCGTGAGGCGAAGGACCCGCACCGCAGCGTGCCGCGCGCCACCTACTTCGCGGTGCTGCTCATCTCGGTGTTCTACGCCCTCACCAGCTGGGAGGCGGTCGGTGCGGTCGGCGCCGGCCGCCTTCGGCGCAGCGCGGCCGAACAGCTGGGGGACCTCTTCTTCGGCCTCGGCACCGACTACCTCGGGCAGTTCGGCGCCACGGTGATGCAAGTGCTGCTGTGCACCAGCCTGTTCGCCGCCACCCTGGCGCTGCACAGCGCGGCGGGCCGGTACGCCCAGGTGCTCGCCGAGGATGCCGTCCTGCCCCGCGGCCTCGGCGCCGTCCACCACAAGTACGGGTCCCCGCACCGCGCGAGTGCCGTGCAGACGTCCCTGTGCGCGGCGGCCGTCGCCGGGTTCGCCGCCGCCGGGCTCGACCCCTACACCACCATGACCACCGGCATGCTGGGGCTGGGCACCCTCGGCATCGTGCTGCTCCAGGCCCTGGCCGCGCTGTCGGTGCTCGGCATGGGCCGCTCGGGGGCCGCGGCGCCCTGGTGGCAGCGGACGGCCGCGCCCGCCCTGGCGTTCCTCGGCCTCGCCGCCACCTTCTGGCTGGCCGTCGCCGACTTCGACCTGCTGACCGGCGTCCGCTCCGGCGTCGTGGCCGCCCTGCCGTGGCTGCTGCTGCCGGTGGCGGCCGGCGGCATCGGGTTCGCCCTGTGGCTGCGGTCCGCCCGGCCGCAGCGGTACCGCGCCCTGGCCGCCGGCCATCTCGCGGCCGCCCCGCCGACGCCCGGCCCGCCCCCGGATGAAACGTTTCCCCGGCCGCACCGCATCAGTGGGGGTGAGGGCATGAGCGTGCACAGGGGAGGCCATGGGACAGCCGCGGACTGACGACTGTCCGGCGTTCGCCGCCTCACGGGCCGGCCATCTGTACCGGGCGGCCTGCCTGCTCACCGGCGGTGACACCCATCTCGCGGAGGACCTCGTCCAGGAGACGCTGGGCCGGATGTACGTGGCGTGGCGCGGAGTGGGCCGGATCGACAACCCGGCGGCCTACGCGCAGACCGTGCTGGTGCGTGCCTTCCTGACGCACCAGCGCCGCCGCAGCAGCGGTGAACGGCCGCTCGGCGAGCTCCCGGACGGCCCGCAACGTCGTGCCCGTCGCCACGCTGAGGGCGATCGCGCTCAGCGACCACTGGCGCGGGGGCTGAACGGAGGTCGCGTCAGCGCCGCCCGACGTACCGGAGCGTCAGGGCCGTCATCGCCGCGAAGCACGACGCGACGGCGAGGACGGCCAGCCGTAGATCGGACAATACGTCAGGTAGTGCCAGGAGTGAGCCGAGGAGCGCGACGCCCACGGCCGTGCCGATCTGGCGGGCGGTGTTGAGGATGCCGGAGCCGAGGCCGGTCCAGGCGGGGTCGATGGAGGCCAGGGCCGTCGCGTTGAGGCTGGGGGAGCAGACGCCGCAGCCCAGCCCGACGGCCACCGTGGCCACGGCGAACAGCGGCCACGACGCAGGCCCGTTCACCCCCAGGAGCAGCAGCGCGCCCGCGCAGGAGGTGAGCGAGCCGGTCCACATCGGCGTGCGCGGGCCGAGTGCGACCATGCGCCGGGCCGGTACCACCGTGCCGAAGACCCACGCGGCGGCGAACGGCACCAGGCACCCGCCGGTGGCGAGCGCACTCAGCCCCCAGTGCTGTTGCAGGTGGACGGCGAGCATGAACTGGAGCCCGTAGCCGCCGAACTGGAAGGCGAAGCCGCATGCGACGGAGGCGGTGAAGGCGGGGCGGCGGAAGACCGCGAGCGGAAGCATCGGGTGGGCGCTGCGCAGTTCGACGACGACGAACAGGGCGCTGCCGCCCACCGCCGCCGCCAGCAGTGCCAGCGGCAGCGGCGCGGACCAGCCGAGCGGCCCGCCCTCGATGAGCCAGGCGACGGCCGCCGACAGCGCGGCGACCGCGGCGAGTTGGCCCGGCAGGTCGGCGCGGACGGCGGGGCGGCGCTGCGTCTCGGCGACGTGCCGGGCGGCTAGCGCGGCGGTGACCAGGCCCACCGGCACGTTGACGGCGAAGATCGCCCGCCACCCGGCCAGGTCGGTCAGGAGCCCGCCGCCCAGCGGCCCGGCGGCCAGGGCGAGGCCGCCCGTGGCACCCCACACGGTGATCGCCCGGGTGCGGTGCACCGGATCGGGGTGGGTGCGGGCGATGATCGCCAGCGTCGTGGGCAGCAGCCCGCCGGCCGCGACCCCCTGGACGAAGCGCGCGGCGACCAGTGCGGCCGGCGTGGGGCTGAGCGAGCAGGCGACGGAGGCCGCGGTGAAGCCGCCGAGCGAGGCGAGGAAGAGCCGGCGCGCCCCCAGCCGGTCGCCGAGCGACCCCGCCGTGAGCACCACCGCGGCCAGCGGGATCGTGTAGACGTTGACCACCCACTGCAGGGCCGCCATCGAACCGTGCACGTCGTGGCCGATCGCGGGCAGCGCCACGTTCAGCGCGCTGCCGTCGAGAAGGATCATGAAGTGGCCGAGGCATACGGCCGTGAGCGCCGCGTTCCGGGAGCCGGGCCTCGGCGGGGGGTCGGCCGTGTCGCCGGGCCGGGTGGGCTGAAGGGTCGTCGGTATCCGCATGGCCGTTGAGTGTACATACTAGTAGGTACACCGCTGCCGACCGCACTCCGGCGCCGCGCCGGCGGCGTCAGCCGCCGTTGACGAGCCGGAGGTAGCGCGCCCAGTCCCAGTGCGGCCCGGGATCGGTGTGGTCGGTCCCCGGGACCTGGTAGTGGCCGATGATGTGCTCGCGGTCCTTGGGGATGCCGTACTTGTCGCAGATCTCGGCGGTCAGCGCGGCCGACGCGCGGTACATCGTGTCGGTGAAGTACGCCGGCCGGTCGACCCAGCCCTCGTGCTCGATGCCGATGCTGCGGGTGTTGTAGCCCCAGTTCCCGGCGTGCCAGGCGACGTCGCGTTCCCTTACGCACTGGGCCGGGTAGCCGTCGGCGGACCGCACGACGTAGTGGGCGCTCGCCGCGTGCGCCGGGTCCTGGAAGGTCCGCACGGTGTTGTCGAAGGTGTCCTGGGCGACGTGGATGACGACCGTGGTGACCGCATAGGTGTGCGGGCGGGCGGCGGCCGTGTAGTTGGCGGTGCTCGCCGGGGCCCAGGCCGCCGAACGGTAGTCGACCGCTCCGGCGGCGCGTCGGGCGGGCGGCGGGGAGACCGCCGGGGAGGCGTGCGTCCGGCCCGCGAGCCCGGCGGCCGCGGCCGTGCCCAGGGCGAGCCCGCCCAGCAGCAGGCCGCGCCGGGTGGGGCGGGAAGGACGGTAGGGGGTGGGCGGGGAAGAACAGCAGGTGGGGGTGGTCGGGGTGTCCATGACGGCTCCCGTTCACGCGGGTGACGTGGCATCAGAGGCGTGCCTCATCATCGGGGCGGGCGCGGGGCTTGCCAAGCACGCCGGGAACGCGCCGGGAACACTCGGTGACCGCGGCTGAGCGGCGGGGGACACAGGCGAGACGCCGCGGGCGTGCCGCAGGCGTCGTCGTCACGTCGTCGTCACCGCCCGCGCGGCTCTGCGCACGGGCTCGCGGGGCGTCAGGGAGCGGGCTGTTCGTTCTTGGCGGATTCCGCGGCCTGATCCGGCCTGGGCGCGGTCCCCTTCTCCAGCTCCTCCGGTCGCTGCGGCTCGGCTGCTCCCGCCCTACCGCCGCCCTGGCCGGTCGCGTCGCCGTGCTCCTCACGCAGCGCGCGCGTCTCGGACTTCAGGATGCGCAGCGACTTGCCGAGGCCGCGTGCGGCGTCCGGCAGCTTCTTGTAGCCGAACAGCAGGATGAAGACGACCACCACGAGGATGACGTGCCACGGTTCGAGCCCGTTCCTGAACATCTAGCAGCCTCGCTCCCGCATGGATTACCGGCTCTCCGTTTCGGAGTATCACTCGTACGGGTCGGCAACCGGAAGCGTTCCGATGAAAACCCCGGGAAAACATGAAGTGCGGGGGGAGGGGCACCCGCTCGTTGGACCAGGCTGCCCAACCGGGCGAGAGGCCGGGCACGAGAGCTGAGGGAGGCGCGAGATGGCGGGCTTTCTGGACCGCGCGAAGGAGACGGCCCAGCGGGGACTGGACGCGGGCCGGCAGAAGGTGGAGGAGGTCCAGGCCTCGCGCACCGGGCACGACCTGCTGCGCAGGCTGGGCGCCGCCTACTACGCGGAGCGGCACGGCTCCGGCACGCGCGAGGAGGTGGATCGCGCCCTGGAAGCAGTGGAGGCGCACGTGCGCGAGCACGGTGACGCCTTCCTGCGCCCGGGCTCGCCGGGTCCGTGAGCCGGCACGGGTGCGGCCCGCGCGGATCGTGCCGCGCGGGCCGCACCGGGGGGCCTTCGCCGCGGGTCAGGGGCGCGTCGCGGAGGTGCGCCGGGAGCGGCGGACCTCCAGGGCGACCGGGATCAGGGAGAGGAGCACGACGAGGCCGATGATGGGCAGCAGATAGTTGTCGATGTTGGGGATCGCGGAGCCGAGCAGGTTCCCGGCGACGGTCACGCCGATGCTCCAGACCAGACCGCCGGCGATCTGCCACACGGTGAAGGTCCGCAGCGGCACGCCGAGGGCGCCCGCCATCGGGTTGAGCACGGTGCGCACCAGCGGGATGAAGCGCGCCAGCACGATCGCCTTGCCGTAGCCGTACTTCTCCAGCATCTCGCCGCTGCGCTCGACCGCCTGGTGGAGCTTGGGGTTCTTCGACCGGGCGAGCAGCGCGGGGCCGCCGCGCCTGCCGATGAGGTACCCCGTCTGCGCGCCGGCCAGCGCGCCGGCGGCCGCGGCCACCAGCACCCAGGCGAGGGGGAGGTGGATCGCCGCGTTGGAGCTCGTGGTGGTGAACAGCCCCGCGGTGAACAGCAGCGAGTCGCCTGGCAGGAAGAAGCCCACCAGTAGGCCGGTCTCGGCGAAGAGAACGACGAGGATGCCGATCGCGCCGAACGACGACAGCAGGGAGGTGGGATCCAGCGGGTTGAGGGCGAGCTGCGATCCGTGGGTGAGTGCGTTCATTCGCGCCCCTCTGCGGCGATGGAGTGGAGCCCCCGCAGGCCCGGTGGCGGTCTGCCGGAGCAGCCGGGCGTCCTGCGGACGGTCTGCCGTACGGTTCCGGATACGGTCTACATGAGTGTAGACGCAACTCCGGTTCCGCCGCGCGCCGCGCAGCCACGGCCCGCTCGCGGGCCCCCCGTGCCGTGGCCGGCCTACCAGGGGGTCCGCAGGTGTCCGGGGGCGCTCCAGTGGGTGTGGCCGCCCCAGTGGGTGTGGGCGCCGGCCTCCTGGGTCTGGGCCGACTCGATGTGCGCGTGCAGGTCCTGGGCGGCCTCCAGCGCGCTTACCCCCGAGACGAACACGCAGGCGGCCAGCAGGACGCCGACGGCCGCGCCGGGGCGGTCGGCGAGCACCCTCGGCCAGCGCCCGCGCGGCTGCGGGGTGGCCAGCAGGGCCGCCGTGAGCGTCCGTTCGCCGCTCTCGCACGCCGGAGCCTTTGCCGAAGACCGATGCCGTCATGAGTTCCGGCGTTCCTGACCCCGCCGCGTTACGTGTGCTGCGTGCGGTGCGAGTTGGCGACAGGTGGGCGTC
>CAYNNX010000013.1:24619-45342 GCA_964398515.1 uncultured Streptantibioticus sp. | reverse complement strand
TCGCGGCGGCCTGGTTGAGGTATCCGAACAGCTGGCCGTCGGCGACGAACCCGGGCCGGTCGCCCACCGGCACCGGCTGCTTGCCGAGGTCCCGCACGAGCGCGGTGACGGCGGCGGTCGCCTCCGGCGAGGTGAGAACGGTGGAGACCACCTCGACCAGCTTCATCGCCTGCGCGGGGGCGAAGAAGTGCAGCCCGATGACGCGCTCGGGCCGGGAGGTCTCGGCGGCCAGCCGGGTCACCGACAGCGCGTTGGTGCCGGTCGCCAGGATGGTCTGCGGCCCCACGACGGCGTCCAGGCCCGCGAAGACCTCCCGCTTGACGTCGTACGACTCCGGGACCACCTCGATCACCAGGTCGGCGTCGGCGGCGGCGCGCAGCTCGGCGAAGGTGCGGAACCGGGCGAGCGCCTCACCGCGCTCGGCCTCGGTCAGCTCGCCGCGCTCGACCGCACGCGCGGTCGACTTCTCCAGGGTGGTCACGGCGGCGGCGCTCGCGCGTTCGCTCACGTCGATGCCGATCACCTCGTGTCCGGCCCGGACCAGCACCTCGGCGATGCCGGAGCCCATGGTGCCCAGGCCGACGACGGCGACGGTGCGCAGGGATGACGGGGAGGGGGCGGGGGTGGACGGACGGTCCATCGCGGAACTCCAGGGGGTGTGCCCCGCGTTACGGGGCGTGACGACTGAAGGGTGGCCGCCGCGCGGGCCTGAGGGGCGGTGAGCATGAGGAACGCGCCTGCGCGGCTGAGGAGTTGCGTAACAGCCACGGGCACACGGGTGCCCGGTGATGGAGCGGCGGCCCTGTCCCGGGGCCGCACGCCGCGATGCCGAACCGACGAGACCGCGGATGGTGCTCAGGTGGTGCTGTTGTGTCGCGCTGCGCACGGCGGCTGCGTCACCAGGCCGCCGTACGCGGAGCAGGCCCACCGCGGTCGGCGGTGGAACAGCTCCTCAGGGCGAGGGTAACTCGTCGGTAACCTAGGCGCCAGAGTTCCGCGCATGTGAATTGCGCCGCGTTCAGATGAGCGGCGCTCTCGGGGGCGGGAGGTGTGCGGGGGCGGGTTCGGGTACTCGTAAAGGTCGCGCGGTTCGGGTGCTCAGATGAGGGAGAGCTGCACCGGGCCCGGGGTGGCGGCCTCGGGTGGTACGGGCGTGGTCGCCGGGATGCGCCGTGCGGCCCTGGAAGGGGACGGGCCGATGCCGTACTCCCTGGCGAGTTCGTGTACGTGACGCGTGATGCGGCGCTGGTACCACTTCGGCGCGTAGGCGCCGCCCGCGTACATCGCCTCGTACCGGCGGACCAGCGACGGGTGGTGCTCGGCGAGCCAGGCCATGTACCACTCGCGGGCGCCGGGTCGCAGATGGAGGACGAGCGGGGTCACCGAGGTCGCCCCCGCCTCGGCGATCGCGCGCACGGTCGCGCGCAGCCGCTCCGGTGAGTCGCTGAGGAAGGGGAGGACGGGCGCCATCAGGACGCCGCACGGGACGCCGTGGTCGTTGAGGGTGCGGCAGACCTCCAGCCGCCTGCCCGGGGCCGGGGTGCCCGGCTCGACGCTTCGCCACAGATCCCGGTCGGTGAAGCCCACGGATACCGCCGTCCCCACCTCGGTCACCTCGGCTGCCTGCACCAGCAGCTCCAGATCGCGCAGGATCAGCGACCCCTTGGTGAGGATCGAGAACGGGTTGGCGTGGTCCCGAAACGCCTCGATGATGCCGGGCATGAGGCGGTAGCGGCCCTCGGCCCGCTGGTAGCAGTCCACGTTGGTGCCCATGGCGATGTGCTCCCCGCGCCAGCGCGGCGCCGCCAGCTCGCGGCGCAGCAGTTCCGGCGCGTTGACCTTCACCACGATCTGCGAGTCGAAGTCGTGGCCGGTGTCGAGGTCCAGGTAGCTGTGGGTGTTGCGGGCGAAGCAGTAGACGCAGGCGTGGCTGCAGCCGCGGTACGGGTTCACGGTCCACTCGAACGGCATCCGGGACGCGCCCGGCACCCGGTTGACGATCGAACGCGCCCGTATCTCGTGGAAGGTGATCCCGCGGAACTCCGGGGTGTCGAACGTGCGCGTCACGACGTCCTGGCCGAACAGCGCGGGTGCCGCCGCCGTGCCATCGAGTCCGAGGTTGTCCCAGCGCATGGTGCCTCCTAGGTCGCCGGTAGCACCCCCTGGAACACAATAGAACACTTGAGCGAATTACGAGAGGCGGGTCGGTGGGGCTGTGCGGAGGTGCCTGATGAGGTGCCCATGTGTCTGGTGAGGCGCCTGTGGCGGGGACCCGGATTTGGGCGGGCGGTCCCGCAGTGGTTGGCTTGCCGCGGAGCCGGCACGGCTCATTCCGGGGGATCCGCCGGTGAGCGGAGGCCCGCGGACAGACGCACGACAGGACCGGAGGACGGACAGATGGCGCAGGTCGAGGCCACCACCCAGCGAATCGTCGCGGCGACGCCGGAGGCGGCGTTCGGCACCCTCGCCGACTACGCGCACGCCCGGCGGGAACTGCTCCCTGAGCAGTTCAGCGAGTACGAGGTGCGGGAGGGCGGCGCCGGGGCCGGCACCCTCGTCCACTGGAAGCTGCAGGCCACCAGCAAGCGTGTCCGGGACTGCCTGTTCGAGGTGAGCGAGCCGACGCCGGGCCGGCTGGTGGAGAAGGACCGCAACTCCTCCATGGTCACCACCTGGACCGTCACCCCGGCGGGCGAGGGCAAGGCCAAGGTCGTCGTGACGACCACCTGGACCGGCGCCGGGGGCATCGGCGGCTTCTTCGAGAAGACCTTCGCCCCCAAGGGGCTCAACCGCATCCACGACGCGGTGCTTGCCAATCTGGCGGCACACGTCGAGAAGTAACCGGTCGGCCGGGCGCGCGCAAGCCCCGGCATCCGTCACCGGTTCGGGTGGTTTTCCCAGGGGGCCGGGCGCGCGCCGGGCGCGTGCCCTCCGCCGTGAAAGCCCCTGATGAGGCGCCAGACTCCCTCGTTTGCAAGGGAGTTGACGGTCCTCTTGTGCTGGACTGCAGTGAAACGTCTCGGTTGCTCACCGATATCGCCGAATGCGAGAAATGGCCCGCGCAAGGTGGCGAGGGGAGCAGCACGTGGGCGGAACCGCACTGGCCGGACAGACCGGAACGGCCGGACCGTCGCCGGAGAAGCCGGCCGGGACGGCGTCGGGCAGGCGGGCCGATCGCCGCCGGAGCGCGCCGACCGCGCCCGGGACTGAGATCGGGCCGGAGAGCGGGACGGAGACCGAGGCGCCGACCGGAACGCGTAGGGAGACCGGCGCCGGTATCGGGGGCGTGAGTGCGGCTTCCGGGGCCCTGAGTGCGGCCCCCGGAGCCGCCGGTGCGCCCGCCGTCGGCTTCGACTCGGGCGCCGCCGCGGCCGCCCACCGCGGATGGGACGTGCCGGTCGGCGAGCCCCGCGACGGGGTGCCCGGCGAACTCCCCGACGGGGCGCGCGGTGACCTTCACGCGCCGCCCGGTGCCCTTCGTGTGCCGCCCGGCGACACCCGCGCGACGTGGTCGGCGGGGGAGGCCGCGGGCCAGGACGGCCTCGCGGCCAAGCTCAGCCCGCGCCACGTGCGGATGGTCTTCTTCGGGCTGATGCTCACCTTGCTGCTCGCCGCGCTCGACCAGACCATCGTGGCCACCGCGCTGCCGAAGATCGTGGGGGATCTGCACGGCCTGGACCGGATGAGCTGGGCCGTCACCGCCTACCTGCTGGCCTCCACCATCGGACTGCCGGTCTACGGCCGGCTCGGCGACCTCTTCGGCCGCAAACCCGTCTTCCAGTTCGCGATCGTCACGTTCGTCATCGGCTCGGGGCTGGCCGGCTGGTCTCGGACGATGAACGAGCTGATCGCCTTCCGAGCCGTCCAGGGCATCGGCGGCGGAGGGCTCATGATCGGGGTGCAGGCGATCATGGCGGACATCGTCCCGCCCCGCCGACGCGGCCGTTTCATGGGGCTGATCGGCGCCGCCTTCGGTCTCGCCTCGGTCGCGGGGCCGCTGCTGGGCGGCTTCTTCACCGACCACACCTCATGGCGCTGGTGCTTCTACGTCAACGTGCCCTTCGGACTGGTCACCCTCGCCGTGATCGCCGGTGTGCTGGAACTGCCCCGCCCCACTGTCCGGCCGCGCCTGGACGTGCTCGGGATGCTCCTGCTGACCGCCGCGTCAACCTGCCTGGTGCTGCTGACCAGTTGGGGAGGGACCCGCTACCCGTGGCGCTCGCACGTCATCGCCGGTCTCGGTGCGGGAGCCGTCGCCGCCATCGTCCTCTTCCTCGTGGCCGAACGCTGCGCCGCCCAACCCCTCATCCCCTTGCGCCTGTTCAGGGACGGCATCTTCAATGTCTCGGGGCTCGTGGGCGCCGTCGTGGGCGTCGCGCTGTTCGGCGCCGCGAGCTATCTGCCGACCTTCCTGCAGATGGTCGACGGCGCCTCGGCGACCGGGTCGGGGTTGCTCATGCTGCCGATGATGGGCGGCGTGGTCCTCGCCTCCATCGTCTCGGGGCAGCTCGTCAGCCGCACCGGCCGCTACAAGGCGTACCCGGTCCTCGGCTGCGCGCTCGCCGCCGTCGGCATGTGGCTGCTGTCCCGGCTGGCAGCCTCGACGCCGCGTGTGGTGTACAGCGTCTGGATGGCGGTCCTCGGTCTGGGCGTCGGGCTGGTCCTGCCGATCCTCGTCCTCGCGGTGCAGAACGCGGTGCCCCTCGCCGACGTGGGCGCCGCGACCTCGGCCAACAACTACTTCCGGCAGATCGGCGGTTCGGTCGGCGCAGCCGTCTTCGGCACCCTGTTCGCCCACCGCCTGACCGCCCGCCTCGCCGCCGAACTCCCGTACCGGGGCGACGGGGGAGCGGCCCGGCTGCCCAATCCCGAGGCGATCACCCCCCAGTTGGTCCACGCCCTGCCGGCGCCGCTGCGTGACGGCTATGTGCACGCCTACGCCGGCGCCATGCCGCGGATCTTCCTCTATCTGGTGCCGGTGCTCGCCCTCGGTTTTCTGATCGCCTTCCTCCTCAAGGAGAAACCTCTGGTGACCCAAGTCCACCCCACCATCCCGGAGGCGCGCAGCGGCGCAGCGGGCGTGCCCGTGTGCGGCACGGTCCAGCACTCCGACGGCACGACCGTGGCCCGTGCCGCGCTCACCCTGATCGACGCCGCGGGCCGCCAGGTCGGACGCGGTGCGACGGGCGAGGACGGCCGCTACGCCCTCAGCACCCCCGGCAGCGGCAGCTACGTGCTGATCGCGGCGGCAGGCGGTCATCAGCCGCAGGCGGTCACGGTCACCGTGGGCGAACGCCCCGTCGAGCTCGACATGGTGCTCGGCGGCGCCGGCCGCCTCGCGGGCGTCGTCGTGACCGCCGACGGCACACCGGTGCGCGACGCCGTCGTGACCCTCACCGACGTGCGGGGCGAGGTCGTCGCCAGCACCCGCACCGCCCACGAAGGCGCCTACGTCCTCACCGACCTCGTCGCGGGGGAGTACACGCTGGCCGCCAGCGCACCCGCCTTCCGCCCTGCGGCCCTCCCGGTATCCGTCCAGGCCGCCCGCGAGACCCGCCAGGACGTGGAACTCTCGGGCGGGGCCGTGCTTCGCGGCGTCGTGCGCACCCCCGACGGCCGGCCCGTGGAGGACGCTCGCGTCACACTTCTCGACGCCGCCGGAAACGTCGTCGACACCGTCACCACCACCCCGGACGGCGTCTTCCGCTTCATCGACCTGGCAGCGGGCTCCTACACCGTGATCGCCGCCGGCTACCCGCCCGTGGCCACCGTCCTCCAGGTCGCGGGCGGCGGGCGAACCGAACGCGATCTGCAGCTGAGCCACGGCCAGTGACCGCGGCGGCGTCCGGCCGCCGTACGCGGTACGTGCGGCCCATGCCGGCGCGTCGGCGCCCGGGGTCCGTTCCGGGGAGGACGCCGTGCGGCCCTGGAAGCGCCTAGGAGCGGTGCGCCGGGGTCGCGCACGGCGTGCCCCTGGGGAGGCGGTACCGTCCGCCGATGCGGAACAGCCCCGGTCCCTGCGCCTTCAACACGGTCCAGTCGCCGTCCCGTTGCAGACAGCCCTGCCCGCCCCCGAGCACCTCCAGCCACGGTGACCAGGCCACCCTGACGAGGACCGAACCCGCCGCGGGAACGTCCACCGACAGCTGGCCGTCGCCTGCCCGGACCACCTTCGACGGGGCCGCGGCCATCGGCAGCGGATCGGTCAGGCGGTACACCCGCCAGTGAGCGTCCTGCCAGACCGGCCGCAGCCACGGCTGGCCCTGCGCGACCAGCCGTGCCTCGGCCGCCGCGGCGGAATCCGGTTCCGTGTGGGGGAGCACCACGTAACCGACGGCCCAGCGGCGCAGCCACTCGTGGTAGGCCTGTGTCGTCAGCGTGCCCTTGTAGAACAGCGGATTGCGCTCGACGTCGGCCTGCCGGTTCCAGCCGCGGGCCAGGTTCACGTAGGGCGCCAGCCCCGCCGACTCCCAGTGCGTGCGGGCCGCGACGACCTCCACCCGCCCCCGGTCGGCGCCCAGCCGGTTCAACTCCCCGACCAGCGGCTGCGCGTACGACGACCATCCGTTCGCGGGCCTGGTGTCGATCAGGTCCTGCACGGGCTTGAAGATCTGCCAGGCCGCGCAGACCGCGAACGCCAGGTACAGCGCGATCACCCGCCTCCCGCCGCCCGCCCCTCGGACCTGCGCGGCCGCCGCCAGCAGCAGCGCGCCGCCGAACAGCAGCGCGAGACGTACCACGTTGCTGCCGACCGGTGACGGGATCGCCAGCGTCAGCCCGACACCCACGGCGTAGACCACCGCGCCCGCCCGGACCGGCCGCCACTCCCGCGGCCCCCACAACGCCAGCGGCAGCGCCACCGCGACCGGCAGCAGCGCGCCCCCGACCGAGAACGGCTGCACCCCGTAGAAGGGGAAGAACAACGTCGTGGCCGCCATCACCAGTGCCGGCCCCGTGGCCATCGCGTACGCCGCCTTGCGCCGCCCGGTCCACAGCAGCGCCGCTGCCACGACCTCCACGAACAGCCCCGCCACCGGGCTGGAGAGTGTCGCCAGCGCCCCGAGGGCCGCGGCGACGCACCCGCGCACCACCCGGTTGCGCCACGACTCGTAGCTGACCAGCGTCGCCGCCAGACCGAACAGCACGCCCACGGAGAAGGTGACCCGCCCCGACGCGGCGTCACACCACAGGGCGAACGCGCCCCACAGCGCCGGGACCAGGGGCCGTTCGATCCCGGCCCGGACGAGGAGCCGCGCGAGCAGCCCCGCCGAGAGCGTCCCGCAGATCACCGCGGTCGTGCGCACCCCGATGGCCGCCATCAGGTACGGGGTGAGCACGCTGTAAGAGACGGGGTGCATGCCGCCGTACCAGGAAAGGTTGTACGCCGCGTCAGGGTTGCGGTCGGCGAAGGCCGTCCAGGCGTACTGTGCGGCCAGGTCCCCTCCCTCGTTGGCGAGGAAGAGCGCCCACAGCACATGCAGCGCGCCGGCCAGCGACATCGCCGCCAGGACCGGGTCGCGCAGCCAGCCGGTCACGTACTGCCGCGGCAGGAATACGGCACGCGGAGCCGGTTCGAGCGTACTCATGGTGATTGCTCCTGGTGTTTCCCAGATGCCGTATGCAGGACGGGACGCTAACACGCCATGCGTCACCCTCCGGTTAGCAGGTGCCGCGCGCGGTCGTGCGCCGGATTCGCGCTTTGTGCCGCACCGGGACCCACCGGACCCGTACCGTGGTAGCGGTGTCGCAGATCTTGTACCGGTGCGGGGGCTGGGTAGCCGGGCTGCGACCCGACAGGGGAAGGAGTCCTGCGCGCCATGGACCGTAGTACGCCGCCTGAGCGCCACACCGCTGCGTCGGGGCGGATTCCGCTGGCCGTGGTTGTCGTCGACGGCGACGGGTCGGTGTCCCATTGGAGCAGTGGCGCACGCCGCCTGATCGGCGTGCCGCGCGAGGAGGCCGTCGGCAGCCCGGTCCTCGACTTACTTCCCGTCTCGGGTGCCCTGCGCACCGAGGAGGACGGCGGCCCGGAGGCCGCTGAACCGTCGTCCGGCCACCCGCTGGACTCCTCTCTCGCCGGCAGGACCTCGTATGCCACGGCCGGGCGCGCGCATCTGTCCGACTCGCGGGGCGGTCCGGTGGACATCCTGTGGTGGGCGTATCCCCTCGTCGGCCCCGGCCCCGAACGGCTGCTGGTGCTGCTCGCCGACGCCTCCCAGGTGCAGATCGGGGAGGGAGACGCCGCCGACGGGATCCGCGAGCGCGTGTATCCCGGGTTCGCGTGGCACACCGAGTTCCCCGACGCCGACGTGCTGTCGCGGCGGCTGCCCGACATCCTGCCCAACATGGGCCCGGCCGGCAGCAGCCGCATCGTCTCCCAGGTGCTGGAACTGGGCTACCCCGTGCTGGAGCTGAGCCGGCACGAGCGGCTCCCGGTCACCCCCGACTGGGGCGTGCCCAAGTACGTCGAGCGGCGCGAACGGCAGCGCCGCACCGCCCAGGGCGCGCAGGTGGGCACCGCACCGGCGACCCCGCCCGCGGCGGACGACGCGCCGGACCTGGAGTACGCCGCGGTGCGTGAACGCCTGGAGTTCCTCAACGAGGTGTCCGGGCGTATCGGCTCCTCCCTCGACCTGGAGCTGACCATCCGGGAGGTGACCAGTGCGGCGGTGCCGCGCTTCACCGACTTCGCCGGGACCCACCTGCGGGCTCAGGTGCTCGCCGGTGAGGGCTTTCCCGACGGCCCGCCGGACGTCACCACCGTCTGGCACCGAGTGTGGGTCGAGCACAACGACGAACCGGGCCGCTGGGACGACACCGTCCCGGTGGACGAGGCGATCTCCTTCCCGGAACACACGCCGTTCTTCCAGTGCATGGTCACCGGTGAACCCGTGCTCATCCCGCGGATCAGCGAGGAACTCGGCGAACGCATCTCGGCCCAGTTCGAGAAGCGGGATCTGCGGCCCCTCATCAACGGCCGCTCGATCCTCGTCGTGCCGCTGAAGGCGCGCAACGTCGTCCTCGGCTTCATGGTGCTGCTGCGCCGCCCCGACCGGGAGCCGTTCAACGACATGGACCGCACCACCGGGGCCGAACTCGCCGCCCGGGCCGGTCTCGTGCTGGACAACGCGCGCATGTACACCTACCAGGAGAACGTCGCCGAGACCCTCCAGGACAGGATGCTGCCGCGCATCAGTCCGCGCATGCCCGGCTGCGACGTCGCCACCCGCTACCTGCCGGGGGCCAGGCTCGGCCGCGTGGGCGGTGACTGGTTCGACGCCGTCAGGCTGCCCGGCTGCCGGGTGGCGCTCGTGGTGGGCGACGTGATGGGCCACGGGCTCAACTCGGCAGCCATGATGGGCCAGTTGCGCACCGCGGTGCAGACCATGGCGGCGCTCGACATGCCGCCCGCCCAGCTGCTGCGCGGCCTCGACGACCTCGCGCAACGGCTCGGCGAGAACTACCTGGCGACCTGCCTGTACGCGGTCTACGACCCGGTCGAGTCCGAGGTGCACATCGCCAACGCCGGTCACATCCCGCCGGTGCTGGTGCGCGCCGCGGACGGCGGCAGCCGACTGCTCGACCTTCCGACGGGAGCGCCGATAGGGGTCGGAGGTGTGCCGTTCGAGACGGTCTCGGTGCGGGTGGCACCGGGGGACCGGCTGCTGCTGTGCACCGACGGGCTGGTGGAGGTGCGCGGCCAGGACATCGGCGACGGCCTCGCGGCACTGTGCGAGAGCGCGGCCCATCCGGCGGCGTCGATGGACGACGCCTGTGACGCCATCGTGCGCGCACTCAACCCGCCCGGAGGGCGCAAGGACGACGTGGCGCTGCTCATGGCCCGGCTCAACGGCATCCCCCGCTCCGACATCGCCGTCTGGCACCTCGCCCCGCAGGCCGCCGAGGTGCCGCGTGCCCGGGCCCTGACCCGTGAGGCGCTGCACAGGTGGGGGATCCGGAAGGAAGCGGAGACGGCCGAGTTGCTCGTGGGCGAGATGGTGGCCAACGCCGTGCGCCACGCGCGCACCGACGGCATCGAACTGCGGCTCGTGCGTGCCGACGCTCTGCTGTGCGAGGTCACCGACGACGACCAGACCGTGCCCGTTCTCCTCAATGGCGGCCCGGACGACGAATACGGCCGTGGACTGCGTATCGTGGACCGGCTGTCGCGCAAGTGGGGCACGAGCCACCGGGCGCAGGGCAAGACGGTCTGGTTCGAGCAGGCACTGTTCCCGGGGAGCCGAGGCTGACCGGCGGGTCCGCGAATCCTGGTCCGGGGGCCGTTCGAACATCGGGTGAATGATTGAACGGAACACTTGTCGGAGAGCTTCTCCCCGATGTAGCAACACACTTGACGGAGCATCGGATCGTCGGGAGTGTGCATGAGCGTGTCGAATCGGTACCGCGCGGCGTGGGAGGGCTTCTGGCGGGGCACCCCGGACGAGCCGGGAGCGGCGATCTTCGACTGTGACGCCGAACTCGCCGCCGGCGGGCACCTGCCGCTGCTGAAGCCGTTTGCCGACCCCTCGTTGCCGATCGTGGACCTCGGCTGCGGCACCGGCACCCAGACGCGCTACCTGGCCGCCCACTTCGACCGGGCGATCGGCGTCGACCTGTCGGAAGCCGCGGTGGCCCACGCCCGGCGGGCCGATCCCGACGGTATCGCCGAGTACCGGCAGCTGAACGCCGCCGATCCCACGGCCGTCGGGGAGCTGCACGGGATACTCGGTGACGCCAACGTCTACATGCGTGCGGTGATCCACCAAAGTGAGCCGGACGCGCGCCCGGCCGTCGCCGCCGCGGTTGCGACGCTCGTCGGAGCCCGCGGGCGGGCCTTCGTGGTCGAGCTGCTGTCGCGGGCGAAGACGGTGCTGGTGCAGGCGGCGCAGGGCCCGGACGGCCCGCCGCCCAAGCTTGCCCGCGTGTTCGAACACGGCCTGACCCCGGCAGAGGCGGACGACGCCTCGGTACCGCGATACTTCCTTTCCGCCGGCCTGACGGTGCTGGACCGGGGCGAGACGGAGCTGGTGATGACCGAGCACAGCTCGGACGGGACGCGTATCGACCTTCCGGCGCAATGGCTGGTCGTGGGGCGTGAGGAGTGATCGCATGTCCTTGAGTGTGTGGCGGGCGGGCGAGCCGCACCAGCCCTGTGGATAACCCGGAAGTCCACTCCGATGCAGTTATCCACAGGCCTGGTGCCCACCGTGGCCGACGCGTACCGTTCCGTGACATGAAGATCCTGATCAGCGCGGACATGGAGGGCGCGACCGGGGTGACCTGGCCCGCCGACGTGCTGCCCGGCACCGAGCAGTGGCAGCGCTGCCGCCACATGTTCACCTCCGACGTCAACGCCGCCATCGCCGGATTCTTCGACGGCGGCGCCGACGAGGTCCTGGTCAACGAGGCGCACTCGACCATGCGCAATCTGCTGCTCGAGCAGCTCGATGAGCGGGCGCAGATGCTCACCGGCCGTCACAAGGACCTGTCCATGGTCGAGGGCGTTCAGCACGGTGACGTGGACGGGATAGCGTTCGTCGGCTACCACACGGGCGCGGGAACCGAAGGCGTGCTGGCGCACACCTACCTCGCCAACTCCATCACCGGCGTGTGGGTCAACGGCGAACCGGCCAGCGAAGGCCGCCTGAACGCGCTGGTCGTCGCCGAGTACGGGGTCCCCGTCGTCCTGGTCACCGGGGACGACCGCACGGGCATCGACGCCCACGGCTACGCGCCCCGGGCGCAGACCGTCGCGGTGAAGGACTACGTCTCCCGCTACGCGGCCGTGTGCCGGCCCCCCGCGCGGACCGCGACGGACATCCGGGCCGCGGCCAAGCAGGCCGTGGAGCTCGCCGTGCGCCACGAGCCGGTGCAGGCGGGGCCGTTCACCGTGGAGGTGGAGTTCGACGCAGCCCATCTCGTCGGCGCCGCGGCCGTCGTCCCCTCTGTCGAACGGTGCGGCGAGCGGCGGGTGCGGTACACGGCCGACACCATGTACGACGGGATCAGGTGCTTCAAGGCCGTGACCACGCTCGTCTCGGCAGCGGTGGAGGAACAATATGGCTGAAACGCAGGCCGTCGGCACGACGCCCGGCTTCGTGGCATCCGTGAGTCCGGCGGAGCAGGCCCTCGACGAGGTGGTCCGCTTCACCTCCGAGCTGATCAGGATCGACACCACCAACCACGGGGGAGGCGACTGCTGCGAGCGGCCCGCCGCCGAATACGTCGCCGCACAACTGGCCGACGCGGGTGTCGAACCCCGCATCCTGGAATCGGCGCCCGGCCGGGCCAACGTCGTCGCCCGGATCCCTGGCACCGACCCGCAGGCCGACGCCCTGCTCGTGCACGGCCACCTGGACGTCGTGCCGGCCGAAGCAGCCGACTGGACCGTGCACCCCTTCTCCGGCGAGGTACGCGACGGCGTGCTGTGGGGCCGTGGCGCCATCGACATGAAGAACATGGACGCGATGGTCCTGGCGACCGTGCGGTCCTGGGTACGCGAAGGCCGCCGTCCACGCCGCGACATCGTCCTCGCGTTCACCGCCGACGAGGAGGACAGCGCCGCCTACGGCTCCGAATTCCTGGTGCGTGAGCACGCCGACCTCTTCGAGGGCTGCACCGAAGGCATCAGCGAATCGGGTGCGTTCACCTTCCACGCCGGACCCGGCATGCGGCTCTACCCGATCGCGGCCGGTGAGCGCGGCACGGCGTGGCTCGAACTCACCGCGACGGGCAGGGCAGGCCACGGCTCGAAGGTCAACGCCGACAACGCGGTCACCAAGCTCGCCGCTGCCATCACCCGTATCGGTGAATACCGCTGGCCCGTCCGACTCACCCCGACGGTGCGGGCCGCGCTCACCGAGCTCGCCGGCCTCCACGGGCTTGCTGCCGACCTCGACGCCGACAGCCCTGAAGCCCTGGCCGGCGCCGTGGACGAACTGCTGGCACGACTCGGACCGTCGGCCGCCCTGGTCGGGGCGACCGTCCGCAACAGCGCCAATCCCACGATGCTGTCGGCCGGCTACAAAATCAACGTCATCCCCGGCAGCGCCAGTGCCTTCGTGGACGGCCGGGTGCTGCCGGGCGGCGAGGACGAGTTCGCCGCCACGATGGACCGGCTGACCGGGGACGACGTGCGCTGGCGGTTCCACCATCGCGAGGTGCCGTTGCAGGCGCCCGTCGACTCGCCGACCTACGCCGCGATGCGCGAGGCGGTGGAACACTTCGACCCCGGGGCACACGTGGTTCCGTACTGCATGTCGGGCGGCACCGACGCCAAGCAGTTCTCCCGGCTGGGCATCACCGGATACGGGTTCTCACCGCTGAAGCTGCCCCCCGGGTTGGACTACCAGGCGCTCTTCCACGGCATCGACGAACGGGTGCCCGTGGAGGCCCTGCACTTCGGCGTCCGTGTCCTCGACCGCTTCCTGAGCCGCTGACCGCCGGGCACAAGGAGATCCCGCATGACCGTCCGCATCGCCCCCTACGGCGCCTGGCAGTCCCCGATCGACGCGGCGACCGCCGCGTCCCACGACGGCCGGCCCGAGTTCGCCGGCATCGTCGGCGACGACCTGTGGTGGACCGCGCCCCGTCCCGCCGAAGAAGGCCGCCGCACCCTGGTCAGGCGACGCGCCGGCGGTGTGGAGGAAGAGGTGCTCCCGGCCCCGTGGAACGTCCGCAGCCGGGTCATCGAGTACGGCGGGCTGCCCTGGGCGGGAGCCGCCCGCCCGCAGGGCCCGCTGATCGTCTTCGTCCACTTCGCCGACCAGCGGCTCTACGCCTACGAGCCCGACACGCCCGGAAGCCTTCCGCAGCCCCTGACGCCCGTGTCCGAGGTGGGCGGAGGGCTGCGCTGGGTGGACCCGCAGGTGCGGCCCGACGAGGACGAGGTGTGGTGCGTCCTGGAGGAGTTCACCGGTCCGGGCGCCACCGACGTGCGGCGGGTCCTGGCCGCCGTGCCCCTGGACGGTTCGGCCGCCCGGGACAGAAGCGCCGTGCGTGAACTCTGCGACGACACGAACCGGTTCGTCAGCGGACCCCGGATCTCACCCGACGGCCGCCTCGCCGCCTGGATCGCCTGGGACCACCCCCGGATGCCCTGGGACGGCACCGAGGTGAAGATCGCCGAGGTGACACCCAAGGGGTTCACCGGCACCCGCACGCTCATCGGCGGGCCGCAGGAATCGGTCGCCCAGGTCGCCTGGGCCCCGGACGGCACCCTGCTGGCCGCAACGGACCGCACCGGGTGGTGGAACGTGCACCGCGTGGACCCGGACACCGGCGAGGCGGTCAATCTCTGCCCCCGGGAAGAGGAGTTCGCAGGCGCGGCGTGGCGAGTGGGGCTGCGCTGGTTCGCACCGCTCGACAGCGGCCTCGTCGCCGTGCTCCACGGGCGGGGGTCGCAGCGCCTGGGCATCCTGGACCCCGCCACCGGTGCGCTCACCGACGCGCCCGGGCCGTGGACCGAGTGGGACGCCTGCCTGGCCGTCTGCGACACGCGGGTGGTGGGTGTCGCGGCGACGGCCCGGACCGGCTACGAGGTCGTCGAACTCGACACGTGCGCCGGGCACACACGCACGGTCGGCGCCGCCCACAAGGACGTGGTCGACCCCGCCTACCTCCCCGAGCCCGTCCAGCGCACCTTCGCCGGACCGGACGGCCGGGACATCCACGCCAACGTCTACCCGCCGCGCAACCCGGACTTCGCCGCCGCCGAGGGCGAACTGCCGCCGTACGCCGTGTGGGTACACGGCGGTCCCACGAGCCGGGTGCCGCTCGTGCTCGACCTGGAGATCGCCTTCTTCACCTCCCGCGGCATCGGCGTCGTCGAGGTCGACTACGGCGGTTCCACCGGATACGGCCGCGCGTACCGCAACCGGCTGCGCGAGCAGTGGGGCGTGGTGGACGTGGAGGACTGTGCGGCCGTGGCGCAGGCACTGGTCGCCGAGGGCACCGCAGATCCGCGGCGGCTGGCCATCCGCGGGGGCAGCGCGGGAGGCTGGACCACGGGCGCCGCCCTCACGTCGGTCGACACCTTCGCGTGCGGCACGATCAGCTTTCCCATCCTGGACCTGACCGGCTGGTCGGCGGGGGGCGAGACCCACGACTTCGAGTCGCGGTACCTGGAGACCCTCGTCGGGCCGCTGGCGCAGGTACCCGATCGCTACCGGGACCGCTCGCCCGTCTCGCGTGTCGACCGGATCTCGGCGCCCTTCCTGCTGCTCCAGGGGCTCGACGACGTGATCTGCCCTCCGGTGCAGTGTGAACGGTTCCTCGACGGGATCGCGGGCCGCGGTGTGCCGCACGCCTATCTCACCTTCGACGGCGAAGGACACGGATTCCGCAGGCTGGAAACGATCGTGACCTGCCTGGAGGCCGAACTCTCCCTCTACGGGCAGGTCTTCGGGTTCACCCCGCCGTCGGTACCGCGGCTGGAGCTGACGGCGGAAGGGAGCCGCAAATGACCGTCACGGCGCTGACCCGGCCGCCCCGGCTGCGCCCCGGGGACCGCGTGGCCATCGTCGCGCCGAGCGGACCGGTGGTTCCCGAGCAGCTCGACGCCGGGCTCGACATACTCCGCGGCTGGGATCTGGACCCGGTGGCCGGACCGCACGTACGCGACCGGAACCCCGGCCTGCCGTACCTCGCCGGGACGGACACGCAGCGGTCCCGCGACTTCCAGGAGGCCTGGTGCGACCCCTCCGTCAGCGCGGTGATGTGCGCACGCGGCGGGTTCGGGGCCCAGCGCATGGTGGACCTGCTCGACTGGGCGGCGCTGCGGGCGGCGGGCCCGAAGACGCTCATCGGCTTCAGCGATGTGACGGCCCTTCAGGAAGCCTTCGCGCTGCGCCTCGGCCTGGTCACCCTGTACGGCCCGGTGGCCTCGGGTGTCGTCTTCACCAAGGACGGTCCGACCCAGGAACACCTGCGGCGCACCCTCTTCGAGCCCGAGACCACGCGCGTCCTCACTTCGCCCGGCGCCGCGACCCTGGTGCCGGGCACGGCGCGCGGCGTGACCGTCGGCGGATACGCCAGCCTCCTCGCCGCCGAACTCGGCACCCCCCACCAGCGCCGGGACCTGGCCGGCGCGATCCTGCTCCTGGAGGACGTGGGCGAGGCCCCCTACCGCCTGGACCGTGTTCTCACCCAGTTGCTGCGTTCGGGCCGACTCGACGGGATCGCCGGGATAGCCCTCGGTTCCTGGCAGGACTGCGGGCCCTACGCGGAGGTCCGCACCGTCCTGCTCGACCGGCTCGGCGGACTGGGCGTCCCAGTCGTCGAGGAGCTCGGCTTCGGCCACGGCGAAAGCAGCCTGACCGTGCCGCTGGGCGTCCCCGCAGTCCTCGACGCCGACGCGGCCACCCTCACCCTGGAGATACCCGCCCTCGCCTGATTCGCCGCCCGCCCTGCGGCACCCGGGTACCGGCAGCAGCTCTTACGGATCGCTGACGTCCCGGCCGCGCCGCCACCGCCGCGGCGCCGGGCGCCGTACGGTCGGCACATGCTGGTACTGGTCACAGGAGGAGCCGGGTTCATCGGCGGCCACATCGCGGGCGCACTCGTCGAGGCGGGGCACGCAGTGCGGGTGCTGGACGCGCTGCTGCCCGCCGTGCACAGCGCCCCGCCGGAGCTCCCGCCCGATGTGGAGTTCACGCGCGGCGACGTCAGGGATCCGTCGACGGTGGAGGAGGCGCTGCGCGATGTCGACGCGGTGTGCCATCAGGCGGCGATGGTCGGTCTGGGCACGGACTTCGCCGACGCCCCCGACTACGTCGGCTGCAACGACCTCGGCACGGCGGTCCTGCTCGCGGCGATGGCCCGCCGCCGGATCCGGCGGCTGGTGCTCGCCGGCTCCATGGTGGTGTACGGAGAAGGGCGGTACGAGTGCGAACGGCACGGCGTCGTGCGCCCCGGACCGCGCCGGATCGCGGACCTCGAGGCGGGCCGCTTCGAGCCACCGTGCCCGGAGTGCGGAGCGCCGCTGGCCCCCGGTTACGTCACCGAGGACGCCCCGGCCGATCCGCGAAACGTCTATGCGGCGACGAAGCTCGCCCAGGAACATCTCGCCGCGTCGTGGGCCCGCGCAACCGACGCGAGCGCGGTCTCGCTGCGCTACCACAACGTGTACGGACCGGGGATGCCGCGTGACACCCCTTACGCGGGCGTCGCCGCCCTGTTCCGCTCCGCCCTCGCGCGCGGGGAGGCTCCCCGGGTCTTCGAGGACGGCGGCCAGCGGCGGGACTTCGTCCACGTGGCGGATGTGGCGGCGGCCAATCTGGCGGCCCTGTCGGCCGCCGAGTCCGCGGCGGCGCCCACCGGGCGTGGCGCGCTGCGGGCGTACAACGTCGGCAGCGGACGGCCGCACACCGTCGGCGAGATGGCCACCGCCCTCGCCGACGCGACCGGCGGCCCGGCCCCCGTCGTGACCGGCGAATACCGCCTCGGCGACGTCCGCCACATCACCGCGTCCTCCGCGCTGATCGCCAAGGAACTGGGCTGGTCGGCGCGGATCGGGTTCGAGGAGGGCATGCGCGAGTTCGCGCAGGCGCCGCTGCGGGCCGGGTGAGGGCCGCCTCCGCCGCAGGGTTCGCGGCAGGGCCCGAACGCGCCGCCGAGGTTGGCGCGTTCGGGGCGGCGCACGACCGCCGGGCAGGGAGCACCGGCGATCGCGAATCCCGGGGACGCCTCGCACCGGCCCCGGCGTCCCGTCGGCGGAGCGGGGACGCACCCGCCGCGCCGCACGGGCGAAGCCGTATGCGCCGCGGTCAGCCGAGTGCGGCGGGGAGTACGACGTCGAAGCGGCAGCCGCCGGGGACGTTGGTGACCGCGGCGGTGCCGTGGTGGGCTTCGACGATGCCGCGGACGATGGCGAGGCCGAGTCCGGCGCCGCCGGGGGGCGTACGGGCGCCCGTGCCGCGCCAGCCGGTGTCGAAGACCCGGGGCAGGTCCTCCGGAGGGATGCCGCCGCAGCCGTCGGTGACCGAGAGGACCACGCGGTCGGCCTCGCGCCGCGCCGCGACCGCCACGGTGCCGTCGGCCGGGGTCCGGTGGATCGCGTTGACCAGCAGGTTCGCCAGGACGCGGGTCATCTCGCGATAGTCCACCTCGACCGGTACGGGGTCCACGCGGCCGCCGATCAGGCGCACTCCGCGCTCGTACGCCAGCGGGCCGGCGCCCGCGATCGCGTCGCCCACCAGGTCGTAGACGGACATCCGGGAAGGGGACAGCGGGAGGGCGCCGGCCTGGATGCGGGAGAGTTCGAACAGGTCGCCGACCATGGCGCTGAGCCGTTCCACCTCGGACCTGATCTGGGCGTGGTAGCGCGCGGGGTCGTCGACGAACCCGTCCTCCAGGGCCTCGGCCATCGCCCGCAGGCCCGCGAGCGGGGTGCGCAGATCGTGGGATATCCAGGCGACGAGTTCGCGGCGTGAGGACTCGAGGGCGCGCTCGCGTTCGCGGGAGGCGGCCAGCCTGGCGCTCGTGGTCGCCAACTCACGGCTGAGCGCGGCGAGTTCGGCGGTCGGGGTCTCGGCCGGAGCGGCGAAGCCGTTTCCGTCGCCCAAGGCGCGGGTCGCCTCCGTCAGAGCCCGGCTGCCCGCCACGACGCTGCGGCCCAGCAGCAACGCCACCGCCAACGAGACGACGGCGGCCATGACGCAGACCAGGACGACGACGCGAAGGTCGTGCGAGGACAGGAACATCGCCCAGGCCACCGACAGCGTGCCCGCGAGCATCGCGCACACGGTCACGGCCGGCACGACCGCCAACGACAGGGTCACCGAGCGATGCCGCAGCAAGCGCAGGGCGAAGGCGCCGACGAGCCCGGCGGCCGCGGCGCCTAGGGCCGCGTAGGCCGCGATCACCAACAGGTCATCCATGGCCGTTCCCTTCACGGCTCTCACGCGGGTCCGCCACTCGGTTCTCGCGGCGGTCCCCTACACGGTTTTCGCGGCGGTCCTCTTCGCGGGTCCGGCGCCGGTCCGCCACCCGGCCCTCGCGCCGCCGCCCGTCCCCGCCCTCGTCCCCGGCGTTCGCCCAGTCCCGGTCTCCGGCGTTCGCCCGGCCTCGGTCCCCGCCTGCGTCCGCGGCGGTCGTCCGCTCCCGGGTCCGGTCTGCGCCTTTGTCCCAAGCGATCGTCCGGTGCCGGTCCCGATCACGGTCCCGATCGTGGGCCGAGTCCGCCTTCGCTCCGCCCTCTCGGCTCGCTTCGCCGTTGCGGTTTCCGGCGCACCCTCCGTCCCGCTTCCCATCCCGCCTCGGGGACTCGCGCCGCCGATGCACGGGGCGCGAGCCGTTCGTGTGGGCCGAGCGTGAGCGATGCCCCGCATTCGCGGCCCCTTCCGTCGGGCCCCCGGCGTGCCGGCGGCTTCCCCCTTCCGCATCGTCCCCCGCGACCCCGGCGTCCGGTGCCGCAGGGGGGTCGAAGCGGTAGCCGACGCCCCAGACGGTGGTGATCAGGCGGGGGCGGGCCGGATCGTCCTCGATCTTCTCGCGCAGGCGCCGCACATGCACGGTGACGGTCGACAGGTCGCCGAACTCCCATCCCCACACCCGGTGCATGAGCTCCTCGCGCCCCACCACCCGGCCGGGGTGGCGCAGGAAGAAGGCGAGCAGGTCGAACTCGCGGATGGTGAGCTGCAGTTCGACGCCGTTGCGGGTGGCGCGGCGGGCGGCCGGGTCGAGGGCGAGCGGGCCGGAGCGCAGCCACGGCCCGGGGGCGGCCGGCGTCCCGGCGCGGCGGAGGACCGACTCGACGCGAAGGACGAGTTCGCGCGGGCTGAACGGTTTCGTCACGTAGTCGTCGGCACCGACTTCGAGGCCGAGGATGCGATCGTCCTCCTCACCGCGTGCCGTGAGCATGACGACCGGTACGGGACCCCCCTCGCGGTGCTGCTCGCGGATGCGGCGGCAGACCTCCAGACCGTCCAGGCCGGGCAGCATCAGATCGAGCACGACGAGGTCGGGGCGGACCGTGCCGGCCATGGCGACCGCGGTCGGGCCGTCGGCAGCCCTGTCCACCGCGAAGCCGGCCCGGTCCAGATAGCCCGCGACGATCTCGGCGACGGTCGGGTCGTCGTCCACGACGAGCACCCGGCGCGGTGCCCGTTCCGCGGCGGCGGATGACGGCGCCGTAGCGGGTGAAGGAGCCGCGGCGGGTGAGGACGCGGGGCCGGGCGAAGGCGCCGTGGCAGGTGAAGTCACGCTGGCGGGTGGGGCGGGGGGCGGGGAGGAGTCGTCGGCGGTCACACTGCCGAGTCTGGCACCGCCCTGGGCCGCGCCGCGGGCGGGTGGCGTACCGGAACGGCGACGTCCGAGTTTCGTAAGGACCGCCGATCCGATATGTGGCGTTTGTCTTCGTAAGGTGAGAGCCGTGACCGAGAACCCGATCCCGGGCGGCGATGACTGCGATGCGGCAGCGGACGCCCGCCACGCGCCTCCCGCCTCCCGCCCCGCGCCCCACGCTTCCCGTTACGGCCCGGCCTACGATCCCCGCCCCCAGGTCGACGTCGTGCTGCCCTGCCTGGACGAGGCGGCCGCGCTGCCCTGGGTGCTGGAGCGCATCCCCGAAGGCTGGCGTGCGGTGGTCGTGGACAACGGCTCGACCGACGGATCGGCGGAACTGGCCGCCTCGCTCGGCGCGTACGTGGTACGGGAGCCGGTGCGGGGATTCGGCGCCGCCTGCCAGACCGTTGCGGAGCTGATTAAAGAGCTGGCTGACGAAT
>CAYNNX010000013.1:21837-24609 GCA_964398515.1 uncultured Streptantibioticus sp. | reverse complement strand
CCAGACCGGGCTGCTCGCGGCAACCGCCGACGTGGTGTGCTTCTGCGACTGCGACGGTTCGCTGGACCCCGCACTGCTGCCCGAGATCGCCGGGCCGGTGCGGGAGGGCAGCGCGGACCTCGTGCTGGGCAGGCGCAGGCCCACCGCGCGTGGTGCCTGGCCGCCGCACGCCCGGCTGGCCAACCGGGTCCTCGCCCGCCTCATCCACCGCCGTACCGGGCTGCGCCTTCGCGACCTCGGGCCCATGCGCGCCGCCCGGCGGACCGCGCTGCTCGGCCTCGACCTGACCGACCGGCGCTCCGGCTACCCCCTGCAGATGGTGGTGCGGGCGGCCGACGCGGGCTGGCGCGTGCGCGAGTTGGAGGTGCCCTACGCGCCGCGCACCGGCCGCTCCAAGGTCACCGGTACCTGGCGCGGAACATGGCACGCCGTGCACGACATGCGCGCGGTCCTGCGCGACACCTGCCCTGCGCCGGAACCGGAGCACACCCGGTGACCGCCCGCATCGCCCCAACCCCTGCGACGCCTCCCCTGACACTCCTTGTCATCGCCAAGGAACCCGTGCCGGGCCGGGTCAAGACCCGGCTCACTCCGCCGTACACCCCCGCGCAGGCCGCGGAGCTCGCCGAGGCCGCGCTGCGGGACACCCTCGACGCCGTCGCACGCACACCCGCGCGGCGACGGGTGCTCGTGCTCGACGGGCGGCCGGGGCCGTGGCTGCCGGCGGGGTTCGAGGTCATGCCGCAGGCGCCGGGCGGGCTCGACGAACGACTGGCCGCCGCGTTCGCCGCCTGCCACGGCGGTCCCGCCGTGCTCGTGGGGATGGACACACCGCAGATCACCCCGGAGCTCCTCGCCCCCGCGACGCGGCCGGACGCCTGGCGCACGCACGACGCGTGGTTCGGCCCCGCCGAGGACGGCGGGTTCTGGGCGCTCGGGCTCGCCGCTCCCGATCCGGGGCTGCTGCGCGGGGTGCCGATGTCGACGGCGAGCACCGGAGCGGTGCAGCGCGCACGGCTGACGGACGCCGGACTGCGGGTCGGGGACCTGGCACCGCTGCGTGACGTCGACACCGCGCAGGACGCCGCCGCCGTGGCCGCCGCCGCACCCGCATCGCGGTTCGCCGCGTGCCTGGCGGGCCTCGCCCGGGACACCGCGGCGGGGCGGCGATGAGCACCGCGAACGCCGGTCCCTGGGTGGACGATCCGTACTCGCACGCGCTGCAGGAAGGGCGCGGGCCGCTGTTCCTGCGCCGGTCCGACGGGTGGCTGCTGCCGCTCGACGTGGAACGGTGGTGCGCGCCGCCGGACGCGGCCGACACCGCGTTGCTGCGCCGATGTCGCGGCCCCGTGCTCGACATAGGCTGCGGGCCGGGACGGCTGGTCGCCGCGCTCGCGGCCTACGGGCTGCCCGCACTGGGCGTCGACGTGAGCCCGGCCGCGGTGGCCCGCACGAGAGGGGCGGGGGCTCCGGTACTGCGCCGCTCGGTCTTCGACCCGCTGCCAGGTGAGGGCCGTTGGGCCACCGCCCTGCTCGCCGACGGCAACATCGGCATCGGCGGCGACCCGCGCGCCCTGCTCGAACGGATACGCAAACTCGTCGCCTCGGACGGCCGGTTGCTGGTGGAGGCGGCGGCGTACGACGTCGATGAGCGCCTCACCGTTCGCGTCGAGGACGCCCACGGCCGGCACGGCAGCGACTTCCCGTGGGCGCGCCTCGGGGTCGAGGCGCTGCTGGCCGCCGCAGCCGACACCGGCTGGGCCCCGGCCGAACGCTGGGAGGTCGAGGGCCGTCCCTTCGTCGATCTGCGCGTGTGAAACCTCCGGCGCGTGTGAAGCATCAACCGCCTGCCCGGCACGCCGCCGCCGTCGGTTACCGTCGTCGCCGTGAACCGCACGGACCGGCTGTACGCACTCGTCGAGGAGTTGCGTGCCGTTTCGCCGCGCCCGCGCAGCGCCCGCTGGCTCGCCGAACGCTTCGAGGTCAGCACCCGTACCGTCGAACGCGACTTGAACGCCCTCCAGCAGTCCGGGGTCCCCATCTACGCCGAGCCCGGGCGCACCGGAGGCTACGTGCTGGACAAGGCACGCACCCTGCCGCCGCTGACCATCACCCCCGCCGAGGCGACCGCCCTGGCCGTCGGGCTGCACGCGCTCACGGGGACGCCCTTCGCGGCCGACGCGCGGGGTGCGTTGCGCAAGGTGCTGGCCGTGCTGCCCGCACACGACCGGGCGGCGGTGCGCGAGTTCGCCGCCCGCGTCCAGCTCATCGCGGACCGGGAACAACCGCCCGACGTCCCCGGCGTGTTGCGCGAGGCGCTCACCAGCCGCCGGGTGCTGCGCCTGCGGTACGCCGACGCCGAAGGGGCGGTGACCGAGCGGCTGGTGGAACCGCTGGGCTTCCTCGGCGGAGAGCGGTGGTACCTGATCGGCTGGTGCCGGCTGCGGTCGGCCGTGCGCGGGTTCCGGCTCGACCGGGTCGAGGAGGCGCACGCCCTCGACGAGACCGCGCCGGAGCGCCGGATCGACCTCGGCGCCCTTGACACGCTGGGCCGGCCGAAGACGGGACTCGCCGAGGTCGTCGAACCCTGAGGTCTCCGCCGAACCCTGAGTCCGCGCCGAACCGCGCAGTTCTGCAACCGTGAACACGCGTACCCACGCGTAAACACCGACAGGACGGTGTCGCCGAAGCAGCCGAGTCTGGTGTCCCGACAGAGCTCCGGAGTCCGGAGACCGGAAGAAAGGCATCGCAGATGACGACTCGGCCCGCGGC
>CAYNNX010000013.1:0-21737 GCA_964398515.1 uncultured Streptantibioticus sp. | reverse complement strand
TCCGGAGTCCGGAGACCGGAAGAAAGGCATCGCAGATGACGACTCGGCCCGCGGCTCCCGCGACCGCGCTCACCCGTTCCCTCGGGATCGACCTCTTCGACGGCTGGACGGCGATCTGGAACGGCGAACTAGCCCTCGCCACAGGGCTTCTCGTCCCGGACTTCAGGATCCGCTTCGGCGGAGCCGGGGGCGGTTCCACCGGCACCGACGCCCTGCGCGGGCCCGACGAGTTCGCCGCGTTCGTCGGCCGGCACCGCGCCGCCCACCCGGCCCCCGGCCTGCGTTACGCCGTCGACGGCGTCCCGGCCGTCGACACCGGCGGCGGACAGGTCGCCTCGCGGTGGACGGTCCGCATCCCCGACGCTTCGGGGCAGGCCGTAGTCAAGAGCGGCATCGACATCCTCGCCGTCGCCGACGGGCGGATCGCCGAGGTGTGGTCGCTCACCGGAAGCCGGCGCTTCGCGGTGTGAGCGCAGCCGCAGGGTGACACCGGTCGCCGCCGCGGTCCCCACCGCGACCGCGGCGAGCGCGACGAGCCAGTTGCGCGGGTAGTCCAGCGGCCGGACGGAGGGGTTGGCGGGCACGGCGGGCGCGAGCATCATCGGCAGGGCGATCGCGGTCAGGCAGCCCGCCACGATCAGGCCGCAGCGCAGCGGTCCCCGCACCGGGAGCAGCCGCAGCGCGGCGCCGACCGCGAGCACCAGCGGTACGAGCACGCCGTCGTGGAGGAGGACCGCGCCCGCCAGCCACCGTGCCACGTCCAGCGGGTCGCGGATGTACGGGTCGGTCACCATGACGGCCAGGCCGATCCCCATCGCGGAGACCCCCAGGGCGCCGAGCGCCAGGCGTCCGGTCACCTCAGACCACCTCCAGCCGGGAGACCCACTTCGTCTGCAGGACGCCGGGGCGGTTGGGGGCGATGATCCGGGCGGGGAAGCCGTGGTCGTGGCTGAGCGGCCGGCCGTTCAGCGACAGGGCCAGCAGCGTCAGCGGATCCCGGGCGTAGGAGGCGCCCATCTCGCTCACCCCGTAGTTCCCGCCGCGTTCAAGCGACACCACCCGGATCCGCGCGCCACCCGGCACGCCCGCGTGCTCCAGCAGGTCCCGTACCCGTACCCCGGACCAGTGGGCGTCCTTGCTCCACCCCTCCACACAGGCGATCGGCAGCACGGCCGGGTGCTGCGGCCACGCCTGCAGCTGATCGAGCGTCAGCTCGTAGGGGCGCGGGCCCACGACGTGCAGGCGCCAGCCCGACAGGCTTTCGGCGGTGATGCCCGCCTGGCGGGCCGTGCGGTTGACCGGCAGGCCCTGCCCGCCGCGGTCGGGGTGGCGCGGGGCGAGCAGATCGGTGTACCGCAGCGGCGTGAAGGACTGGCCGACGGTGGCGAGCGTCACCGCGCCGACGGCGGCCGTGACCGCGCCGAAAAACGCCCGGCGGCCGGGCCCGTCGGGGTCACCGGGCCCGTCCGCGCCGCCCGGGCTGCCGGAGCCGGCCGTCCGCACCGCGGCGGGAGGCGGTCCCGGGCGCCGCCAAGTCGCCCTGATCACCGGGGCCTTCACCGCGAGGTGGACCAGCAGCGAGCCCACCGCGATCCAGGCCAGTGCCCAGTGCACCTGCCGGAACGGGAACGGCCACGGATACCACTGCGCGGTGTCCAGCAGTCCGGTGAACAGCTCCAGCAGGGCGCAGGAGACGAGCACCGCGATCGACAGCCGTTCCAGCGCGTGCGCCGCCGACCGCACCACCGGCCGGGTGAACAGCCGCGGATACACCGTCCACAACTTCGCGAGCAGCAAGGGGACGGCGGCGATCCCGGAGGCCACGTGGAGCCCCTGGGTCAGCCGGTACCCCCACACGGGACGGGTCGGCAGGACGTCGGCGGCCCAGTGCGGCGGCTGCTGGAGGTAATGGCTGGTCACACCGGTCACGAAGCACACCACGATGGCTGCGCCCAGCGCCCGGCCGACCACGGTCGCCGTCCTGGCGTCGTGCGGCCCGCCCCGGAAGACCGGTTGCCGCACGGCCCGGAAGACCGGTTGCCACGCGGCCCGGAACGCCGGCCGCCAGGGGCGTTCCGCCGTGGTCCCTGCCGGATCTCTTGCCGACTCTCCTGTCGAAGGTGCCATGCATCCCATCCCAGCGCGAACGTGCGCCGAACGGGGGCGGTGACACCTTACGGAATACGGACGCCGGGCCCGGCAAGATCGACGCAGGCCGCCCGCGGCTGCCACCGTGGCAGGCGTGGGACCACGTACCGCCCTGACCGGGATCCTGATCGCCGCACTCACCGCCGCCGTCGCCGCGACCGTACGGGTCGGGGGAGACCTCGGAGCTCCGGCGCACCTGCCGGCCTGGTACGCCGGGTGCTGGGTGCTGTTCGCCGCCGCGGTGTGGGCGGTGCGCAAGGTGCCGCCCCGCCATGCGGCGGCCCTCGTCCTCGCGGGCGGCATCGCGCTGTGTGCCGCCGCGCTCTGCGGGCCGCCGCGCACCAGCGACGACATGTACCGGTACGCCTGGGACGGCAGGGTGCAGGCCGCCGGAGTCTCCCCGTACGCGTACCCGCCCGCCGCGCCGCAGTTGGCCCGGTTGCGCGATCCGTGGCTCTTCCCGCCCGACACCCGGTGCGCGGCGTGGGACCGGCACGTCGCCGCGCCCGGGGTGTGCACGCACATCAACCGGCCCGGCGTGCACACCATCTACCCGCCCGTCGCCGAGGCCTGGTATCTGGGCGTCCACGCGGTCTCCCCGCCGGGGAGCCGGCACAAGCCGCTGCAACTCGCGGGTGCCGCCCTGGCCGTCGCCACCACGGCCGCCCTGCTGCGCGCGCTGCGCCGCCGTGGCGACCCCTGGCGTGCGGCGCTGTGGGCGTGGTGTCCGGCCGTGCCGTTCGGGGCCGTGAACGACGCGCACGTGGACACCTTCGGTGTCCTGCTCACCGTGCTCGCGTTCACCACCCGGGCGGACGTGCGGCGCGGCGCACTGCTCGGCGGCGCGATCGCGGTGAAGCTGCTGCCCGCGCTCGCCCTTCCCGGCGCGCTGGCCGGAGTGCTCGCCTCCGGAGGCGGCGCCCCGGCGCAGCGTGTCCGGCGCGCGGCGCGCGTCCTGCTGCCCGCCCTGCTCGTCGTGGCCCTCTCCTATCTGCCCTACGTCGCCGTCTCGGGCACCGGTGTCATCGGCTACCTGCCGGGCTATCTGCGCGAAGAGGGGTACGAGGCCGGCAGCGTCGGCCGGTTCGCGCTGCTGCGGCTGGTGCTGCCCGACGCCTGGGCGGGACCGGCGGCCGTGGCGCTGATCGCCGCGAGCGCGCTGTACGTGCTGCTCCGCGGCGACCCCGGCCGCCCCTGGCGCGGCGCGCTCCTCGTCACCGGCACGGCACTGCTGGTGACGTCGCCCGCCTACTACTGGTACGCCCTGCTGGTGGCCGGACTTGTGGCCCTCGACGGCCGCTGGGAGTGGCTGGCCGTCCCGGCGGCGGGCACCGCGCTCTACATCGAGGGCGCGATGGGCGTACGAGGCGTACCCGGACAGGCGTGGCCCTACGGCGTGGCGGCAGCGGCCGTGGTGCTGGGGGTGCTCCTGCGCGGCCGGCACGCCATCAGCCGCCGCCTGTCCGGGACCGGGTGATCCCCACGCGCGACGACCGGTCACCGCCTTATGGAGTAAGGGAGTTGGACGGACGCACCCCGAACGGCCCACGGCGCGCAGCACGCCACGCACGCACCCTTGGGCGCGCCCCTCCCCGCCGCTACTCTCCGCGCCATGGGACACATCTCACGCACCCACCCCCTCACGCCCGCCGGACTGCCGCCTTCCCGGCGCACCCTGCTGGGCGCGGCCGGTGCGGCGCTCGCCGGAACGGCACTGACCCCGCTGCCCGCGCAGGCGCAGCCCGGACCGGACCGGGACGCCGCGGCGACCCCGGCCGCACCGGGCGCCTTCGACCAGGCGCTTCCGCCGGACCGCCGGGTCGCCGCGCAGGTCCACGCCGAGTTCCTGCACGGCTGGCACGGCTACACCAAGGCCGCCTGGGGCTACGACGAGGTGCGCCCGGTCAGCGGCGGCCACAACGACTTCTTCGCCACCGGAAAGACGTTCGGGCTGTCCATCGTCGAAGCCCTCGACACGCTGTACCTGATGGGTGAGGACGCCGAACTCGCCCGCGGCTGCGGCTGGATCGAGGCGCACTTCGACCCCGCGCAGGACGCCGACATGCACGTGTTCGAGACCATCATCCGGCTCGTCGGCGGCCTGCTCGCCGGATACCTCGCCACCGGCCGCAAGCGGCTCCTCGACCGCTGCCGGGAGCTCACCGACCGCCTGCTGCCCGCGTTCGCCTCGCCGACCGGCATCCCCTACACCCACGTCAACCTGCGTACCGGCGCCGTGCACGGCAGCAGCGTGCCCCTCGCCGAAGCGGGCACGAACGTGCTGGAGTTCGGCTTGCTGTCCAAGCTCACCCGCGACCCGCGCTACTACGACGCCGCGATCCGCGCCTACCAGGCGGTCATCTCCCGGCGCTCCTCGCTCGACCTGCTCGGCACCTCCATCGACGCGAACACCGGCCGCTGGACCGATCCCGCCTCGGTCGCCCCCAACCCTCCGGTGGACTCGTTCTACGAGTACCTGTGGGGCGGCTGGGCGATGTTCGGGGACCGGCGGCTGCGCGACTGGTACACCACGCTGACCCGGGCGATCCTCACCCGTCAGGCCGACAGGAGCACCGGCCGCCTGTGGTTCCGCCAGGTCGACCCGTACAGCGGCCGGCAGCTCGGCACCGCGCAGTCGGAGCTCGCCTCCTTCTACGCAGGACTGCTCGGAAAGGCGGGCGACGTGCGGGACGGCCGCGCCTACTACGCCTCGTGGACGGCCGTCCTGGACCGCTACCCGGTGCTCCCCGAGGGCATCGACTACACCACGCTGTCCGCCACGGACAAGGGCGACCAACTGCGGCCCGAGTACGTGAACTCCTCCTTCGACCTGTGGCGCGTCACCCACGACAGCCTCTTCAAACGCACGGCCTACCGGTACTTCACCGGCATGCGCGACCACCTGCGCGTGCCCGGCGGCTACACGATCGCCCGGGACGTCACCACCTCACCGATGGCCCTGGGCGACCTGACCCCCGCCTACTGGTTCTCGGAGAACCCCAAGTACCTGTACCTGATGTTCGCGAACACCCCGAGGTTCGACTACCGCACCGGCTATCTGTCGACCGAGGGCAAGGTGCTGCGCGGCCTGCGCCGCACCCGCTGACGCCGAAGGCCGCCACTCCCCCCTGCGCCGGGTGCCCGGACCGGCTGCGCCGGGGCGGTGTCGTACCCGTGCCGTAGGGTCACCGGTGACGCGCACGAAGCACAGGGGGATGTGGAATGCCTGGTATCTCACGGACCGTCGGCGGGTGGACCGAGATCGCCCCGGGGTTCGCCGCCTACGAGGCCCGGCCCGCAGGCGGGGACGCGGCCGGTGCCGTGGTCGTGCTGCCCGAGCTGTTCGGCGTGACCGCCGACATGCGCGCCGCCGCCGACCGGATCGCGGCCCTCGGCTACGCCGCCGTCGTCCCCGACCTGCACTGGCGCCGCGCCCCGCGCGCCGACCTCCCGTACGACGAGGCCGGCCGCGAGCGCGGCTTCGAACTGCTGAGCCTGCTCACGCGCGAGGAGGTGCTCGCCGACATCGACGCCGCACGCCGGGCCGCGGTGGGCCACGCCCCGGCGGGCCGCTCCGCGGTGATCGGCTTCAGCCTCGGCGGGCACCTCGCGGTCCTCGCCGCCACCCGGCTCCCCTTCGCCCTCGCCGCCTCCGTCTACGGCGGCTGGACCGTCCACGGCGGCATCCCGCTCGCCGAGCCGCGGCCCCCGCTGGCCGACGCCGGCCTCATCGCCCGCAACGGCGCCTTCGTCCTCGGCGTCTACGGGGAGCTGGACACCCTGATCACCGCCACCGAAGTCCGGGAGATCGAGGGCCTGTTGTCGGCCGCGGACGTGCCGCACGAGGTGGTCGTGATACCCGGCGCGGGCCACGGCTACCTGTGCGAGGGGCGCCCCGCCTCCTACGACGAGAAGGCCGCCGCAGGCACCTGGTCGGCGCTGGAGGCCGGCCTGCGCGAGCACGTCGGCGCGCCGCAAACGCCGGAACGGTAAAGATCGCTCCAAGGCGGGCTCGCGCGGCCGGCGGTATTGCGCCAAGCGGTGCGTCGTTCCGTCAAAAGCCCCTGTCCAACGGGGCCTGCACCGGGTTCGATGGACGAGCGGGCCCAGCCCGCCCGTCGAGAAAGGGGCAGCCTTGGCCACCACCGTGCGACGCAACCGCATCACCGTGCCCGCCGCGTCCGTCGGCCCGGAGAACCCGCTTCCCGCGCTGCCGGCGCCCGCCGACGTGCACGAGATCTCCGACCGCGACCGCGCCGCGCTCCCCGCGGACATGGCCCGCCAGGTCGGCTACGCACCGCTGCGGTCGCTGCTGCCGGTACGGCGCCTCGACGGCTACGGCCGCGTCCGTGTCCCCACCGCCCTGGAGACCGTGGAGATCGAGAACGAGCGGCTGCGCGCGGTGGTGCTGCCCGGGCTCGGCGGCCGGATCCACTCGCTGGTCCACAAGCCCACCGGCCGTGAACTGCTGTACCGCAACCCGGTCCTGCAACCGGCGGACTTCGGCCTCGCCGGCGCCTGGTTCTCCGGCGGCGTCGAATGGAACATCGGCGCGACCGGCCACACCACGCTGGCCTGCGCACCCGTGCACGCCGCCCGCGTCCCCGCCCCCGACGGCGGCGAGATGCTGCGGCTGTGGGAGTGGGAACGCCTGCGGGACGTGCCGTTCCAGGTCGACCTGTGGCTCCCCGCCGACTCCGACTTCCTCCACGTGGGCGTGCGCATCCGCAACCCGCACCACCGGACGGTACCGGTGTACTGGTGGTCCAACATCGCCGTCCCGGAGGCCGCCGGCAGCCGCGTCGTCGTCCCCGCAGAGCAGGCCTGGCACTTCGGTTACGAGCGGTCCTTGCGCCGCGTCCCCGTACCGCGGTGGTCCGGCGCCGACCGCACCTACTCCACGCGGAGCGAACACGCCGCCGACTTCTTCTACGACGTGCCGCGCGAGGAGCGCAAGTGGATCGCGGCGCTGGACGGATCCGGCCGCGGACTGGTGCAGACGTCCACGGACACGCTGTGCGGCCGCAAGATGTTCCTGTGGGGGCACGGGACCGGCGGCCGGCGCTGGCAGGAATGGCTGACCGAGCCCGGCACCGGCGGCTACCTCGAGATCCAAGCCGGGCTCACCCGCACCCAGTTGGAGCACCTGCCCCTCGAAGCGGGCGCCGAGCTGTCCTGGTTGGAGGCGTACGGGCCGCTCGACGCCGACCCCGGCGCGGTCCACGGCGACGACTGGGAGCGGGCCCGCACCGAGGCCGGACGGCGCTTGGAGGCCGCGCTGCCGCGCGCCGCGGTGGACGCCGCCTACGCCGCCTGGCTGCCGTGCGCCGACACCGAGCCGAAGGAGGTGCTCGCGACGGGCTCCGGCTGGGGCGCCCTGGAGGTGCTGCGCGGCGGCTTCGACCTGCCCGGCACCCCGTTCGACCAGTCGACGCTGGGCCCGGAGCAGCAGCCGTGGGTGGACCTGCTGCACAGCGGGGAGTTCCCCGGGACCGAGGACCTCTCCGCTCCGCCCGGGCCCTCGCTCGTCGCCGCGCACTGGCGCGATCTGCTGGAGGCGGTGCCCTCCGGCTGGACCGCCGAGTTCCACCTCGGGGTCGCCCAGTGGCACGCCGGAGACCGCGCACAGGCGGTCCGCAGCTGGGAGCGTTCGCTGGGGCACGCCACGACCCCGTGGGCGCTGCGCTGCCTGGCCGTCGCCGACGCCGAGTCAGGCCACGCCGCACGGGCCGCCGACGGCTACCTTCGGGCCGTTCGCCTCGCCGCGGACGGCTCCGGCGGGCATCCGGCCGCCCCCGAGGCCGCGCTGATCGCGCTCGCCCGTGAGGCGATCCCGGCCCTGCTCGCCGTCGGCCGGGCCGAGGACGCGGCGGCGGTGCTCGACGGTGTACCCGCGGCGGCCCGGGAGCGCGGCCGGTTCCGGCTGCTTCAGGCGCGGATCCTCCTCGCCCGCGGGGACGCCGCAGGCGCCCGGGCGGTCTTCGACAGCGGCTTCGAGGTCGCCGACCTGCGCGAGGGCGACGAGGCGCTGGGCGACACCTGGTTCGCGGTGGCCGAACGCCTCGTGGCGGGCGACGCCCCGGTCACCGAGGAGATACGGCGGCGGGCCCGCGCCGAGCATCCGCTGCCGCCTCGCTATGACTTCCGGATGCGTCCCGCGTGAGCGGTAGCCCGGCGCAGGGCAACTGACATTCCGTCACCCCTGGGGGTGCAGCGACCCGGCTGAGTGGCGGGACTGGTGCGAACGGAGTGTTGACATCACGTCAGCGGATGGCCGACTCTGGCGTCGGACCTTCTGGCAACGTTGTCACAACCCTTGGGGCCGCATGCGTTGTCCGCTCGTGCTGCTGAGAACGCAAGGCCTGCACGTCATCCGTGAAGTCTCAACCGCCCCGTGGAGGCACGTGATGGCAACACTCCGGCGCCGGAGAGCGCCGCGATTCCGCAGACGCGTCATCGGCGCCGCCGTCTTGAGCCTGGCTCTGCTGCCGCTGCAGTCGCTGACCGCCGCCCCCGCGTCCGCCACGGCTCCGCCGCTGGCCGGCGACCCCGCCGCACTGGTCAACCCGCTCATCGGCACATCGGGCGCCGTCGACACCTTCCCCGGCCCCGACATGCCGTTCGGCATGCTCCAGTGGGGGCCGGACACCACGCCGCACCGCGCCTACGGCGGCGGGTACGAGTACAAGGACAGCAAGATCTCCGGCTTCAGCCTGGCCCACCTCTCCGGTCCAGGCTGCCCGGCCGGCGGCGACGTACCCATCCTGCCGACCGCCGGACCGCTCACCGGAGCGCCCAGCGACGCCGTGGCGCCCTTCAAGCACGGCGACGAGCACACCGGGATCGGCTACTACGGCGTGACCGACGCGTCGGGCATCACCACGGAGCTGACCACCGCCACCCGCTCCGGCCTCGGCAGGTTCACCTTCCCCGCCGGCGCCGGACGCGACTCCAACGTGCTGCTCAAGCTCAGTGGCGGCGCCACCCGGATCGACGGCACCCGGGCCCAGGTCGTCGGCGACCGCGAGGTCGTCGGCGCCGTCGACAGCGGCCACTTCTGCGGCGCGGACAACACCTACACGATCCACTTCGACATCAGGTTCGACCGGCCGTTCACCGCCACCGGGACCTGGGTCGACTCCGCGATCAACCGGGGCGCCAAGTCCCTGAGACTCGGCCGGCCGCGCCAGAAGCTGCGCAGCGTCCAACGGGCCGTCACCGGGCCGAACTTCACCGGACCCGCCAGGCCCGAGCCGACCGTGCACGACGACGCCCAGCGGGCCCGGCGCACGCAGGCTCCACCGCCCGTCACCGGTGCCAACGGCATGTACCTGACGTTCGACACCAGCAAGTCCAGGACCGTCACCGCGGCCGTGGGCATCTCGTACACCAGTGACGCGGGCGCGAAGCTCAACCGGTCGCAGGAGATCCGCGACTGGGACTTCGCCAAGCTGCGCCGGGCCAACCACGAGGCGTGGAACGCGGTCCTGGGCCGCGTGCGGATCGGCGGCGGCAGCCACGACCAGCGGGTGAAGTTCTACACGGCGCTCTACCACGCCCTGCTGCACCCCAACGTCTTCTCCGACCTGAACGGCGAGTACGCGGGGATGGACCACCAGGTCCACCGGCTGGCGAGGGGACAGCTGGCGCAGTACGCCAACTTCTCGGGCTGGGACACCTACCGCTCCCAGACGCAGCTGATGGCGCTGGTCGAGCCGAAGGTCGCAAGCGACGTCGTCACCTCGGAGCTGAACGGCTTCGACCAGATCGGGCAACTCCCCAAGTGGGCGCAGAACAACGGCGAGAGCTATGTCATGGCGGGCGACCCGGGTTCCGCCATCATCGCCGACGCCTATGCCTTCGGGGCGCGCGACTTCGACACCCGGCACGCCCTGGACGCCATGGTCTACCAGGCCACCCGGCCCAACAACGACCGCCCCGGCGAGCAGGTCAGGCAGGCCAAGGGGTATCTCCCCATCGACGGGAGCAACTGGGGCTGCTGCAACTTCTACGGGCCGGTCTCCACGCAGCTGGAGTACGACAGCGCCGACTACGCGCTGGCCACGATGGCCAGGTCGCTCGGGCACAAGGACCTCTACACCACCTTCGCCGGCAGGGCGCAGGACTGGCAGAACGTCTTCAACCCGCAGACCGGCTACCTCCAGGCGAAGAAGGCCGACGGCGAGTTCGCGCCCGGCTTCACCCCCGGGACCTCCAACGGCTTCATCGAGGGCACGTCGGCCCAGTACACGCCCATGGTCCCGTTCAACCTGGCGGCGCTGATCGCGGCGCGCGGCGGCCCCCAGGCCTACAGCGCCTACCTGGACAGCCTGCTGAGCAACCTCACCCATCCCACCGGCGTCACCGCCGACCTGAGCAACGAGCCCAGCATCGAGATCCCCTGGGAGTACGACTACACGGGCCGGCCGTGGAAGACGCAGGAGGCGGTACGCCGGGCGCAGCTCCAGCTGTACTTCAACGCACCCGTCGGCCAGTTCGGCAACGACGACCTGGGAGAGATGAGCTCCTGGTACGTCTTCTCCGAGCTGGGCATGTACCCGGAGACGCCGGGCGCCGACACCCTCGTGCTGGGCAGCCCGGTCTTCCCGCGCACCGAGGTGACCCTCGGCAGCGGCCGCACCCTGCGGATCAACGCCCCGCAGGCCGCGGACGACGCGCCCTACGTGCAGCGGCTCGCCGTCAACGGCCGTACGTGGAACGCCTCGTGGCTCAGCCTCGGCACGCTGCTGCGCAGCGGCGGGACGCTGGACTACACGCTCGGCACCTCGCCCAACACCGCGTGGGCGACCAAGGCCGGTTCCGCGCCGCCGTCGGACCCCACCGGCCAGCGCGACGTGCTCGCCTCCACCGAGCCCTCCGGCACGGGCCTGGTGCTCGCCCCGGGCGCCGGGGGGACCGGCACGCTGGACCTGGCGGACATCGGTGACAGGGCCGTGACCGTGCGGTGGACCGCGCAGGCCCCGAACGGGGTGCGCCTCGACACGACGTCGGGCTCGGTGACCGTACCCGCCGGAGGCCGCGCGCAGGCCCGGGTGAAGGTCACCGCGGGGCAGACCGAGGGTGTCTATCCGATCGCCTTCACCCTGCGTACCTCCTCGGGCGGCTCTCCGGGTTCGGCCGTGCTGCGCGCGGTGGTGGCCCGGCCGGGCGCCCTGTGGCCCTACTACACGGGTGCGGGCGTCTACGCGGACGGCGCGAAGTTCACCGGCGGCTTCGACGGCGCCGGTTGGGCCTACTCGCAGGACGCCCTCAAGGCGGCAGGGGTGACGGCCGGGTCGAAGCTGACGGTGGACGGGATCACCTACAGCTGGCCGACCGCGGCGGCCGGTCAGCCCGACAACATCGCGATGGCGGGTCAGACCCTCCCGGTGGGCGGCCCGGCGGGCGCCACGACGCTCGGCCTGCTGGGCGCCGGAACCACCGCGCCGCCCACCGGTACCGGGGGCCGGCTGACGATCACCTACACCGACGGCAGCACCGCGCAGGAGACAGTCGCGTTCTCCGACTGGACGCTGGGCGGCGGTTCCGGCACGCCGATCGCCGGTGACACCACGGCGGTCACCACGCCGTACCGCGACACCGCCAAGGGCGGCCGGGACCAGGTGAAGACGTACGTCTACGCCACCAGGGTGCCGCTCGACCCGGACAAGCAGGTCGCCTCGATCACGCTCCCGGTGACGAGCAGCGGCACGGCCCACCTGTTCGCCCTCGGGTACGGAGGCTGAGCGCCGCAGGCGGCGAACTCCACAGGAAACGGCAGCGGTCCCCGGCGCGGCATCACGCGCCGGGGACCGTGCTGTCGGCAGGGGCCTGTCCGGGCGGTGCCGTCGGAGGGGGTGATTCCGGTACGCCGCTCGCGGATCGCGCTCTTCCATATGTAATGGGATATGTGCATGACAAGTGAACACTTGCCCACAAGCGGGGATTCCGGCGTCCGACGTCTATGGCAAAGCCCTGCGGTGCGCTTATCTGCCTAGTGCTCGCGCTTACCCGCGAGTATCCCGCGCTCTTCCGCACACCCCGTGGAGGACACCCATGCGCAGATCGCCCCTGCTCGCTGCCGCAGTCAGCCTCGCCGCCGCCCTCGCCGTGACCCTCGGCGGGGCCTCCGCCGCCGTCGCCGACGGCGAGAACTACGTCGCCCTCGGCGACTCGTACTCCGCCGGCACCGGATCGACCGACAACTACCTCGACTCCTGTGACCGCAGCACCGCCGCGTACCCGTACCTGTACAGCCAGGCCCACGCGGTCGCCTCCTTCAGCTTCCAGGCGTGCACCGGCGCCACCGCGTCCGACATCGAGAACAGCCAGCTCTCCGCCCTCAACTCCGGTACCTCCCTGGTCAGCGTGACCGACGGAGGCAACGACGTCGGCTTCTCGACCGTCATGACCGACTGCGTCCTCTACTCCGACAGCACGTGCCTGAACGCCGTCCACACCGCCGAAACCCAGGCCCAGGGCCGGCTCCCCGGCATCCTCGACACGCTCTACGGCGACATCCGCACCCAGGCGCCCAACGCCCACGTCGTCGTCCTCGGCTACCCGCGGTTCTACGACCTCGCCCAGTCCAGCGGCTGCGTGGGGCTCGACACCACCAAGCGCACCGCCCTCGACCAGGCCGCCGACCTGCTCGACGGCGTCATCTCCGACGCCGTCTCCCGCCACTCCGGCTTCACCTTCGCCGACGTGCGCGGCTACTTCGCCGGCCATGAACTGTGCGACGGCGCCGACTGGCTCAACTCGGTGACCTGGCCGATCTCCTCCTCGTACCACCCCACGGCCCTCGGGCAGCAGTACGGCTACCTGCCCGCCCTCGAATCCGGCGTCTGAGCCGTCCGGGCCATCCGATCAGGATCCGGCCGGTCGACGCACCGCGGGTGTACGGGTACCCGGACATGGCCCGTGCACCCGCTGTCACGCCTCGGCCGCCTCGGGTCGGGCGAGAGCGCCGTACTCGCGGGTAACGCGCTGGTCAGCGAGTCTTTGCGCTGGGTGGCGCATGCCCGTCGCCTCGCTGGGTACGCGGCCCCACCAGTGGCCGGAAGCACCGGATCCGGCCCCTGCGACCCGAGGAGGAATACCGATGACCGAGAACACGCCCGGCGGCGACCCGGCCGTCGTTCAGCAGGCGCTGCACCAGCTCGCCTCCAACCGCGAGGACGTCGTGGCGCTCGGCACGCTCGCCGCCAGCGACGTGCTGCTGCCCGTCCCGGAGAACGCGCCCACCCCCGACGGCGACGAGCAGACCGGCATCACCCTGCCCGTCTACGAACAGGGCGACGGAATCCGTCTGGTCCCGGTGTTCACCTCCGAGGAGCGGATGGCCCGGGCGCTGCCGCAGGTGCACAGCTACCGCACCGTGCCGCTCGCCGTGCTCGGCCGGGGATGGCCCGCCGACGACCTCGTGCTCTCCATCGACGCGGGCTCCCCGGACACCCTCACGGTCCAGGGCGAGGGCGTCCGGGCGCTGGCCACGTTCGGCGGAGGCGGCTGAACCGTTCACCCCGGACGCACCGGGCGCGGGCGCCGCATCGTCGCCGTAGGCGATACGCGAGCCCGCGCCCAGCTGCCCAACCCCGCTGAACTTCCGTCCCGCTGACGATCAGTCAGCAGTCAGGGATCCCGGCCGTCGGCCGCCACCGGCTGCCGGCCGTCATTTCCTCCTGCCTCGAGCCGCCTCCGTGGCCCGGTCGTTCGCCTTGCGGATGGCGTCGACCAACTCCGGCTTCGACATCTTCGAGCGCCCCTCGACCCCCAGGCGCCGCGCGACGTCGTACAGGTGCTCCCTGCTGGCCTGCGTGTCGACGCCCTCGGCCGACTTGTCGCTGGTGCCGCGCGGGCGCGCCGACTGCTCGTCGGACGGCCCCTTGCGGCCGCCCTCCTTGCGCTCCCAGTGGTCGCCGACCTTCTCGTACGTGTGCTTCAGGGCGCCGTACGCCACCCGGTGCGCGCGCTCGCCTTCGCCGTACTGCTCGACGGCCGAGTCGTGGGCCTTGATCCAGGTGCGCTGCGCCTTGCGGTCCGAACGCCGGATGGTGTCCGGCATAACCTCCCGTCCGGGCATCTTTCCTGGCCACCTCCGATTCCCAACGGGTCGCGCACCCGACGCGGCGGCGGGTGCGCTCGATGTCATCGGTCGGGTCCGGCCCTGCTGATGTCGGCCAGCGCCGAACCGGGGTCGCGCTCCCGGGCCAGATCGCCCAGGCTCACCATCCCCACCGGGCGGCCGTCCTCGATCACCGGGAGCCGTCGCACCGCGTGCCGGCGCATCAGGCCGACCGCCTGCGTCACCGGCTCCTGCGGGGTGACCGCCACCGGATCCCGGGTACAGACGGAACCGGCGCTCACCGCGTACGGGTCCGCGCCGTCGGCGACCGCGCGGATGGCGATGTCCCGGTCGGTGACGACCCCCACCACGGTTTCGTCCCGGGCCACCAGCACGTCGCCGATGTCGTGTTCCCGCATGAGCTGGGCGACCTCGACCAGGGACGCCTCCGGCCGCACGGCCGTCACGCCTCCGGTCATCACGTCCTTCACCAGCTGGACCATGCTCCTCGAACCTCCCGAAGAAGTTTCCTGAAGGTGTTTCCTTGCACCTTCACCTACCGGCCCGCGGTACCCGGCGCGGGCCGTCTCATGCCGCTCGTGCGGGCACGCGATTCATGCCGTCTGCCGATGCAGCGCCTCGGCGACCTGCTGGACGTTGTGGTAGGTGACGTCCGGAGACAGCGTGCGCACCTGCTCGATGAGCGCGGTCGGGGCGTGCGCCGCCTCGAGGGCCTCCAGCAAGGCTCGGCGCTTCGCCGGGAAGGGCCTGCGCCCGAGATGGCGGGCGAGCTCGAAGCGCAGCGACACCAGGTCCGTCTCACCCACCGGAACCGTAGTGGTGGTCGTCGACACCACCGGGTCGTCGTCGGCCCCCGGCTCGGGGTCGTGCCACTCCTCGACCCTGGTGGGGTGGCCGGAGCGGATCAGCCCCTGCAGCTCATGCTTCATCTCGTCGTCCTTGTGGACACTGAGCCGGTCGCTGCCTCGCTGCATTTCGTTTCCTCCCGGATTGTTCCTTGTGCTTCCCTGCACCTTTCCCGGCCTGCGCCAGCCATGCCTGCCCGGCGCACGTGGTCCTACGGGTTTCGGGGCGTCGCGCGCGGGGACTCGGAAGGCGATCCGATGGGCTGATCGGAGTAGGAGATGAGGGAAGTGGGCGCGGGCCGCGGAACCCGCGCCCACCGCATCCCGGCTCCGCCCGGCGCCCGCCCCCGACGCCGCCGCCCGATTCGGCCTTCGGTCAGGGCCTCGTCCGCTGCCGCCGGTTCCCGCCGAATCTCGGATGCCGGCGTTCCCCGCGGCTCGTAGGATCGCCGGGTGCCGAACGACTACCTTCTGCGCGGTGATCGGGTCGCCATCCGCCCGCTGGCGCACGACGACCGCTCCGACTTCACCCGGCTCGCCCGGGCGTGTGCCTGCGAGCACCGGCCGTGGCTGTATCCGCCGGCCACGGACGCCCAATTCGACGCCTACCACGCGCGGTTGCAGGAGCCGGAGCGCGCGGGGTTCGCCATCTGCCTGGCCGATACCGGTGAACTCGTGGGGTACGCCACCATCAACAACATCGTGCGCGGCGCCTTCCGGTGCGGCGCGCTGGGCTACGGCGCCTTCGTGCACGGGCGCGGGCTCGTCACCGAGGGCGTCGGACTGGTCGTGCGGTACGCCTTCGGGCCGCTCGGGCTGCACCGGCTGGAGGTCAACATCCAGCCGGACAACCACCGTTCGATCGCGCTGGCCAAGCGGCTGGGGATGCGGCTGGAAGGCTTCTCGCCGGACTTCCTCCTCATCGACGGAGCCTGGCGCGACCACGAACGGTGGGCCATCACCGCCGAGATGGCAGGCACCCACCCCGCGTGACGGGTCCAACTCACCTGATTCGTACGGTAGTTCGGTACCCCACGGTATCCTTCGGCCATGGGACCTCTCAAGCCTGACCTCACCGAACTCGCCATCGGCCTGGTTCTCTTCTTCGTCGTCTTCGGCTCGCTCGCCGGTGTCCTGCTGCCCCGCATCACGAAGGCCCTCGCGGCCCGCGAGGAAGCCATCGACGGGCGCCTGGAACGGGCCGAGGCCACCAAGGCCGAGGCCGAGCGCATAGCCGCCGAATACCGGGCCCTCATGGCGCAGGCCCGCCACGAGGCGGCCATGGAGCGGCAACGGGGGACGGAGGAGGGCGTGGCGCTGCTCGCCGGGATCCGCGCCGAGGGCCAGCGGCAGCGCGAGGAGATCGTCGCCACCGGGCAGGCCCGCATCGCCGCCGACCGGGCGCTCGCCGAGGCGCAGCTGCGGCACGACGTCGGCACCCTCGCCGTCGAGCTCGCCGGCCGGATCATCGGCGAACCCCTCGACGAATCGGTGCGCGACAGCGAGGTGCTCGACCGCTTCTTCGCCGAACTCGAGTCGGACTAGACCGGACCAGGGCGCCTCCTCGCGCCCGGCCCCGGCCTGACCGCTCCGACGCGGAGGGCCCGTCGGCCCACCGGACCGCGTGGCACGCACGGCGTGTTCAGCGGGCCGGTTCCGGCCATCTGAGCAGCGCGCCCAGTCCGCCCGTGGGGGCGTCCGGGCCGTGGACCCGGAGCACCTCCGCACCCGTGGCCGCCGCCGAGCGCAGCAGGGCGTCGTCCACGCGGGCGGGGGCGGGCTCGGCGGCGCCCAGGGCGGAGGTCTCGCCGCGGCGTTCGGCCACCTGGTCCGGGTCCGGGCCGACCCACACCTCGTGGCCGAGATCCGAGCCGCCGGGCTCGATGAGCAGCGTGCCGATCCGGTGTTCGCGGGCCGCCTCCACGAGCGCGTGCACCCCTTCGGCGGCGTAGATCTGCTGCGGGCCCGCCGCCGCCCTGGCGCGTTCGGCGCGGTAGCGCTCCAGCGCGTCCTCGGCCGCCTCCTGTGCGCGTACGGCGCGAACCTGCGCGATGTCCCGTTCGAGCGGCGGGGAGTCACGCGCGCCCGCCGCCCGGCCGCCGTGCTCGCTCTCGCAGGTGACCGCCCTGACCGGCTCCGGAAGCCGGTCGTGCACCTCGCGGCGCTCGCGCGGGTCGCCGACGAGCAGGACGACCTCGGGGTGGCACTCCTGCCACAGCCGTTCCAGTTCCTCCGCGATCGCCGCCGCGTTCTCCCGCCAGGCGTGCTCCGCCGACAGATGGAAGCGGCGCTCGGACCAGTCGGCCCGGCCCGTGCCCTGCACCGGCCAGTCCCGGCCCTCCACCCCGCCGGCTTCCAACTGCGCGCCCGGCCCCGCGCGCAGTTCGAAGTCGGCGCCGGTGCGGTCGATGTAGGCCAGCAGGCAGGCCGGGTCCTGGGCGGTCAGCTCCACCAGCGGGGTCAGCCGCGGCAGTGCGCTCCAGCAGACGAGATCGGTCTGCGGGGCGGCCCCCAGCGGCGCGTCGAGCACGACCTCCCCCGAGGCGGCATAGACCGCCCGTCCCGGAGCATCGCCCTCGCGGCGCGGGGCCGCCAGGGCGTCGTGCACCGCCTGGCAGGTGGCCTCGTCGGCCCCCTGGGCGCTGAGCTCGTCGTGTGCCGCCCGGGCCATCAGTGCGTGGCGTTCGGCGACGTCCTCGGCGCGCCGGGTGGCGTCGACGCATACCGACGCCCACGGCCCGGGGCGGTCGAGCAGCGGGCCGAGGAAGTCGAGCTCCATGGTTTCACCTCGCCGTACGGCTCGTCGTATGGAATCACCAGTGCGCGGGTACCCGACGGGGTGGCGGCGACACGGACAGATCCGGGAGGAGCGAGCCATGATGGAGCACGACAGCGGTGTGGCCGCGGACCTACTCGACGAGCGGCGGCTGCTGAAGGAGCTCGAGGCGATCCACCGCACCCGCCACGAGACGCTGCTGTACGGGTCCGCCGACGCGCTGGCCATCCACACCGCCCGCATGCGGGAGCTGGAGTCCGAGTATCTGAGGCGCCATCCGTCGCGCCTGCCCGTCGCCGGCCGCACCCGCGCGGGCGCCCGCGCCCGCAGCGCCGTCGAGCACGCCGAGGGGTGACCCGGAGGGTGCGGCCGGGCCGTTGCGGGAGCGGTCTGACGCGCCCGCGTCACACCACGCGGTACTCCTCCGCATCCGCCTCACGCAGCCGCAGACCGTGGCCGGGCTCGCCGGAGGCGCCCGGGCGCACGGCGCCGCCGGTGGGGTCCAGGACCCCGTCGAACAGCAGGGACTCGATCCGTACGTGGTCGTGGAACCACTCCATGTGGCGTGTGTTGGGCACGCAGGCGGCCACGTGGGCGTGGGCGTGCGGCGCGCAGTGGGCCGAGACGTCCAGGCCCTGCGCCCGGGCCAGCGCCGCCACCCGCAGCCACTCGGTGACACCGCCGCAGCGGGTGACGTCGACCTGGAGGCAGTCGACCGCTTCGGCGCCGGTCATCCGGGTGAAGTACGGCAGGTCGTAGCCGTATTCGCCGGCCGCCACGTCGCAGTCGAGCGCGTCGCGCACCAGCCGCAGCCCCGCCAGGTCGTCGGAGGAGACCGGCTCCTCGAACCAGGTGACCGCGTACTCGGCCATCGCCCGACCGACGCGCACCGCCTGCTTGCGCGAGTAGGCGCCATTGGCGTCGACGAACAGTTCGGCGTCCGGTCCGATCATCTCCCGGGCGTGCCGGGCGCGGGCCAGGTCGCGTTCGGGCGCGGCACCCCGGTCCTGGCCGATCTTGATCTTCACCCGGCCGATCCCGTGGCCGCGCACCCAGCCCTCCAGCTGCGTCGCCATGTGGATGTCCGGGTACGTGGTGAAGCCGCCGCTGCCGTAGACCGGAACGTCGTCGTGGACGGCGCCGATCAGCCGGGCCAGCGGCAGTTCGAGCAGGCGTGCCTTGAGGTCCCACAGCGCCAGGTCCACCGCCGAGAGCGCGCAGGACACCAGACCGGGGCGCCCGGCGTTGCGGACCGCCCGGCACATCGCCTCGTGCGCGGCCGGCACGTCCAGCACGCCCCGGCCGACCACCTCCCCGGCCAGCAGTTCGTAGACGACCGTGCTCGCCGTGCCGGGCGCATAGGTCCAGCCCAGGCCCGTGACGCCGTCGCTGTAGGCGCGCACGACGACCACCGTGGTGGAGTCCCAGGCGAAGGTCCCGTCCGCCTCGGGCACGTCGGTGGGCACCGTGTACGCCGACGCCTCCAGGCGCTCGACCGCGGGGGCGCCCTCGGGGTCCGAGCGCAGATGGCCGTCGAGCCGGTGCAGCCGTGCCGCTCCGTCGGTGCTCCCGGTGCCGTGCGTGCTGTGCATCGCTCGCTCCTCCCTGAGGTGGCCGGACTTACGGTGCCCGGACACCGCCGCGTGCTCCGGCGATCAGATGCCGGGCGGCGCGGTCGGCCAGCGCCATGATCGTCAGTGCCGGGTTGGCGCTGCCCTGCGTGGGCAGGACGCTGCCGTCGGTGACGAACAGATTGGGCAGCGCATGGGTCCGCAGGTTCGCGTCGACGACTCCGGTCCGCGGGGTCCGCGACATCCGGCAGCCGCCCACGAGATGGGCGTACCGTTCGATGGTCATCACCTCGGTGGCGCCCGCGGCCCGCAGGATGTCCTCCATCACCTGGCGGGACGCGGCCGTCAGCCGCGCGTCGTTGGCGCAGCGGCTGTGGCTGAAGTGGGCGACCGGCAGCCCGTGGCGGTCGGTCTCCTCGGCGAGGGTGACCCGGTTGTCCGGCTGCGGCAGGAACTCGCACAGTGCGCCGAGCGTCGCCCAGTGCGTGTAGTCCGCCATGTAGCGGCGCAGATCGGGCCCCCAGTGGCCCTGGGCCGCGACGTGTTCGGCCCAGGTGATCGGCAGCGGCGAGACGGTCTGGATCGAGAAGCCGCGGCGGTAGGGCCTGGCCGGGTCGGTCTCGTAGAACGCCTCGGTGCTCGTCTCCGGCGGCGGCGCCTTGTACATGCGGATCTCTTCGGCGAAGCGGCCCGCGGTCTGCGGCGCGCCCTGCACCATCACGTACCGGCCGACCTGGTCGTACTCGTTGCACAGACCGGAGTTGAGCAGCAGGCGGGGGGTCTCGATGGAGTAGCCGGCGACGGCGACCATCCGGGCGCGCTGGAAGTGTTCGCGGCCGTGCAGGAAGTAGCGCACGCCCGTGACGTAGCGGCCCCGCTCATCGGTCTCGATGCGGCTCGCCATGGCGTGCGGGCGGATCTCGGCGCCGTGCGCGAGGGCGTCGGGGACATGGGTGATCAGCGGCGACGCCTTGGCGTTGACCTTGCAGCCCTGCAGGCAGAAGCCCCGGTAGATGCAGTGCGGCCGGTTGCCGAAGCGGCCGTTGGTGATGGCGACCGGACCGACCCGCGCCTCGATGCCCAGTCGGGCGCAACCGCGCAGCATCACCTCTCCGTTGCCGCCGACCGGGTGCGGCGGGTGCGGGTGCGGATGGGGGTCGCCCCACGGCCAGTACTGCCCCGACACCGGCAGCTCGCGCTCGATCCGCACGTAGAACGGCTTGAGGTCCTGGTAGGAGATGGGCCAGTCGGCGCCGACGCCGTCCTCGCTCCAGGTGCGGAAGTCGGAGGGGTGGAACCGCGGAGCGAAACCGGCGAAGTGGACCATGGAACCGCCCACACCGCGGCCGGAGTTGTTGGCGCCCAGCGGCACCGGATCCGCTCCGCCGATCACCCGCGGCTCGTTCCAGTACAGGTGGTGCGAGCCGGCCTCGTCGCTGACCCAGTCGTGCTCGATGTCCCAGAACGGGCCCGCCTCCAGGCAGACCACCCGCCAGCCGGCGTGGGCGAGCCGCTGGGTGACGGTGGCGCCGCCCGCCCCGCAGCCGATCACCACGATGTCGACCTCGTCGCCGTCGTCGAACCGCCGCATGGACTCCAGCAGTCGGGGGTCGAAGCGGCGATCGCCGTCGGGCAGCAGCCAGGCCGAGGCGTTTCGCCTGCGCACATCGCCCTGCGGCCGCGCGCTCTCCCACAGCGTCCCGGCCGCCGGGCGCCACCAACCGCCGTGCGGAGTAAGGGCGTTCACCGCGGCTCCTCCCACGGCTCGCGCAGGCCCACGCCCAGCCGCAGGTAGCCGCGCGGGTACGCCGGCCCGCCGAAGCCCGTCTCGTCCCAGGCGTAGGGGTGCGCGTAGTAGGCCGTGCACGCGTAGCGGGTCCACAGCGTCCACACGTGCCCGGCCGGCATGCCGTACCAGCGGTTCGCGCCGAGGTCCTGGACGTGCCGCAGCAGCCGGTGCCGGTCGCCGAAGCCGATCGCGCCGAAGCCGCGGCCGTCGTGGCGCAGCCGGGCGTCCTCGTCCAGCCCGGCGAGCGAATCCCGCCACGCCTGGCCGTCCTCGGGCATGTCCGCGTAGCGCCAGCCGTCGATCTGCCCCTCGGCGAGCCGCTGGTCGATCATCTCCAGCACCGGTACCCGGTAGCGGCGGTCGTCGTCCTCCAGAGCCAGCAGATGGGTCAGCAGCGGGCGGGCCACGGCGACTTCGGCGGGGGTGAAGAAGCGCGGATCCGGGTGCGGGCCGATCCGGGCCAGCACCACGCCCGCGGTCGCGCGGTCCCAGTACCTGGCCTGCTCCACGATCCGCTCGC
>CAYNNX010000012.1:19227-45748 GCA_964398515.1 uncultured Streptantibioticus sp. | reverse complement strand
GACAGGCTTCAGTAGACACCGGGGAAGAGGCGTCCCCCGGGAGCAGGCTTCAGTGGACACCGGGGATGGTGGTGCCGGGCGGGCGTCGGCACGGCGCGGCTGGTACCGGCACGGGGGAACGGGTGATGCCGGTGGGTGCCCGGTGCCGCTGGTGCGGCTAGTGCCGCTAGTGCGGCTGGTGCGGCTGGTGCGGTCGGTGCAGTTGGTGCCAGTGGTTCTAACTGGTGCCCTCGGTGCGGCTGCAGGTTGGTGCCGCTGATGCGGCTGGTGCCGCTGGTGCGCTGGTGCCGTCGGTGCAGTTGGTGCGGCTGCCGCTGGTGGGCTGGTGGAGCTGGTGCGCTGGTGCCCGCTGTGGGGCTGCTGGGGCTGGTGCGGGCGATCGTGGTGGGTGGTGCGGTGCCCGGCCCGGCAGGGCGCGGGCACAGCGCGGCCGGGTGGCACGGCGGACCCGGCGGTGCACGCGGTCGGTCACCGGGACCGGCCGGGCGTTCTGCGCCGGGGCCGACCTGCCGGGGTTCGATCAAAACTGCGCCGGGCCCCGGCTCACCGTGTGGTGTGCCGGGGCCCGGTCCGTTTCAGGGTCAGCGCGTGAACCGCGCTATCGGCCCGTCACTGGCCCGCGCCGGCCGACTTCCGCTTGCGCAGGAAGAAGACGGTACCGCCGCCGACCACGACCAGAGCGACGGCCACACCCGCGATGACAGGCGTCGCGTTGCTGCTCCCGGTCTCGGCGAGGTTGCCGCCGCCGGTGGTCGAGCCGCCGGCCGATGCGGGGCTCGGAGCCGGGGTGGGCGTGCTGCCGCCGCTGCCCGCCGTCTTGCAGTTCAGGACACCGCTGAAGGTCTTCTCGAAGCCCTTCGGACCGGTGATCGTGATCTTGTAGTGCTGGCCCTCCTGCACCGGGACGGTGATCGTCTCCGACTTGCCGGGCGCGACGGTGTACGACTTGCCCGCGAGCTGGAAGGTGAACGCCTCGTCGCCCTTGTTCCCGGCGGTCACGTCCACGCCGCTCTTGGCGCAGTCGACCATCGCCGAGACCGCGGGTATCGCGCCCTTCTTCGCCCACGTCGCGGTGGCCTGGGCGGCGACGCTGCTGTCGCTGGAGCTGGCCAGGATCTGCGTCTGGCTCGGCTCGTTGTTCATGGACCCGGCGAACGCCCGGCCGATCGCGACAGGCGTGGTCAGCTGCACGTTGAGCGTCGCGCTGCCGTCGGGGGTGCCCGCCGGCACGTCGAAGTAGAGCTGAGAGCCGTCGGCCGCGGTGGTGACCGGCTTGCCCGCCTTGTTGACGATCTTCACGCCGCTGCCCGCGCTCTGCGCGGAGAGCGACACCTGAGCAGCGCCTCCGGCGCCGTTGGTGTGCACGGTCACCGGACCGAGAAGGCCGCCGCTCTTGCCTGACACGGCGGGCGGGGTGACGGTGAGCGACGCCTTCGGCTCGGTCACCTCCGTGGCGTGGCTCTGCAGGTAGTCGGCGAGCTTCTCGGCGTTGGCGTCCTTCGCGTGGACGTCGACCCCGTCGGAGAGGCGCCAGATCGCGACCTGGGTGCCGGCCGCGGCCTCCTTCGGGTTGAGGGTGTCCGCCTGCGCCTCCTTGGCCAGGGCCTCAAGGTTGTTCTGCTGCGGGTAGGAGTTCTGCAGGATCCAGTTGATCTTGCCCGCGGCGGGGTTGCCGTGGAGGGTCGACTCGCTCCACGGCACCTCGTGGTACGTGGCGTTGTTGATCGTGTGCCGCTTGAAGTCGATGCAGTAGGTCTGGATGCTGCCGCCGGCACCGACGGTCATGCTGAACAGGCCGGCCAGGACCTCGCGGGTCCCGCCGTCGGCGTCACGCACGACCGCAGCGTCGGCCTTGTCCTGCTCGATCCCGTTGAGGACGGCGGTCGCACCGCCCGCAGCCGGGGTCTCGTCCGCGAAGGCCGTAGCGGCGCCGGCCACCGCACCCGCCACGGCCAGGCCCGAGGCCAGGAACGCGGCGGCAAGGCGGGTGGTACCCCGCCTCCCAAGAGTCAACATGGATTTCCCCTCCGGGCGAGACGGGTCTGAGGGGCGTCTCGCCAGCAAAGATCCGATCCCCCGTGGCTACTTCACGGATCCTAGGAATCAGTCGCCACTCGGCACCCACGTTTCCCAGCCGAGAGCACATTCGAATCTGAATCGTTATCAAAATCACGTGTACTCAAGGAATTATCGATAAATCAGTAGTCCGACCTCCAGGAAGAACCGGCGCGACCGGGGCAACCCCGGCACTCCCGGCGCAGTCGGACCGGCAAGGCAGTCGAGGTCCCGCGCAAAGCCTGACGAACACAGACGGACACAGGGACTGAGGGGAACCAGGACTGGCGGAAGCAGGCTGGGAACAGGCCGCGGGTCCTGGCGGGAACAAGCCACGGTCCCTGGCGGCCCCAGGCGGGCCAGCCGGGGGCCACACCCGAGGCCAAGTGCCAAGTCCCGTCAGGACGGTACGAGTTCACCCTCTTCTTCTTCGGCGTGGTCGGCGGCGTGCCGTGAGACGTCCTCCGCAGGCAGGGGGGACGCGGACAGGGGAGACCGGCGAGACCGGGAAGGCCGCGCGGGCGGGCCGGAATCGGCCGCCTTGCCCGATGAGGGCGACGAGCGCGAGGGTTCGAGGTCAGCCGGCGGTTCGGCCAGATCCGACCGGGCCTTGGCCATCCGCCGGAACGCCGACGTCCCCCGGGTCATGTCGTGCCCGATGGACGCCGCGTCGATCGCGACGCTCACGAACGTCTGGCCCTTCTCCTCCCGCTCGACGACGCGCAACTTCCCGTGCACGACGACAGGTTCGCCGATGCCGACGGAGGCCGCGACGTTCTCCCCCAGGGCACGCCAGGCCCAGACCGTGTAGAAACTGGTCCGCCCGTCGGTCCATCGGTCCTCGGCGCGGTCGAAGCGCCGTTCCGTGGACGCCAGCCGGAACCGGACGTACGGCACGCCCATCGAGGACTGCTTCATCTCCGGCCGCGTCGCCACATTGCCCACCACGGTCACCAGCGTGTCGCTCATGGCTCTGTCCTCCCTCAAGCACCTACCGGGAGCCCCTCGTGAGCCCCCGGAGCCCCGGAACTCCCGGCGCGCTTCTCGGTCGAGGAACAGCGTGCGCCGATCCGGCACCATCGCGGGAAAAGCAGTCGAAATCTGTGGATCAGGCCGCGCCTGTGGACAACTCGCCCACTCTTGCGGGTGATTGAGAGGGAACAGCGCCGACTCTTCAGCGGCCGGAGTGGCCTGAATGGCCTGAATGGCCTGAATGGCCGGAATCGATTCCACAGCGGTGACGCCGATATCGCAGTCGCCGGTGCCGACAGGCGCCGGTCACCCGCCGGCCGCCACCGCGTACCGCTCCCGCACCTCCCGGTACCTCAGCAGTTCCGCCGCCACCGGTTCCAGTACGTGGACGCGGCCGCATTCGGCGGCCGCGTCCCGCAGGCGGCGTTCCACGGTCCGGCCGTGGCGCCGGGCGGGCCCACGGCTCCCTGCCCGGCACACCCAGGCCAGCACCGGGCCGCCGGCGAATCCGACGCCGACGAGCACCGCGGGGCCCCACAGCGGAAGGCGGACGACACCCCCGACCGCCGCACCCAGCACCGGCATGCTCCCGACCGCGAGCATCATCAGCAGCCACTGGAGCACGGTCGCCACCGACCACCACCGCGGACGCGGCGCCCCGTTCTCCCGCGCCCGGACCGCGACCGCGTCCAGCGCCTCCGGAAGCCCCCGCGCCCCCTGCCGCGCCGCGTCCCGTACCGCCTCGGCCCAGGGCGCGGGCAGGCCGTCGGCGGCAGCTGCGGCAACCATGCGTACCGCTTCGTCCATCACCGGGCGGGCGGCGGCGCACGCGGTGGTGCGGCGGCGCGAGTCGGTCATCCGCCGGTCGGGACCGCCACCCGGGAATGTCCCCCGGCCGCCCCGCTGGGGACCCGGGCGGCTTCGGCCGAGCCGGTTCCAGCGCACGCCGCAGGCGCGTTCGGCGGCGGCCGACCATTCGCGTTCCGCCATCCGTCCGGCTGCCTTCGCGCCGACCGCCTCGGCCAGCCGGGCCGCGAACCGCCCACGGGCCGGATCGGTCGGTCCCGCCGTGCCGTCCCCGATGTAGGCGGAGCGCAGCCGTGCCGTCACGCGGTCCAGATCCGCCGTGAGCCGCCGGACCGCCGCGGTACGTTCGGCGGTGATCTGGCCGATCAGGGCGCGCAACTCGTCGACGCCCTCGCCGGTGAGCGCGGAGGCCGCCAGGACCACGGCACCGGCCTCCCCGTGTTCCCCGACCGCGATCCCGTCCTCGTCGAGCAGTCCGCGCAGGTCGTCCAGCACCTGCTCGGCGGCCTCGGCGGGCAGCCGGTCGACCTGGTTCAGGACGACGAGCATCACGTCGGCGTGCTTGGCCATCGGGCGCAGGTAGCGCTCGTGCAGCACGGCGTCCGCGTACTTCTCCGGATCCACCACCCACACCACGACGTCGACCAGTTCCAGGAGCCGGTCGACCTGTGCGCGGTGCCCGGACGCGGCGGAGTCGTGGTCCGGGAGGTCGAGAAGCACGAGATGGTCGAGGTGGCCGAGACGATCGCGGTGGCCGAGATGGTCGAGGCGCTCAGGTCCGGCGAGGTGCTCGGGGCGGATGCCCGCGGGGGCGCCGTCGGACCCGGCCACCGCTCCGGCTCGGGCTCCGGTCGCGCTTCCGGCAGGGCGCTCGGGCGCCTCGTCGAGCAGGCTCCGGCGTGCGAACCGGGCGTGCCCGGCGATGCCCAGCCGGTCCAGCAGCCCGGTGGCGGCAGGAAGGTCCCACGCACAGGCGACCGGCGACGCGGTGGTCGGCCGCCGCACGCCCGCCTCGGAGAGTTCGAGTCCCGCCAAGGCGTTGAACAGGGACGACTTGCCGCTGCCCGTCGCCCCGGCGAGCGCGACGACCGTGTGGTCCAAGGAGAGCGCCCGTCGTTCGGCGACCCGGTCGAGGAGCATGGCGGCGTCGGCCAGTACCTCGGCGTCGATGCGCGAACGCGACAGAACGAGCAGCTCACGCAGGGCCTCCACGCGTCGCTCCACCTGGCCGAGGCCCGCGTGGCCGTTGCGGCCGTCGCGGCCGTCCCACGCGTCGGCGAAGCCGAGGTCGGTCCCGGAGCCGAAATCGCTCCCCGAGCCGCTCCCGTCCGGCCCGGGGAGGGGTCCGGGGATGGGGCCTGCGATGGATCCGGCCATGCGTCCGGCCGATGTGCTCACCGCGGTCACCTCACCTTCCGCAGCAGGGAGTATCCGGCGATCAGCGCGGCCTGCTGCTGCGGGGCCACGTCGAGAGAGTCGAGCGGTGCGAGCCGGCGGTCGCGTTCGGCGCTCAGGGCGTCGTCGGCCGCGGCGCGCAGATCGTCACGCGCCCGGTCGCTCATGCGCAGCACTGCCTGGGCGCCGAGCATGTCGGCGAGCCGTTCGCCCGCGCGGGCGCCGTGGCGCCCTCCGAGCAGGGCGGTGCCCAGCAGCGCGGCGACGTCCTCGGGGTCGGCCGGGGGGCGCTCGCCGTCACGGGCGAAGCGGACCTCCTCGTAGGCGAGGTCCACGAGAGCGGTGCGCCAGCGGCGAACCGTTTCGGTGACGCGTTCGTTCACCCCGGCCGGGCCGCCCTGCCGTGCGGTGAGCAGGCGTGGCCGGTCGGCCAGGAGTGCCGCACCGGCGCGGTCCATGCGCCAGCTCGCGGCCACGCGGTCGTCCGCGTCGACGACGGCGGTGGACAGCAGGGCGGCCAGCCCGTCGGCGAGGGCGCGTTGCAGGGACTCCGGGCCGCACGCGGGGTAGGCACGCCACCGTGCGAGCGCCTCGCCCGCGAGCACCTCGCCGGCGCGAACCGCCGTCTCCACCCGTTCGGCCGCGGCGGCGTAGGCGTCGGCCACCAGCGCCGAGAGCCGTACCACGGCGGCGTGCTGGACAGCGGAGGCCCCGGCGAGCGCGGGCACCCGGGTGCCCAGCGAGTCGAGCACGCCGTTGAGGGTGCGCCGGGCCGCGATGTGCCGGGCGGCCGGATCCTGGGAGCAGTGGCAGAGCCAGGCGCGCAGCTCGGCCACCGCGGTCTGCGGGAGCAGCCCGCCGCCGTCGGCGGACTCCGGCAGTTCGGGAACGGTGAACCGCGGTACGTCGCCGAGCCCCGCACGGGTGAGCAGAGCTCCGTAGCGGTGGGCCACCTCGCCCGCGATCTGGTGCGGTACGCGGTCGAGGACGGTGCCGAGGGTGACGTCGTACTCCCTCGCCGAGCGCAGCAGGTTCCAGGGGAGCGCGTCGGCGTAACGGGCGGCCGTGGTGACCAGGATCCAGATGTCGGCGGCGCAGATGAGCTGGGCGGCGAGATCCCGGTTGGCGCTGACGAGCGAGTCGATGTCGGGCGCGTCGAGCAGCGCGAGCCCGGGCGGCAGCGCCTCGGACGCCGCGAGCCGCAACCGCAGGTCCGCCGCGTCCCCCACCCCGCCACCCCGCCCGCCCGCATCCCGCCCCGGGGGCTCGCGCCCGATCGCCTCCAGCCCGATGACGTCCCGCCCGATCGGCCGGAGCCACATCGGCTCGCGCACCAGCCCCGGCAGGACGCGCCGATCGGCGAACCACTCCTCGTCGCGCGGGTGGCAGACGAGTACGGGGGTGCGGGTCGTGGGCCGCAGCACCCCGGCCTCGCTCACACGGCGGCCGACGAGCGAGTTCACCAGGGTCGACTTGCCGGCCCCGGTGGAGCCCCCCACCACGGCGAGCAGCGGCGCGTCGGGCGACCGCAGGCGGGGCATGAGGTAGTCGTCCAATTGGGCGAGCATCTCCTGCCGCGTCCGACGGGCCCGCGACGCACCGGGGAGCGGCAGCGGAAAGCGCGCGGCGTCCACGCGGTCACGCAACACCGCCAGCGCGTCGAGCAGCTCGGGCCGTACGTCCAAGATCGCCACACGCGAAGAATGCCCAATTTCTCCGCATTTTTGAAGTGCATTCGACACCTGTCCGCCCGGTTCGCCCCACCCGGCTGATGCCACTGTGACGGAGGGGGCCCGTGGGGCGCAGGCATAACGACTACACAACACCCGTTGCTCAGGGCGTAAAAAGCGATGCGCGATTCGGACTGGCCTGCGATTATCGGATCGCTTCACGGAACCTCCACAACGTGTCACGGAGGTGAAGCAACCGGTATGAGGTCCGCAGCGCTCTATCCTTGTCCCCGGCAAGGTCACGGAACCGCCGAGCCCGCCAGTACCCCGGCCCCGCCCGGCCGGAACCGCAGGCGCCGGGGCCGGAAGAGCCGCCGCGGCCACAGCCCGGCCCCCGTAGCTCAGTGGATAGAGCAGGTGCCTTCTAAGCACTTGGCCGCAGGTTCGAGTCCTGCCGGGGGCACCCTGGAACGCCCTCCCCAGCGGAGGGCGTTTTTGCTGGTCAGGGGCCACTTAGCCGCAGAAGCAGAAGCGCCGGACCGCCCCTGGGCGCGGCCACACGTTCAGTCGGGCCAACTGGGTCGCCCGGGGGCAATTCGGCCGCTCAGTCACACGAGGTGTAACTGAGCGCCGTAGTTGGCCCGTCCGGCCAACTACGGCGCTCAACCGCCGCTGAGGCACGGGAGAGCGGCCAGCAGCGCGGTGCCGAGCTCCTGTCGGCAGGCCACCGTGGTGCCAACCTCGGCGGGCGGGCACCAGGATCTGGGTCGGCCCGGTCAGGGAGTTCAGCCACCGGGCGAACGCACCTGTCACTGCCTGTTGCTCGTCCCCGGCCAGCCGTCATCGAAGCGGGCCTGCGCCGACCTGCGACCCCGGCGCTCGGCCCTGCGGTGGCCGAGGGAAACTCCCTCGGCCACCTCACCCCGAAACGCCTCACCAGAGCGGAAGGCGCTGCCCCCCGGTACAAGCTCAGGGCCATCGGCTGGTGAGCGCACCGAGGCTGACCGATTGAGGCCAGCGAGGTGGCCCGATGACGGTGATCACGTCGCACGATCAATGCTGCCTTGCCAGGGCGATGGCGGCCGATCGCTCCCAAACCGGCCCGAGCCGGCTCAGCGCCTTCTCCGCGTCGAGCTGCTCGCAGACCCCGTCCCCGGCCGCCGTCCAGGCCGCCGCGCACAGCGCTCGCAGCCCGTCGCAGGCGTCCCCCCGCCCCTCGAGGCGCAGCTCCTCGCCTTCGGCTGCGGCCGTCCAGCCCCCGCAGTGGAAGCCGCCACCACCCACCTCGACCTTCGGCTGCGCGGCGAGCAGCCCGCGCAGGTCTGCGGCGACGTACGTAGGCCGGTGCTCGGGCTTTGCCGCAAGGAGTTGCGCGGGCGTCGTGACCCCGGTCAGGACGAGCAGCGAGTCGACGTCGACGGCGTGCGCGCCCTCGATGTCGGTGTCGAGCCGGTCGCCGACCACCAGTGGTCGACGTGCCCCGGTCCGCAGGATCGTCTCTCGGTGCATCGGCGGCTGCGGCTTCCCTGCCACCTGCGGACGGCCGCCGGACGCGATCCGTACCACCTCCACGGCGGCGCCGTTGCCTGGCGCGATGCCGCGCCCACTGGGGATGGTCAGGTCCGTGTTGGACGCGAACCACGGCACGCCACGCGCAACCGCGTACGCCGCCTCCGCGAGCCGTCCCCAGGCCAGTTCCATTCCGCCGTAACCCTGCACCACGGCCGCCGGATCGTCGTCGGCGCAGTCGACCGGCACCAACCCGTGCTCCCGCAGCGCGGCCAGCAGACCCTCCCCGCCGACCACGAGCACGCGGGCGCCCGGCGGGACCTGATCGGCGATCAGCCGCGCGACCGCCTGCGCCGAAGTGATCACGTCCTTGGCCGCGGCCGGCACGCCGAGTGCCGTGAGGTGCTCCGCAACAGCCTGCGGCGTGCGCGACGCGTTGTTGGTGACATACGCGAGGTGCATGCCGTCGCGGCGCGCTGCGTCCAGGGACTCGACGGCGTACGAGATGGCGTGGCCACCCGCGTACACCACACCGTCGAGATCCAGCAGCGCGGTGTCGTACACCTCGGCCAGCGGCCGCTCGCTGCTGCTCGGCCGGGTCCGCGGCTGCGTAACCTCCGCACCGGCTCTCCCGGCTCGTTGCTCAGCGTTGTTCAACGCCTCTCCGCTCCCTCGCATTGCCTGATTCCGTTCCTTTCCTTCCTCAACGGCCGATCGCTCGCCCGCGTCCTCGTCCGCCTACCTCGTCGGCCTGGCGAACCCCGGTGACGACGTGCTGACGCGGTGGCGGAGCGTAGCCTCGGGGATGCCCCGGTGGGAGGCAGGCGGACGTGGTGCATCACCGGCCGGTGGGCGGCGGAACGGTGGTTTCCGGGCCCCGACCGTCTCTCCGGCGCGGCCCCCGCTCGGCCGCCAGGCAGGTGATGAGCAGGCCCACCACGCCCATGAGCAACGTGAGCAGCCCGCGGGCCACCCGTACGAAGAGGATCCGGACACGTCGCCAGGACATCAAGAGCGGCCTCCCACTCCGGTGGACGCGGTAGCGCGGTGGTCGAGGGCCCACCCGGCGACCGCGGGCAGGAAGGATCGAGTCCGGCGGCAGCCGGTACGGCCCGCAGCCGCCCGGCCGTTCCCGGTCGGCCCGGCCGCGCGTGCGGTTGGCGTCGTCCCGGATCAGTCGGCGGCGGGGACGACCTCCACGGCGGCATGGAACCATTCGCCCAGGCCGGCTATGCACTCGGCAACCTCCCGGGTGTCCGCGCCGCGCAGGACGGCCTGGCCGGCGCGCATGTGGCTGGCGGAGTGGAAGTCCGGCGTGACACCGCCGGGCGCGACGTAGATGTCGGCCTCCACGACGCCTGGACGGGTCAGTGTCTCCTCCATGGTCGGGACCGACACCACCGCGCCCTGCGGGCACTGGAGATTGAGGCCACCGTAGCTCTCCGCGGAACGCGCGAGCTCGCCCTGGATGCCGGACGGCAGGCCGAGCGCCGCCAGCGCCCACTCGTCGTGGAGGTTCACCCCGAAGGTGAGCTCGAAGACCCGGTCCGCGCGACCGCCGCCGACCCGGGCGGCGCACTCGCCGAAGACGACCTCGCTGCCGTCCCAGAAGACCTCGAGATGGAAGACGCCGTCCTCGAACCCCAGGGCCTTGAACGCGGCCTCGGCCAGTGCGCGCGACTCCCGGTAGAGCTCGGGGGCCTCGTCCTCCGGTAGCGTCTGGTAGGAGACCGAGCCGCCGCCGTGGCACTCGATCAGGTTCTGGAAGTACCGCGAGAGCGAGAAGGCGAGCAACTCGCCGCCGCGGACCACGCCGTCGACGAAGAACTCCTCGCCGGGGACGAACTCCTCCAGAAGCCAGGGGCCGTCGCAGACCGCCCGGGCCGCCTCCGCGGCCTCGCGGAACGACTCCTCGTCCCGCACGACGACCGTGTGCATGGCGCCCGCGCCGTTCAACGGCTTGAGCACCTGCGGGAACGCGACCGTCGTGACGTCCAGCCGCTCGAGGCTCTCGACCAGCGCGAAGCCCGCGGTCCGCACACCCGCCCGACGAAGCAGCTCCTTCTGGACGAACTTGTCCCGCATGGCCAGGGTGAGCCGGGAGCCGGCGCCGAGCACCCCGCCGACCTCGGCGACGGCGGCCGCCTGCACAAGGTAGAACTCGTTGGCGCTGCAGATCGCGCCGAAGCTTGAAGGGCTGAGGGCGTTGTGGGCGAGGCCACCCAAGATGTCCTCGACGCTGCCCGGGTCCGCGACCACGACGGCCTCGGCACCGGCTGCCCGTACCGCTGGCGCATCCTTGGCTGGCACGACGCAAGTCACCTGCGCACCTGCCCGGTGCAGCGCGCCGACGGGGCGTGGGTCGAAACCGATGTGCAGGACCGGGTTCGGTGTTTCCATGTCAGATCCCTTTACAAATACCTGAGTTGCTGCTATCCATCAGCCCTCAGCGGGTCCGTTTCAGGACTGCGACGCGGTGGCCGAGTTCCAGCCCACGTCCGCGACCCTGCTCGTGTGGGCCGGACGGTCGACCGTGCCGGCCGCCACGAGCGCCAGGCCGAGACCGGTAATCACGGCCACGGCCGCGATAACGCCCTTGCCCAGGCAATTCCCAGCGACGTCGCCAACAACAGTCATTGCTTGCTCCAATGCACAGCGAGGTCGAAATACCTCTGGTTGCTCGAATATCGAAGGATATACTCTGGCAACGAATAGTATTTCTGAGGCCCGAACCGTGGCCAACCCACGAAACGGCTCAGGATCTTGCACGACCGAGAGATGAAGGATCTGCCATGGCCAAGAATGTTGCAAAGCAGACATCTTGCCCTTGTCATCGACCTGGGCGGCTCTACCACGCCGCTGCCCCGAATGCCACCGCGCCCGCATGCCCGCACAATGGCGACGCTTTTCCGCAGGTTCAGCCGCAGGTTGCGGACATCCCGACGGTCGAGGAGCTGCTCACCTCGCTTCGAGAGACCACATCCCTGGCGGCCGAGAACGTCGACGCCCTGACCCGCGTGCTCACGCGGACGGTCGGCAGCAGCGCACCGGCCGACGAACCCGCAGCCCCCTGGGGCGAGGAGCTCGTCGGCCTGGCGAACATATCGGCCGCGATCAATGCAGAGGTGAATTCCGCCCGAATAGAAATCCTGACTGCCCAGCCGGACGGCCCACGGCCCCCGAAAACGCTTTCCGAGGCGCTCGCCCAAATAAGACAGAAGGTGGCGTCCGGCGTTCAGATGCGTACGCTGTACCAGCACACCGCACGATTCGACGAGGCGACCAAGGAATACGTCCGGTCGGCGACCGAAATAGGCGCCGAGGTCCGCACCCTGAGCGAATTCTTCGAGCGTCTCATGATATTCGACCAGCGAGTCGCCTTCATTCCGTCGGCGGCCGACCGGACCCGGGCCCTGAAAATCACCCACCCGGCCCTCGTCGGATTCCTCGTCGACGTTTTCTCCCGAGCCTGGGACCGGGCCGCCGAATACCCCTTCGTTCCCAGCCACGCCGCACGGGCGGCCACCGAGGTCCTACCCGACCTGCGGTCGTCCATCAAGCTGCTCCTGGTGCACGGCCACTCCGACGCCGCCATCGCCCGGCGCCTCGGCATCAGCTCGCGCTCGCTCCAGGGGCACATTCAGCGCATCAAGCAGGACCTGGGCGCCGCCAACCGGCTGCAACTCGGCTTCCGTCTGGCGCTGGCGGGCGAGTGCACCGACGGCGGGCGCGCGCGTGGCGACGATCCGTCCGCGCCGCCGAACGCCTCCTGACCCCGCCGAGCCGACCGGTTCGGCACAGCGCCGGATCAGATCCGCCCGGTTTCCAACTCCGCATCCGGCCTGCATTCCGCCCAGCGCTGATCAAGAGAGTCGTGGAGCATGAGCATGCCACCGAATGGTCGTTCGGCAGCGGCCCACGTCTTTCGCCCCCACGATCCGGGCCCGCCCATCTGCGGGCCCGGATGCAAGGCAATACCTTCCGTTATCCCAGCATATGAGAAGCGTTCACGAGCTGACGAATCGACAACATCCAGCCATTCATTTGTTACTGGCTGGTAGGGACAGATCCTCGGGCAGCCCATTCACGGCGAGGCTCTGATTGCGAAGTGCCCGCGATCCGGTGACCTCCCGTCCAAACCAAGCGGGTGGCTGAAACGATTGCGCCTCGTCCTCGGAGGCGAACTCGACCTCGACGGTCCGCAGTCCCGCGAGCGCATCCGCGTAGACGTCCACATGGGCGATGAACTCGCGCACCGGTACGGCGTACCGGTGCTTGACCACGCGAGCACCCTCGGTCGCCGGCCACAGCGCGGCGAAGTTCTCCGCGCTGACAACTGTCTCGAGCTCGGTGCGCACCAGGCCTGAGCCCCGCTTCAGGCCCAGCACGTGCGTCCCGTCCAGCCGCCGCAGACGGACCTCGGTGCTGTCGCCGACTCCGGTCAGATAACCCTGCGCGATGAACTGAGGCTCGCCCCCGAGGGGTGCCTGATCACCCTCGACGAGGAACTTCCGCTCGATCTCCAGAGCCATGTCCACTCTCCTCAGCTGTGGTGAAGGGCGACCGGAAATCCGAGCAGCGACGGCAGGGCGCGCATGTCGGTGAAGACCACCGTGTCCGGCCCCTCCAGCCACTCGGCGGGCGTGACACCGCCCGCGTAGCCGAAGGCGCGCATGCCCGCCGCCCGGGCCGCCCGGACGCCGGGCCGACTGTCCTCAACGACCGCGCATCCGCCCGGACCGACGCCCATCCGCGCCGCGGCGTGGAGGAACAGGTCGGGCGCCGGCTTGCCGCGGGCGACCTCGGTGGCACTGAAGATCCGTCCCTCGAAGCGCCCGTAAAGGCCGGTTCGCCCGAGGGTATGCCGCATCTTCTCATGGCTGCCGCTGGACGCCACACAGTGCGGGACGCCGATGGTGTCGAGCGCCTCGACGATGCCGTCGACGGCCTCCAGCTCCAGGTCCACGGCAACCTGGTGGCGCAGCCGGAACTCCTCGTCCCAGGCCTCGGCGGTCTCCGGGCCGAGCTTGGCCCGGATCTTCTCGGCGATCGACATCGTGGAGCGACCCACGAACTCCTCGATCACCTCGCCTTCGGTCATCGGCCAGCCGTACTCGGCGCCCAGCGCGACGTGCGTCCGCACGGCGATGCGCTCGCTGTCGACCAGGACTCCGTCACAGTCGAAGATGACCAGGTCTACCGGTGCGTGGTCGCTCAACGGATGACACCCTGCCGCTTGAGGAGCTCCCGGATCTCGTTGACCTTCTCGGCGCCGAGCTGGCGCTTGCGAACCTCCTCCGGGTCCTCCACCGGCCGGCCGTACTGCCACCAGGCCTCGCCGGTGTCCCGGTTCATCACCACGAACCGGTCCTTCTCGGCCGGACCACGCACGATCAGGGACGTCGTCTGGGGCACGGCGCCGACCGAGTGCAGGAGGGTGTGCCGGATGACGTAGCCCTTGCCAGGCCCCTCCTCGCGGACCAGCACCGGGGCGAGCTCGCGGGCATCGGTCTCGGGCGACAGGTCCGGGTAGTCGCCGAAGATGTAGTGCGTGTAGCTGCCCGACAGGATGCGGGTGCCGAAGCTCCAGCGGTGGTTGTGCGGCCGGTCGAAGAAGCGCTCACGGAAGACGTGGAGGCGGATGCGGACGCCGCTGGCCTTGTCGTTGAGCAGCACGACGCGGTCGAGCTCCTGCAGCCGCTCGCTCTGGGCCAGCAGCTCCGGGTCGGCCAGCGCGTGATCGAAGGCGTCGTTCAGCCAGGTCGGCGACGTCGCCAGCTCCTCCAGCAGCTGATCGAGCTGCGGGTTCAGCACGGCCATGTCGCTCCAGTCGAGCGCGGCCAGCCGAGCTGGGTCGATCAGCGGTGACGTGGTGGTGCTCATGTTTCAGCTCGCTCCTTCTTCTCCTGTTGGGCAGCGATCCAGCGCCGCGCCTTCCCCTGGGCCTTCGGCAGCATCTCCGGCGCCTCCAGCAGACGTGGAAGCAGCTCGGGTTCCGTGTTGAGGGCACGCAGCATCAGGTTGACCGTGATGCCGTGGCCCGGCCTCTTGATGATCTCCACTGGGTCGCCGGCGCCGACCTCGCCCTCCTGGAGCACCCGGAGGTAGGCGCCGGGTGCACCGTGGTCGATGAAGCGCCGGATCAGGTCCGGCACGTCCCAGAACCCGGCGAAGACCCGGCAGGGCTTCCGCGCGCGGATCACCTCGAACACCGCGGTGCCGATCCGCCACTGCTCGCCGATCTCGGCGTTGGTGACGTCGACGCCTCTCAGTGTGAAGTTCTCTCCGAAGTTGCCCGGCCCGATCTCCCGGCCCAGCTCCTCGGCCCAGTAGGCGGCGTCCTCCGAGGCGAAGGCGTAGACCGCCTTGTCCGGGCCGCCGTGGGCCTTGGTGTTGACGATCAGATCCCCGACCAGCCCGTCACGACGCACCTGGACCCGGTGCTCCACCGGGCGCTTGTCGATACCGCTGCGCCCGAGGCCGTAGGTCCACCATCCGGTTCGCTCGACACCGAGGTTCAGCGTCCACAGGACCGCGTCGGCCTCCGTACCCGCCTGGTCCATCTCCTCCCGGTCCCTCCCGTGGGTCACGCGGCGGCTCCCGTCCGGGCGGCCTCGGTCGGTGCAGCCGCCCGGGATTGGCGGGCGACGAGCACATGCGCCCCCGCCGTCGCGGCGAGCATCAGCAGGGCGTAGCCCGCCCAGCCCAGCCAGTCGGCCTGGACCAGCGCCACGAAAAGGGTCGGCCCGACCACGTTGACAAGGGCCATGTTCAGGTCGAACGCGGCAAGGTACTGCTTGTTCCGCTCGGGCGGAGCCAGTTCGAAGCTGATGGTCCACCAGGCGGGACCCTCGAACATCTCGCCCACGGTCAGCAGGGCGCCCGCCACCAGCACGGCCGTGGTGGCCAGCAGGACACTGTGCACCACGGAGAGGCAGAGGAGCGCGGCCATCGCGGTAAACCCCGCCACCGAGATCCGCAGATAACGCAGACCGCCCGCAAGCGTCTTGGCCCCCTGGGAGGCGCGGTGCTGCAGCAGGATCACCATCGCGGTGTTGATGACCACCACGACACCCACCGTCCACCTGGGCACGCCGCCGATGTGCAGCACCCACAGCGGCAGCGCCACGCTGAGAAGCAGCAGCGAGCTGGAGAAGACCGCGGAGCAGGCGATCAACCCCAGGTAGCCGAAGTCCCGCAGCACTGACCAGTCCAGGCCCGTCGAGCCCTCGGGCGCTGCCGGATCGCCGGGTACCCGGGCCACCAGCACGGCCCCGACGGCGTAGGTGAGCGCATTGACCAGCAGGCCGGCGGCGACCGCGCTGCCCGCCCCGGAGCTGAGCAGTACCGCCCCGACGCTGCCCGAGACCAGGTAGCCGACGTTGCGCAGCGCCCGGATCGAGGCGAACATGCTCGTCCGGTCGCCGTCGACCGCGGCCGCCACGAGGCTCTGCATCAGGCCGTTGTTGCCCGCGCGCAGCGCGCCGAGCACCACGGAGAGCACGAGCAGCCCGAAGAAGTCGTGTGTGAGGACCAGCCCCGCGCAGCCTGCGGCGCGGCCCACCCGGGTGAAAACCGAGTAGGTCCGCAGGCCGAACCGGCCCGCGAGGGCACCGGCCGGCACCGCCGCCAGCAGTTCGGTGACGCCGCCGGCGGTGAGCACCACCGCCAGCTGCGCGTTGCTGAGGTCTGCCACCTGCACGAGGTAGAACGGCAGGCAGATGACGCTCAAGCCCATGCCCGCAGCGTCGACCAGGCCGTTGACTCCGAGCAGCCGCGAGGTGCCGGGCGTGGTGAGCACGTCCCACCAGCCCAGCAGCGAGAAGAAAGACCTCAACCGTCCGATCACTGCAGGAATCCCCGCGCCTGCAACTCGTTGAGGAAGCCGACGACCGACTCGCGCACCTCGCCGGGCTGGGCGTCGTACTTCTCGGCCGTGCGTTCCACGATCTGCTCGACGTTCAGACCGACGCCGCACTGGGACCAGATGAACGCACCGACGTGGTTGGTCTCGTAGGCGTCGTGATAGGTCTCGATCAGCGTTCCGGTGTCGGAGCGCCGGGTGTAGAGGCCGGTAGTGCGCCGGGGGATCCAGGTCTGCTCGCTCACGCCGTCTTCTCCTCGATCGCGATCAGCAGCCGGGTCGCCACGGCCGCGGCGTGCTCCGCCCACTTGGCCGGAGCCTCGTAGCAGCCCTTCTGGGTGATCAGCTCCCAGGCCTCGTCCTTGCTGATCTCGGTGGGCTGGGCGTTCTGCACCCGCTTGAAGTTCCATTTCGGGGACACGCCGTACTCGCCGTACAACGCCAGCAGGCCGGACAGGCTGCGGTTGAACGCCTCGCGGGCCGCGATGACGGCGGCGTGCTCGTCCTTGGAGGCCAGCAGCCCGGCAACGTCCTCCAGGAAACCCTCGGCGTCGAGCTTCTTGCTCTCGGCCAGCCAGGCGCCGAAGGAGCCGCTGCGGATTGCCTCGCGACGGGCGTCGAACCACGCGTCGCCGGCGATGGAGGCGCCGCTCGCGAGGCGGTGCAGCATGTCGTGCTCGGACATGCCGATCTCAGGGGCCTCCTGGTTGGGCACGCCGCGGGCGAAGCGGTCGATGATCTCGTCGACCTGCTCCTCGCGCCAGATCTCGATGTCGGTGCGGAACGGACCGAACTCGCCGAGCGTGATCCAGATGACCGGGTCGGCGGTCGAGATGTGGCGCTCGAAGGTCTCCATCCCCGGGCCGGCGACGAACGGCTTCTTGGAGATGACATAGAGGTCGAGGTCGCTGTTGGCGTGCGCCCAGCCCCAGATCAGCGAGCCGCTGACGAAAATGCTGGCGGCGTCGGCGAAGGCCGGGTACTTGGCGTGGACATCGGCGGCCGTGGGCAGTTCGAGCTCGGCGAGACGACCCTTCTGGAGCGCCTCCCGGCCCTCCGCCGACGCCTCCCGTCCGCTGCCGTACTTCAGCGTGAGCGACGGTGCCTCAAACCCCATGGGTTTCCCTTTCGGTCGGTTGGTGCAGAACGCGACGGTGACCGTGCGTCAGTTCAGGTAGAGCCCCTGCTCCTCGCGGGCGCGCAGGTGCCCGTAGTCGCGTTCCACCTCGGCTGCGGAGGCCGCGACGAGATATGCGAAGCCGGGCGAGGTGGTCAGGCCCGCGGTGGCGGCGAGCACCTGTCCGGCGGCGATCCCACCCACGACGGCCGCACAGCTGGCCAGCCCGTCGAGCTCGGTGCGCCAGGCGTCCGAACGGACGACTCCTGCCTCGGGGTTGATGAACGAGACGTTCCGCACGTGCTCGGACCAGACCACTCGACGGTCGTCGAAGTCCCGGAAGCCGGCCGGGTCGACCAGCGCCGTCGTCAGCAGCCGGGTCTGGGAGACCCCGCAGTACTTCTCGACCAGCCACGGCAGCGTCGCGCCGCCGAGCCGGGCGCCGGTCTCGATCAGGACCGGGCCGTCCTCGGTGAGGATCACCTCGGTGTGCGCGGCGCCATTGCGGATGCCGAGCGCCGTCAGCGCGCTGCGCACATGCGCGGTCACCTGCTCGTACTCCGGCGTGCCGACGGCCACCGGCTCCTCGTAGTCGTACACCGGGGCCTCGGCGACGGTCCGCTTGGTGTACCGCCACAGCTCAGCGATCTTGTGCTCGCCGTCGACCGAAACGGTGTTGGCGTAGAACTCGGGGCCGAAGACCCGCTCTTGGACCAGGGCGGTCACATTGCGGGCGCCGTAGAGGTTGCTCCCTGCCAACACCGCTGCCGCTGCCTGCGCCACGTCGTCGGGCGTGCGGCAGAAGTGGACGTTGTCGGAGCCGGCGCTGTCGACCGGCTTGACCACGGCCTCGGTGATCCCGTGGGCGACGCACCAGTCGCGGGCCTCCTCCGCAGTGGCGACGCGCCGGCCGAGAGGGGCCCGGACCCCGGCGGCGAGCAGGGTGTCCGCCATCAGCGGCTTGGAGCGGCGCGCCTCGCTCAGCGCGGGGTCGTTACCGGGGGTGCCCAGCAGCCGGCTCAGCTCGTCGGCCAGGAGCACCCCCGACTCGGTCCCCGGCAGCACCGCGGCGACACCCAGCTCGCGCAGGCGCGCGGCCAGCCGCGCCGGGTCGGCGTCGTGGCCGAGATCGGCGACGTAGTTGGCCGGGTCGTGTGAGGCGCTGAAGAACGCCGGCATGTCCGGCTGGCTGGAGACGTGTATGCACTCCGCACCCGAGTCCAGCAACTCGGCCACCAGGAAACGTCCGGTGGAGTAACCGTCGACGATTCCGAATCGCAGCGTCATCGCTGTTCCTTCCATTCGACGTCGACGTTGGGGACGGCCGGGGCCACGCCTGGCACGTTCATGACGTGAAGCAGATGGGTGATCACCGTCAGCAGGTCCCACCGCCACGGGGCGTCCAGCGACACCTCGCGGACCGCATCCAGGACGGAGCGGATACCGGGCTCCGCCCCGGCCGCGCGGGCCCGCGCCAGGTCTCCGGCCGGGCCGGACACGGCGGTCAGCCGCTGCCAGCTCAGTTCGAGGTCGAAGTCGTGCTCCGGGTGCAGCCGCTCCAGCTCGTCGAAGATCCGGAGCACCTCGGGCCGCGCGTCGAAGCGGCACCGGATGCGTTCGAGCATCAGCTCGCGCCGCGGCTCGTCGCAGAGCACGGCGATCTCGCGGATCACGTCCACGGGCTCGTCGGAGATGTGCAGGAAGTTGAAGAGGCCGTTGACCACGCCGAGCCGGCGGCGCAGGTGCTCGGGCCGACGCAGCTCCGGATCCGCGGGCCCCTTCAGGGAGTTGAGGCGCACAGCAGCCGGGATGCGGCCCGGCCCCCATTGCTCGTCCCAGAGCACCAGGCAGACGGTGTCGGTGCTGGGCAGCACCGCGTCCATCGCCTCGACCCGCTCGCGGGTGGCGATGTTGAACTGATAGCGCCACACCTCGCGGATGGTCCGGCGGTCGTGCCGGAACCGGAACGCGTCCACCGGGCGGAAGCCGGAGTCACGGAGCACGTCCAGGCCGCTGCGCAGCCGGCGGCCCACAGTGGCCTCCGACTTCATCATGCACAGGGCCACCCCGAGCATCTCCGGCAGGTCGCCGGCGAAGGTCCAGCAGCCTTCCCGGAAGTAGCTGTCCAGCGCGTAGAGGTCCGCCTTGAGCGGCGAACGGGTTACCTCCCGCCGCACGTCGGGGGAGATCTCGGTGAGCTGGTCCACGGGTGGGCACTCGGCGAGGAGCACGACTTACCTTTCTTGCCAGAAGGCGGGCACGGCTGGGCCGGGGGCGGCGAAGACCTCCGCGAGGAACTCGACCTCGGCGAGGCGCTGGTACGGGTTGGGCTCCGCGTGCCCGGCGAACGGCCAGGTCCGGAGGGACTTCCGGCCCGCGTAGCGCTCGTAGGCGGCCAGCACCGTGCCGGGAGGGCAGCGGTCGTCGCGTCCGCCGATCGCGAAGAGCGCGGGACAGTGCGCGAAGCCGGCCAGCGTCGCCACGTCGAACCACGCGACGGTCGCGAGCGCCCTCTCCGCCAGCTCCGGATGGAACCGGCAGAAGCGCAGCAGTTCCCGGTAGGGCTGCTGGTCAGGCAGCCGACTCGGATCCGTCACTGCGGCCAGGAACGGCGACTCCACCAGCGCAGCCGCCACGTGCGGGTTCAACGCGGCAGCCGCCAGGGCCAGCTGTCCCCCCTGACTGCACCCCGCGACGGCGATGCGGCGACCGTCCACCGCCGGGTGGGCCCGGACGGCGTCGACCGCGCGGGCCGCGTCCACGTAGACGTCTCGGTAGTAGTAGTCGTACCGGTCCAGCACCCCGCGGGTGACGAACCCCGGCTGCTGCGGGTGGATGAGGCCGACCGGGTCCGGGGTCGCCCCGGGCCGCAGGTTGCTCCCGCCCTGCCCGCGGGTGTCGACCACCAGCGTGGCGTAGCCGACGGAGGGCCAGAGCAGCCAGTCGATCGCGTGGCCACGTCCCTCGCCGTAGCCGAGGAACTGGACGACGCACGGCAGCGGCCCGCTCCACCGGCTCGGCAGGATGAGCCACCCCTTGATGCGGTGACCGCGCGCCCCGGAGAACTCGGCGTCGAGCACCCGCACGCTGCCGAGCGGGGTCGACTCGTCGGTGAAGACCGGCTCCAGCGGGTGGAGCCCGGACGACTCGAAGGTCTCCGCCCAGAACGCGGCGATGGCATCCGCATCCGCCGGCGCATCGGCCGGTGTTCCCGCTGACGCGGACGGCTGAACGACGTCAGCGCTCATCGGATCCGGCCTCCGGACCGAAGTCCTCCAGCAGTTCCGCCAGCAACTCGTGGCAGTCGCCGCAGCCCTGCCCGGCGAGGCAGCGTTCGCCGAGGTCCTCGATGCTGACGGCGCCCTGCCTGATCCAGCCGACGATCTGGTCCTCGTCGACCTGGTAGCAGACGCAGATGCTCCCACCGGCAACCAGACTCATCTGCGCTCACCGCCCGCCGCGTCCGCCTGCCAGGCGGACAACATCACGTTGGGAAAGATGCGCCCGATGCCGGGGGTGTTGAACTCGATGGTGTGCGTGATGACGGACAGAAGGTCCCAGTGGTCCGTCGGATCCGCGAGGGACGAGCGCGCCGCCGCCATCACGTCCGCCAGGGCGACCTCTCCGCCCTTGGCCCGGACCCGGGCCAACTCGCCGGCCGGGGCCGGAGATTCGGTGAGCCGCTGCCAGCTCCGCTCCAGGTCGAGGTCGTGCTCCGGCGTCGCCGCCTCCAGCTCGGTGAAGGCGGCCTCGGCCTCGGCCAGCGCGTCGTGGCCGGCCCTGATCCGCGCCTTCACCTGCTCGCGCCGCTCCCACTCCGTCAGCAGCGACAGCTCGCGCATGACGTCGATCGGCTCGTCGGAGGTGTGCATGAAGTTGAAGAGTCCGTTGACGGCGCCGAGCCGGCGGCGCAGGTGCTCGGGTCGGCGCAGCTCGGGCGCCGACGGACCCTTGAGGTCCGTCAGCCGCACCGAGGCCGGAACCCGGCCGGGCCCCCACTGCTCGTCCTGGACGACCAGGAGCACCGAGTCGTGGGTGGGCAGGACCAGGTCCATCGCGGCAATTCGCTCGCGCGCTGCGAAGTTGAACTGATAGCGCCAGGTCTCCCGGATGGTCAGCCGGTTGTGCCGGAAGCGCAGCACATCGACGGGGCGGAACCCGCTGTCACGCAACGCCTGCAACGCCACTCGGTACCGCCGGCCCGCCGCCGCCTCGGGCTTGAGGACGCACAGGGTCGTCCTCAAGACGTCGTCCAGCTGGTCCGCGAAGGTCCAGCAGCCCTCTCGGAAGTAGTTGTCCACTCCGTAGAGAGCAGCCTTGACGGGTGAGCGCGTCACTGCGGCCAGAACGTGCTCGGGAACATCGTGCAGGGGCGCGGTGCTCATGGCGGTACCTCGTTACTCAACGTGGGGACGACACCGGATCAGGGCAGGGCGATGCGCCGACGGTCGGCCGCCACGAGCGAACCGTGGGCAGGGGTGGCCGCGTCCAGGTCGATCTCGGGGAAGAACGTGCGGTAGGCGGTGAATGAGACGAGACGCCAGATGTCGTGCTCGCTGACGCCGAGCCCGCGGACGTTGTCGATCTGGGTGTCGATCGGCAGCGTGCCGGCGGCGACCACGCCCGCCTCCTGGTACCAGAGGTTTGAGTCCTCCTCCTGGTGCAGGTTCTGACCGGCCAGGCGCGCGACGTCGCTGCGGTCCGTCATCAGCATCATGTTCTGCGCGCCGACGATCTCGATGGCCCGCTTGGCGATGGCGTAGTCGACGTGCTCGCCGTCGAAGTTGAGGCAGGCGGCGATGCGGCCCGCGTGGGCGCCGCGCATGATCGCGGCCGGCACCGGGCCGACCTGCTCGTGCAGGTCCGCGAGGTTCCAGGAGGGCAAGTCGTAGCTCTCCAGCAGGGCTTCGCGCTCGGCACGGGCCTTGCGGGTACGGAACGCGTGCTTGATCAGCAGCGGCATCTCGTTGAACAGGTGGTCGGTCACCACGCGCACGCCGTCGTGCGGGCACTTTGCGGCCTCAGCCGCACCCAGCACGAGTTCCACACAATCGGCACCCAGCTGCGGGTCCTCCTTGGCGAAGTGCCCCAGCGCCGGGCGGACGCCGCTCTCGACCAGCCGGGTCACGATCCACTCCAGGGAAGGGTGGTCCGGCGTGAACTGCGCGGCCAGGTAGGAGCTGGACTGCAGCGCGTCCGGCGACAGCATGATGTAGACCAGGCCGAGCGGGCCACAGCTCGCCAGCTTGTCCCACTCCGCCTTGGACGGGGCCCACACCGAGTTCGCCGGTGTGCCGCCGAAGCTGGCGACGAGCGGGCCCTCCAGGGCGATCGCCGGAACGAACGGCAGCTCCCCCGCGGCCCGGAGCGCGGCATATCCCCGCATGAACTCGACGAAGCCGTCGAGACGTTCGCGCCGCAGGTAGAGCGTCGGGATGCAGAGGACGCCCTCGCTCGCGGCGACCTTGTCCAGCTCCTTGAGGTCGATCTCGGCGAAGTTGGAGAAGTCGATGTGGCCCATGCCGTGGCAGTGCACCTCGACGGGAAGCGCAGGCACGAAGTACGACGCGCCCTCCCGCACCTGGCCGAACTCGCCCTGCACCGGCGGAACCTGACGGGTGATGGTGCCGCCGCCCCAGGTGACCTCGGTGTCCACCGCCCCCTGCGGTCCGAGCCAGATCCTCGTCGATCCCGTCGTCACGTCCACGAACACCCTCTCATGTCCAGTCACACTGTTGCTCGCCCCGCCGTCCGACACACCGAGCGGCCAGGGCGTACGCGCCGTCGCCCCCGATGTCTCCACGGCTGGAAGCGCGACTCCTCCATGACTCTGGCTGTGGGGCCGGACGTGAGCCAAGCGATCAGCGGGCTCCAAGTTGCGCATTGCGAGGAGTCGAGGCGTCGGATACCGCATGACTTCCACAATCCTGGCCAGGACGGGGCAGATCGGAAGGCCGGGTCAGCAGCGCGTACCAGCCGTCAGCTGCGGCTTCGGCGTCGAGGACGTCCTGGTCGAAGTGTCGTTCAAGGGTGCAGCGGCCCTACCGGTCGGCGCCGATCGTGGTGCGCAGGCAGTCCTGGACCCGCCGGGTGCGGGCGATTACGCCGATCCGCGCGGCGATCTTTTCGGCGGTGCCGTAGTAGCGGCCGCCGGCTTGGCGCTGGAGCTTGTCCAGGTCCTCGGCGGCACGGGCGAGGCGCTTGGGCCGCACGCTGCGGGGAGAGCCGGTCGTGCTCTACCGCACTGATTGCGTGGATACGCCCGTCGTCCTCGATGCGGTCATGACACTCCCGTCCTTCACCCAGAGGGTGGGTGGGTGACGAAGGGGAACGAGCGATGCGAACACCTTCGTGACCGCGGAAACCTCACGGCAACGGTTGTTCCGTCAGGCGGAAGGCTTTCAGCCGAGTGCCCGGGAGATGCCCGCGCGCCGCCATCCGGACCACCGGCGCGAGCGCGTGCGGATGCGCCTGGTCGGCCGCGTCGAGAACGGCGAGCAGCCGGTCCGCGGCGGACCGCACGTGTGGCCGCCCAGGCGGCCGCTGAGCCGTCCTTACTCCCCGAGCACCAGCCGCTCCAGCGCCGCCAGCGCCCGTGCGTCCGACTGCGCGCGCGCCGCGACTGCGCCCGCGAGCTCCCGCACCCATTCGTCGAGCGCCACCGGGCGCCGCGACAGCACCACCCCGCGGACCTCCTTGCACACCTCGCCCTTGGGATGTCCGCCCGCAAGATTCAGCACCAGGCGCTGCTCGCCGAGGAAGACCTCCAACCGTTCGACCCGGCCGTCCCGCCCCGCGAGCCGGTCGGCCATGCCCCGCTTGCGCTCGACGGCGACCGATCCGGGCGGCAGCGCGTCCGACAGCGTGCCGGTGAGCACCTGGGCGTAGACCTCCAGATCGGCGGCGTCCCGGCGCAGCGCGGCGGTCAGCAGGTCGATGGAGTCTGCTTCCTTGCCCGGCTCGTACGGGACGGGGTCGTGCGGCGAGGTCATTGCGGGGCCTCTCGTGGTGTGCGGTCGCTTCAAGTCTGCTGGGCCGGGGCCTCAGCCGTCCAGGCTGAGCACCATCGTCGGGCGCTCGATGGCGTGGTCCTCGCGCAGCGGCCGCACGGCCGTGCCGATAGCGAAGAACTCGGTGGTGTGGCCGCCCCAGCGGTGGTTGTGCGCGTTGAGCTGGACGCCGACGATGCCCTCCGCCTGTAGCTCCTCCGCCTCGTGCTGCATCCGCTCCATCGCCAGCTCACGTGCGTCGTACAGCGCCTGCGTGAACTGCTCGATCTCCACGTTCTTGCCGAGGTTGGAGAACATCTGCCCCATGCGCTGGTGCGCGATGTGGTAGACGCAGGTGCCCATCACCATGCCGAGCGGCGCGTAGCCGGCGCGGATGAGCGTCCAGAAGTCCTGGCCGTTGAGGTCCGAGGTGAACGGCTGGCCCTTGAGGTTGCGCCAGCTCCCATCGTTGCCGCCCGGCGCCGGCTCGTCGGCCTTTACCGCGGTGCCGACCGCGATGAACTCCGCGATGTCGCTGCCGAATTCACGCGCCTCGACGCTGAGCCGCACACCCACGATGCCGTCCGCGCCCAGCTGCGCCGCCTCCGCCTCCATGCGCGTCATCGCCAGTTCGCGCGCGTGGTACATCGCCTGGCTGAGGGTGGTCAGCTCCTGGTTCTTGCCCCAGCGGCCCAGCTGGATGCCCACGTGGTAGATCGAGGAGCCGAGCACCAGACCGATCGGCCTGAACCCGGCCTCGCGCACCAGCAGGAACTCATTGACCGACAGGTCGCTGGTGAAGATCGAACCCGGCTTGCCCGGCTGCAGCTCGGCCAGTCGGCGCATCGCGTCGGCCGGCACACCCTGGGCGGGGGCACCGTCAGGTGTGCCATCGGCGGGGTTGAAGACGGTCATGAACGGGTTCCCCTTATCGGATTCTCATCGCATCTCGGTGGCGGTACGGCGCATGGCCCGGCGCCTCTTTTCCGGGTCGAGTGGCATCACGGTCAGTGTGCGCGGCGGCCGCCTGCTCGCGGTGAAGCGGGCGACGGTGGTGCCCACCAACGTCGCCTCGGCCACGTGGTCCTCCTGCTCGTTGTTGCCGCTGCGCATGCAGGACTCGCGCCAGATACGCAGGTCGCCGGCGGAGAGGATCACGCCGTCCCCGCCACGGCGGCCACCCTGCGCCCGCAGGTGCGCACAGGCGTCGGAGCGCACCGCCTGTACCAGGTCGCTCCAGCCGCTGACCTCGGTGTTGTTCCACGAACGTGTCTGCGCGCGGGTGCCGAAGTCGTCGTGGCGCACGCCGATCGACATCCCGTACAGCAGCTCCACGGGCACCCACCCCGCGGTCACCAGCTTCGCGAACCCCTGGCCGTCGAGGTGGCAGGTGAAGGGGTGCGGCGCCCGCACCGTCCCGGCCGCGCGGACCGCGGTGCCGATCACCTTGAACTCCAGGCAGTTCGGCTGCGCCACGAAGGGCGCCACGGTCAGCTGCGCCGCGACGACGCCGTCGCCGCCGAGCGCCGTGCACTCCGCAGTCATCCGGTCCAGGGCAGCGCGCCGCGCCTGGTCGAGCACCTGGACCAGGCCGGCGGACGGGGCGTCGCGCCCGGAGAGGGCGACGCGCGCGTACGAACTCGCGAAGGCGTAGCCCGCGCCCGCGTAGAGGCAGTCGTGATAGCCCCAGTACCGCCCGCTGCGGCCGACGTGGTAGACGGCGGAGCCCATCACCTGGCCCACCGGTTCGAACCCCACGGCACGCAGGGCGGCGAACTCGCCGGTCGACAGCGCCGAGGACCATGTGCCGCTGCGGCGCACCCCGTCGATGCGTGCGGCCGCCACCGGGGGCAGCCCGGCCCCCGTCCACTCCCCGCTCATGGACACCAACTTCCCGCTCCGCGCCCCGACCGGGGGCATAGCGGTTCGAGTCTATGCCCGGTCGCCGCAGGCCGGGCAGGGGGAGGCCGGGGGCGCTTCGCCCTCCCTGCGCTGACGCAACGCCAGCACCCACCACCCCGACATCCTGGCCGCCCAACGCCACGAACGGACCCGCATCCGCAGCGAGCAAGGCATCCGCCGGGGCGGTCGATCGCGCACGGCCGCGTGATGGGAGCACCGCCCACCCGGCGGGACCGGCTGC
>CAYNNX010000012.1:0-19127 GCA_964398515.1 uncultured Streptantibioticus sp. | reverse complement strand
CGTCATCGACCGCGCTCGCCGCGACGAGACCCCCACTGTCATCACCCGGCGCGGCAAGGAAGAAGCCGTCCTGGTGGACATCGACGAGTACCGGCGGCTGCGGCACCTCGCCGAGCAGGCCGAAGATGCCTGGCTGAACCGGCTGGCCGACGAAGCCGAGGGCGAGGGCACAGCCGACTCCGCCTCCCTCGAAGAGATGGCCGCACAGCTCCGCTCCCAGAACGCCTGAGCCCCGATGGGATACGTCACGCGGTTCACCCCGCACGCCCAGCGGGACCTGCTCGAGATCCCGCGCCCCGACACCCTGCGCATCCTCCACCGCCTCACCGAACTTCAGAAGGCGCTGGACAACGGCGACACCACCGCCCTCGACAGCAAAGCCCTCCAAGGCCACGACGCCCGCTGGCGACTCCGTGTCGGCGACTACCGCGCCGTGTACTCCGTCGAGAACGGCCAGCTGATCGTATGGGTACTCGCGGTCGCGAACCGCCGCGACATCGGCCGCGGCGCGTAGGCACGATCGCCCGACCCCAGCCCAGGCCTCGCCCAGGTCACTGTTGACCTGCTCTTTTAGGACACGGCACGCTTCAGGGTCACGTCGGCATGCCCATAGATGTTCCTCGTCACCTCCACGCGACGCACCGTGCCCGGCCGTGCAGCGTTGAGGGACGCACCGGGTGCGGCCCGTGGCCCGGGTCGTCGCGCTCACGTGCCCGTTCGGCCCAGCGCTTCGGTCATCAGCACCTCTTGAGGACTTATGCTGAGGCCGACCAGCGGCCGGGGACGGTGAAAAACCCATGGCGAAACGGTACGAGACCATCGCTGACGCCCTGCGCGACGAGATCCACGCGGGGCGACTGCGCCCAGGAGACCGCCTGCCCGCGGAGGCCGCGCTCGTGGAGCGGTTCAGGGTGAGCCTGCCGACGGTCCGGCAGGCCCTTGGGGTGTTGCAGGCCGAGGGGCTCGTCGACAAGAGCCACGGGCGCGGCAACTTCGTCCGCGCGCCCCGCAAGAAGGTGGTGCGGTCCAACGAGCGGCACCAGTGGGAGAAGGACCGGGCCCGCGCGCCGCGCGAGGAGCGGCGGACGACCGGAGCGACGGAGTACGACACCGGACTGGCCGTCTCCGATCTGGTCTTCAGCGCGGAGTACCGCGAAGGCGAGGCGAACGAGGAGCTCGCCGCCGCGTTCGGGGTGCCGCCGGGTACCCGGCTGCTCGAGCGGATCTACCGCACCCGGCACCGCGAGGAGGACGCGCCGTTCAACGTCACGCGCTCCTACCTCGTGCACGACCTGATCGCCGCCAACCCGGACCTGCTCGACGAGACGAAGGAGCCGTGGCCGGGCGGCACGCACAGCCAGCTCTCCACCGTCGGCATCGAGGTCGACCGCATCGTCGAGCATGTCACCGCGCGCCCGCCGACCGTCGAGGAAGCCGGGGAGCTCGGGCTCACGGCGGGCGTCTCGGTCATGATCCTGCGGAAGGTGTCCGTGGACACCACGGGCCGGGTGGTGGACGTGACCGCGGTGACGCTGCCCGGCGACCGCACGGAGCTGGTCTTCACCACGACCCTGGCCAGGTGGTGACAGTGTCCCGGCTCATCTCCGGCAGCACGGCGGTGCACGCGCCGGGTGCCCACCACCCGCCGGACGCGTACACCTCCCCCACGGCGCGGACCGGCCTGCTCTGCCGCAAGGGGCCAGGGCAGGTCTCCGGTCAGGCCGCGCACGTGGACCAGGGGGGCGTCAGGCGGGCATGGCCGTGACCGCGGCGCGGGCCGACGCGCTCGCCCGCTTGGCGGGTCGGCGCTTCGAGAGCGGGCTGAGGCGGAGGCGTTCCGGGGCCGTCGCACACGGCCGCGCGGGCCGTCTCAGGGCAACGTCTCGGCGTCGACCCGGGAGAAGACCAGGTCGCTCTCCTCGGTGACCGGGCCGCGCCAGCGCACGGGTGGCCGCGGGCGGCGCAGCGCGGCGGGGTAGCCGGCCGGGTCGTAGTCGTTGGCCAGACGGTAGACGTGGAAGCCGTGTCGGGCCAGGGTGGCGAGCAGTTCGTCGGCGGAGTCCCCCAACTCCGCCATACGCTGCGGGGTGACCTCGATCGTCAACTCGGCGTCAGGGCGCAACCGGTCCAGGACCGGTGCCAGGCCGCGCACCACCGAACCCTCCGCGCCCTCCACATCGATCTTGATCACCCTCGCCCGCGTCACCTCTTCTCGCGTCAGGATCTCCGACAGCGGGTGGGCGCCGATCTCGAACGTGCTCTCCGCGGGGCCGTCGTAGGGGACGATGCTGTTGGCGCCCATGTTGCGCGAGCTGGCCAGGACGAACGTCAGCAGCTGGTCGCGGTCGGAGACCGCCGTGTTGACCGCGCGGACGTTGCCGCAGGCATTGGTACGCACCTGGTCGAGGAGCCGGTCGTGGAAGGCCGGCGAGGCCTCGATCGCCACCACGCCACCGCCGGCCCCCACCAGGCGTGAGGCGAGCACGCTGTAGTAGCCGATGTTCGCCCCCACGTCGACGAACACGTCCCCCGGCTTCAGCCTGCGCCGCAGCCAGGCCGTCATGTGGGGTTCCCATTCGCCGAAGAGGTAGAGGCAACGCTGGATGAGGTCCTGCGTGTCGGTGGCGAAGGTGGCTCCGAAACGGGTGCGTGCCGCGACCTGCCGCGGGTGCTCCCGCAGGCCCGCGTTCAGATAGCCCCGGACGATGGCCGCCTTGCCGAGGGCCCCCGGCGCATGGCGGACGTACCAGCGGCTCGCGCCAAGCGCGGCTCGGTGGAGAGCAGTCGTCACGCAACCCCCGGTCCTCGGTCAGCCGCGGAAGTGGTCGGAGTCCACCGTAACCGGTCGGCCCGACCCGCGGGGCCGCCGCCCGGCGCGCGAATACGGGGCGCCCGGAGCCCGGACACGAAAGAGCCCGAACGCTGGCGACGGGGGATGCACCAACGGTCGGGCTACACCCAACGGTAACAAGCCGCGGCCTTTCCGGGCAGCCGACTGGCCAGTTTTTGCCGGAAGTTGTGACATGGATCATGCGATGCCGCACCCGCGCGACCCACGGCCATATCATCCTTAGTCGCCTGCCAGCGCCTATATCAGTAGATTCCGACCAGCTATCGGTCGCAGGGCGGCGCGTACGGGAGATGAGGCAGATACACGCGCCATACCGCCGCCGTCAGGACGCCCCGGGTGATCGAACAGATGCGGCGCGTGGCCTGGTTGACGTCCAGGTTCCACAGTCGAACGGTGTCGGCACCGCTCGACACCCCGAGCAGGCGGCCCTTGGGACTGAAGGACAGGAAATGCCCGGTCTTGGCGTTGGGGCTGATCGACCGGCCTATGGCCGTGGCCGCGGAGGGACGCGAGACGTTCCACAGCCGCACCGTGTCGTCGTTACCGCCACTGGCCAGGGTGCGGCCGTCCGGACTGTACGTCAACGACACCACCGACTCCGTGTGGCCGGTGAGCGGGCTGCCCAGCGGGGTGGTGTGCAGCGGGTGGGCCACGTCCCACAGCCGGATCGTGTCGTCATCGCTGCCACTGGCCAGCGTACGGCCGTCCGGACTGAACGCGAGGGCGTTGACGGGGCCTATGTGGCCGGTGAGCGGCGCGCCGAGCGGGGTGGCGTGGGACGGGTGGGTGACGTTCCACAGCCGGATGGTGTCGTCCGCGCTGCCGCTGGCCAGCGTGTGGCCGTCCGGGCTGAAGACGAGGGCGTTGACGTAGCCCGTGTGACCGGTGAGCGGCGCGCCGAGCGGCGCCGGGTGGGACGGATCGGTGATGTCCCACAACTGGACGGTGCGGTCGTCGTGGCCGGTCGCCAGAACGCGCCCGTCGGGGCTGAACGCCATCGCTCCCGCGCCCGCGTAGCGGGTCCGGAGGACCAGCGGCGGTCCGTAGGGGACCGGCCGGGCCGGGTCGGTGACGTTCCACAGCTGGACCGTGTCGCTGCCAGCGCGGATCGCGAGGGTGCGGCCGTCGGGAGAGTACGCCAGCGGCCATTCCTGGACGGTGCGCACGCCGGGTGTGAACGGCCTGCTGAGCGGTACCGGCCGGCCGGGGTCGGTCACGTCCCACAACCGCGCGGTGTCATCGCTCGCGGCGGTCGCCAGGACACGCCCGTCGGGGCGGAACACACCGATCTGGCCGGGCAGGTCCGAGGTGGGGATCGACCACAACCGGACCTTGCTGTCACCGCTTCCCGTGGCGAGAGTGCGGCCGTCGGGGCTGAAGCCCACGGCATAGACCTCGCCGCTGCTGCCCGCGAGCGCCTGGCCGACCTGTGACGGGTCGGCCGGATCACCGACGTTCCACAGGCTCGCCGTGCTGTCCGCGCTGCCCGCGGCGAGCATGGCCCCGTCGGGGCTGAACGCCACCGACCACACGGGACCGGTGTGGCCGGTGAGCGGTGTGCCGAGCGGCGTCGCATGCCGCGGGTCGGCCACGTTCCACAGCCGGATGGTGTCGTCCGCGCTGCCGCTGGCCAGGGTGCGGCCGTCGGGGCTGAAGGCCACGGAGTGGACCGTGCGCGCGTGGCCGACCAGCGGTTGGCCCTCGGGCTCCGGGTGGGCGGGGTCCGCGACGTTCCACAGCATGATCGTGTCGTCGTCACCGCCCGCCGCCAGGGTGCGCCCGTCGGGGCTGAACGCCACCGAGCGGACGGCCGCGGTGTGCCCGGTCAGCGCACCGAGCGGTCGCGGTCGCCGCGGGTCGCGGACGTCCCACAGGCGGACGGTGTGGTCCTCGACCGCGGAGGCCAGCGTGTGCCCGTCCGGGCTGAAGGCGACGAGGTAGATGGTGCCGCCGTGTACGGCCAACGGCGGTGCCGTCGACCGCGCGTGGCTGGGATCGGTCACGTCCCACAGCCGAATGGTTCCGTCGTCCGAGGCGCTGGCCAGGGTGCGGCCGTCCGGGCTGAAGACCGAGGAACTCACCCAACTCCCGTGCCCGCTCAGGGGCTTGCCGAGCGGTTTGGGCCGGCCGGGGTCGGCCACGTTCCACAGCCGAACGGTCCGGTCGTAGCTGGCCGTGGCCAGCGTGTGCCCGTCGGGGCTGAACGAGGTGAGGTACACGGCACCGGTGTGGCCCACCAGCGGTGTCGCCAGGGGGGCGTTCTCGCTGGCTATCAGGCGGTTGTTGACGCTGTCGTCGTCGGGCCTCAACCGGTGGGCCACCATGTCGAGTTGGGCCGACAGCGAAGGATCCGTGTACCGCACGCGATCGGCTTCGGCGACCACCCGCTCGAACACGGCCTCGTCCCGCTGCCGTTCCGCGACCACCGCGGACGCGACCGCCAGCATCGCGAAGACGACCAGCGCCGACACCGCGGCACGGGCGAGCCAGACGGTGCGCCTGCGCAGTCGGGTCGAGGCGGCCAGGAAGTCCGCCGTCGAGCGGGTCAGGAACGCCTTCCCGGCCGATTCGGCCCACTTGCGGGACGCGTCCAGCCGGATGCCCCGGTACAGCAACGACGTGTCGCGGCCGGAGGCCTCCCAGGACCTGCTGTCCTCCTCCAACTGCTGGCGCAGCAGGTTGCCGTTGCGGTCCTCGTCGAGCCAGTCGCGCAGCCGCGGCCAGGCGTGGAGCAGCGCCTCATGGGTGATCTCCACGGATTCCGCGTCCAACGTCACCAACCGGGCACGCACCAGGGCTTCGAGGGATTCTTCCGTCTTGCCGGGATCGGTCGACTCCTCCGCCAGCCGGCGCCGGGTGCCCCGCCGCCGGGTGGCCTGGGTGTCCTCGCCCAGCCGGACCAACCTGAGCAGGAGCAGCCTCGCCGCGGTGCGTCCGGCCGGGTCGAGCCCGGACCAGGCCCGCTCGGCGGTCGCCGCCACCGCGCCCCGGATCCCGCCCGCGGCACGGTAGCCGGAGAGCGTGAGCCGACCCGCCTTCCGCCGCTGCCAGGTGGCGAGCAGGGCATGGGAGAGCAGCGGCAGCACCCCGGCGTCGTGCGCGCCTCTGGGGCCGTCGAACTGCACCCGTCCGTCCGCGCTCACCTCGCTGACGATCAGTTCGGCCAGGCCCGGTTCCAGCTCCAGACCGACGGCCCTGGCCGGGCCGGTCACCGCCGCACGCAACTCCGCGGTGGTCAGCGGCCCCAGCACCATGTGCCGGTGCTGCAACGCGTCGGCCAGTTCCGGATAGCCGAGGCACTGCCCGTAGAAGTCGGCGCGCACGCCCAGCACGACCAGTACGGGAGCGGTCTCGCCGGGGTGCGCGGGCGAACAGGCGGCGTGGAGCAGCTGGATGAACGCGCTTCTGCTCGCTTCGTCGTGGCAGAGGGTGAACGCCTCCTCGAACTGGTCCACGATGAAGACCGGGCGGGCGGTGGCGGCCTCGCGTCGCGCCCACGCCGCGACCGCCTCCCTGACCAGGTGCGCGAACCGCGGGATGTCCGGCTCGGCCGCCCGCGCCTCCCGCACGGTCGACACGACGTCGGCCAGCTCGGGGATCCGGCGGGTCAACTCGGCGAGCGGATCGCTTCCCGGCACCATCTCCAGCACCGACTCCGCCGCGCGGCCCACCTCGCCCAGCGCTCCCTCGCGCAACGCCGGGACCAGACCGGCCCGCAGCAAGGAGGACTTTCCCGCCCCGGACGCGCCCACGAGCATGACCAACCCGCCGGTGTCCCGGGCCGCGCGCAACTGTGCGACGAGGGCGTCCGTGCTCCGTTCCCTGCCGAAGAACCACCGCGCGTCCTCCTGCCGGAACGAGGCCAGCCCGCGGTACGGGCACACGCCGATGCCGGGCGGCGGCCCGGCGGGGGATCGCTCCTCCTCCTCGGCGCCCGCCTCGGCGCGGTCGCCGGCCGGGTTGGCCACCGCCTGCTCCCACAGGCTCTGCCACCGGGACACGTCGTACAGCCCCGCGGTCACCGGCGTCGGCCGCAGCCGTCGGGCCTGCGGGACGAGGACGTGGAGCACGGCCGCGAGTGCGGCGAACTGGGCGGGTACGTTCCTGGCTCGCCGCCAGTCGCTGATCCGCTGGGCGGACACCTGCACCGGGCGCCCTCGTTCGTCGACCCGCTGCAGTCTGCCGACCGCTTCCGCCACGCGCTTCAGGGGCGGGTTCCCGGCCTCCTTGTACAGCAGCGCGAGCTGTTCCGCGAAGGCCTCGCGCGCCGCCGAGTCGGAACTCAAGCCTCCACCCCTCCCGGTAGCCAGGTCGTCCGGACCGGAAAACTTACTCTACCGATCTGACCTGCGGTTAAGGCCCTCACCGGACGGCGAACTCTGCTCGGAAGCAGTCATTCCTGAAAGGATCACGGCAGAGCGGCTGGGCGGCTCCAGCCCGACCCGACATCACGACGGGTCATCTCTCCGGCACCGTTCGGCACCGGTCCTCGCGAGGGGAGGGACCGGCGCCGAACGAAGTGCCGCGCCCGGCGACCGGCCTGCCGGACTCCCGCACCGCCTCGGGCGGCCGCTTCGGCTCATCGGCTTCCGTAAGCTGCGGGCCATGCGAGTTCTCGACGCGGCGCAAGCCCGCCGGATGCGCGGCCGCGGTCAGGCGATCGGGGCGGGGGTGCGCCTCGGCGGCGTGTCGCAGATCGTCGACCAGGTTTTCGCGCTGCAGTCCCAGGACTTCTCCGCGGCAGCGTTGGGACTGCGCGCCAGAGGGCCGGGCCTGACCATGAGGGACGTCTCCCGCGCCGTCGAGACCGAACGCGCCGTCGTCCGTGGCTGGCTGATGCGCGGAACCCTGCACACCGTCCCGGGCCCTGACTACCGCTGGCTCGTCGGTCTGCTCGGCCCTCTCGCTCTGCAGGCGAGCGCCCGCCGCTACCGCGAACTGGGCCTGGACGAGGCGCTCTGCGCCCGGGCCGAGGGGATCATCGAAGAGACCCTCACCGCCCGCGGAGCGGCGACCCGGGCCGAGCTCACCTCCGAGCTGGCCGCGCTCGGGATCGACACGCACGGTCAGATTCCGTTCCACCTGATCCGCCGCAGCGCCCTGCGCGGCCGTATCTGCTTCGGCCCCGACCGGCTTGGCGAGGCCGCCTTCGTCCTCCTCGACGAATGGCTCCCCCCATCGGACGTCGACGGCCCGAGCGGCCCCGACGCCGTCGTGCACCTGGCACGCCGCTACCTGCGCGCCTACGCACCGGCCGCCGTCGAGGACTTCGCGGCCTGGTCCGGACTCCCCCGGCCAGCCGCCCGACGCGCCTGGCAGGCGCTCGGGACAGCGGGGGAAACCGTCCCCTGCACGGTGCTCGGCCAGGAGTGCGCCGTACCCGCCGAGCGGGCTGCGGAGTTCGAGGAACCCCCGAGCCCCGCAGGCGACGTACGCCTGCTCCCGATGTACGACAACTACCTGCTCGGCTACCGCACCCGCGCCGTGGCCGTACCACCGGCCGACGAGCGCCGCGTACGGCCCGGCGGTGGCCAGATCCGCGCCACCGTGACGGTGGACGGACAGGTCCTCGGCACATGGTCCAGGAAGGACCGCGGCCGCGCGCTCGACATCTCGCTGTTCGATCCCGCCTCGCTGTCCCCCGAAGACCTCGCCGACGAGACAGCGGACGTCATCCGCTTCCTGGCCACAACCGCATAGCCGGGCCGCCGGCGGGCGTACCCCGATCACAGTGAGGCCAGGGCGAGCCCGGCCCCCGCGGCCAGCAGACCCGCGAGGAGGCTGCCGGCGAGGTTGATGGCGGCCGTCGCGGGGGAGCCCTCCTCCACCAGCCGGATCGTGTCGAAGGCGAAGGTGGAGAACGTGGTGTATCCACCGCAGAATCCGGTACCGGCCACCGTCAACACCTCCTTGGGCAGGCCGTGCTGGAGGGCGAGCCCGGTGAGCAGGCCGAGCAGGAACGTACCGGTGACGTTGATGGTCGCGGTGCCCCACGGGACGGGCGGCAGGCCGCGGGCCTGCGTGTACCGCTGTACTCGCTGGTCCACCAGGTAGCGGACGACCGCGCCCGCAGCCGACGCCACGGCCACGCCGAGGAGTACGTTCAAGCGCTGCCGCCCGGTCCGCTGTCGTGGTCCCCGGCCCGGTGGGCGATGGCCTCGATGTCGTCCAGTACCGCGAGGCCGTCTCCGATGAGTTCGTCGAGCTGCGGCAGGAAGGCCGCGATCCGTTCGCGCTCGTCGACGATGAGGATCAGCACGGGCAGGTCTCCGTACGGTCCGGACCGGCCGAACAGGCGTGTCACCCGTGCCGGTCCCGGGTGCAGGTATCCCTCGCAGCTTCGGAGCACGGTCGCTCCGGCCAGGCCGGCGGCCTTCGCCCGGCGGACGATCACCGCGTACAGCGGCTGGTGACCGTGCTGGTCGGACGCGCGGACCCCGATGGTGAGCTGCTGCGCGCTCCCCCGCTGCTCCACTTCGCACTCCCCCGCCTTCACTTCGCCGCCCTGCGGCGGCGGTGGCGCCCGCGTCCGTCGAGGCTCACCACGACCGCCCGGCCGCAGGTGATCCCGAAGCTGACCGCGGCGAGGCCGACGAACAGGGTCGCCAGGACGTTCAGAGCCGCAGCGCCCGGCCGCCCCGCGGCGAGGAGCTGGGCCGTGTCCACCATCCAGGTCGAGAACGTGGTGTACGCGCCCAGGAAGCCGACCCCGGCGAACGGCCGGACGTACAGCGTGGGCGGCCACACCTCCATCACGAAGACCAGCAGCAGGGCGAGCAGGAACGCGCCCGTGGCGTTGACGGCGAGGGTCGTCACCGGGAATCCCCCCGCAGGTGTCGGGAAGCGCTGCCCCAGCTCGAAGCGGGTCGGACCGCCGAGAAGCGCCCCCGCCACGATCGCGCCCAGGACCTTCGACCGCTGAGCCGGGCGGACCCTGCGACGGGATCTCGGCGCCGACCGGGCCGGGCCGGCGCCGGGCCGCTCGGCGGGCACCGCGCCGGGCATGGCGTCAGCGGCCGGATACCCGCCGGTCCAATCGGGGATTCCCAGTTCGGGGAAGAACTCCCGCACGTCCTGGTCGCTGATGAGCGCCTCAGGAGGGGATCCGGTTTCCACCACCGACCGCATCACCGATGTGTTCATCTATCGAGGACCTCCGGGAACGACACCGCAACCGCTCATCCCGCCATGGGGTCCGGCTTGCCGGAGGGGATCAACCGGGCTACGTCATCCACCGGTTCGGGCTCCTCCCGCGCCGTCGGCTCGTCGGCGAACACGTGCTTCGGAACACGTTCCAGCCAGCTCCCGGCGCCCAGCGAGGTGAGGATGGACAGGAGCAGCAGGCAGGCGTAGAAGCCTTCGTTGACGACATGCGCGTTGAAGGAGACCGACGCCAGCACGATGCCCGGGCCGCCACGCGCGTTGAGCGCGACCGCGAGGTTGACCGCGCGCTTGGACGCCATGCCTCCGACGCGCGCCCCGAGATAGACGGAGAACGCCTTGACCACGCACGCGAAGGCCAGGAACACGACGAAGAACACCACGTCGAACCCGTGCCTGAGATCGAGGCTCACCCCCACCGAGGCGAAATAGACCGGGATGAAGAAGGCGTACGAGAAGTCCGGGAGCGCGTGCCGGGAATCGCGCGCCGAATACTCACCGGTCGCTCCGGCGGGCTCCTGGCGGGCGCCGGCCGCGATACCGGCGGCGAACGCGCCGAGGAATGTCTCCACTCCGAGGAACAGACACAGCAATGCCGTCGCGAGCACCACCAGGATTCGCCGGGAGGCCGGGCCGGAGTTCATCAGGGCCGACGCCGCGCTGTTCCGGAGTGCGGGACGAGTGCTGCGCCACCGGGCGACGCCCAGGAACCCGGCGAGCACCGCAAGGGTCATCACCACGTGATACGCGATGTCCGGGATCGAGCCGGATTCGAGGTGAAGCTCCGCCGACAGCCCGAACGCCGGAGCGACCGTGCTGGAGGCCAGGCTGATCGCAATGGCGAGGACGACATAGAGCACGACATCCTCGATGACCGCGACACCGAGTACGACCCGGGCGAAAGGCGTCCGCAGTATCCCCAGATCATGCATGATCCGCGAGATGACCGGGATGCTGGTCACCGCGATCGCGGTGGCGAACACCAGCAGGAACGAACCGTAGTTGCCCGCCGGGCCCCAGTACTGGCGGAGCCCGGTGACCTGGAGCACCGCGACACCGGCCAGGAACGGCAGCACGATCCCTATCCCCGCCACCATCCCGACCAGGCGGCCCTGCGCCCGGTCGACGGCTTTCCTCAATTCCGTACCCGAGCAGAACATCAGCAGAAGCAGGCCGAGTTGCGCGACGGCCCCGAATACCTCTCCGGGCGCACCGGTCTTCGCGAAGAGCCACCTCTCGGCCCCTGGAGAGACGGCACCGAGCACCGTCGGCCCGAGCAGCAGCCCGCCTGCGATCTCGCCGATCGCGCGGGGCTGGCGGAAGCGTTGGAAGAGCGCCCCCATCACGTGAGCGGCTACCAGTGAAGCGACGAGCGCGGCAAGGACGCGCGACAGGGTGTCGTTGGCCATGGATTTGTGTCCCGCCTTTCGTTCGCCCTCATTCACGTGTTCCTCGCCGGGCATGCCGGATCCGGTTTCTCCGGTGTGCGGCGGGAACCGCCGATCGGCCCGGCGTGTCTGCTGCGCAATCCGCCCAATGATGGGCCTCGGTCTTCGGTCCCGGCTGCCGCGTGCCTTACATACGGGGCACCGCTGACTCCGGTTCACCGAGAGACGGGCACGTATCGCCGCGCATATCCCTGTGTCCCCCTCATATCCTTCGTGATGGTTCGCCGGGTCTTCGGCGACCTGCTCGACGCGGACGGGCCGCCCAAGCTGCCATGTGCCCGCGGCATTAGACTCAAGGGCGGTCACGCGGGGCGCACCGCCCGGCGGGGACGCGTGGCTGACTGAGCGCGCGGTTCACGCGTGACGCGACGCGTTGGCCCGAGGAGCGGCACTGACCATGCTGGACGAGACCACCTTCGCGCCCGAGCACCCGCCTCCCGGGGTCGAACGGGGACCGAGCCGCCCCAAGCCCGCTCGGCGCTTCGGCGTTCTGGAAGCCCTGGTGGCCGGAACCCTCGTCCTGCTGCTGGCGGGGCGCTGGTTCACCGGGTGGACGACGGCCCCCTGGCTCCAGGCATGGGCCACGGTCTTCGTCGCCATCTGCGTGCAGGCCCTGCCGTTCCTGGTGCTGGGCACGCTGCTGTCGGCGGCGATCGCCGTGCTGGTGCCCTCCTCGTTCCTCGAACGGGCGCTGCCGAGGAACCCGGCCCTCGCCGTGCCGGTCGCGGGTGTGGCCGGGGCCGTGCTGCCCGGGTGCGAGTGCGCCTCGGTGCCCGTGGCCGGCGGGCTCATCGCCCGGGGTGTGGCTCCCGCGGCCGCGCTCGCGTTCCTGCTGTCGGCTCCGGCGGTCAATCCGGTGGTGCTCACCGCGACGGCGGTCGCCTTCCCCGGCCATCCGGAGATGGTGCTGGCCCGGTTCGCCGCCTCGCTGGCCACCGCCGTCGTGATGGGCTGGCTGTGGGCGCGGTTCGGCCGCCCGGAATGGCTGCGGCCGCCGGTTCGGCGCGAGGTGCCGGTCGGCACCGGCCGCTGGGCGGCGTACCGGGCCGCGCTGGAACACGACTTCCTGAGCGCCGGAGGGTTCCTGGTGATCGGCGGCGTCACCGCGGCCACGCTCAACACGGCGGTCCCCCGGCAGGTGCTCGACGGCGTGGGCGGGGTGTGGGGCGTCTCGCTGCTGGTGCCCGCGGTGCTGGCGGTGGTGCTCGCGGTCTGCTCCGAGGCGGACGCCTTCGTCGCGGCGAGCCTGAGCGCCTTCCCGCCGGTGGGCCGGCTGGTGTTCATGGTGGTCGGACCGATGGTGGACGTGAAGTTGGTGGCGCTCCAGGCGGGCACCTTCGGCCGGGCCTTCGCCTGGCGCTTCTCGGGTGCGACGTTCGCGGTCGCCGTGCTGGCCTCCGCGCTGGCGGGCTGGTGGCTGCTGTGAGGTCGGCCGCGGTGTCCGGCGAGGTGTACGACGAGGAGGGCGAGGACCGTTGACACGCGAGGCGAGGGCCCTTCTGCTGGTCCTGCTCGGCGCGGCCGTGCTGCACATCTCGCTGGGCAGCGACCTTTATGTGCGCTACGTGCGCCCGGCGCTGGGGCCGTACCTGGTCGCCGCCGGTGCGGTGCTCGTAGTGCTCGGCCTGGCGGGCGCGGTGGCGGCCGTGCGGCGGCTGCTCGCGGAGGACCGGGCCGCCCGCCTGGCCGCCGGGGAGAGCACCGGGGAAGCCGCCGGCGACGGCGTCAGGGGCGGCCACGGCCGCCATCGCCAGGCACACCGGCGCAGCCGAGTCCACGACCACGGCCACGACGGGGACGACGGGCACGGCCACGCCGCGGGCGGGTCGCGGACGGCCTGGCTGCTGGTCCTCCCGGTGCTGGCCGTCTTCCTGATCGCGCCGCCCGCCCTCGGCTCGTACTCCGCCGCCCGTGCCGGCAACGCCGTCGCCAGGCCCGCCGCGGCGACCGCGGGTTTCCCGCCGTTGCCCGCGGGTACTCCGCTGGCCATGCCGCTGGCCGACTTCGACGTCCGGGCGGTCTGGGACACCTCCCGCTCGCTGCGGGGACGCCTGGTGAAGCTCACCGGCTTCGTCACGCCGAAGAAGGGGGACGGCTGGTACGTCGCCCGGCTGACCATCAGCTGTTGCGCCGCGGACGCGCAGACGTACAAGGTCGAGGTGCGCGGCATGCCCGCGCCGCCCGCCGACAGCTGGGTGGAGGTCACCGGGGTCTGGTCGCCCGACGGCCAGGCGGGTCGGCCGGACGCCGTTCCGGCGCTGACCGCCCGGCAGTTGACGCGCATCCCGGCGCCTCGCAACCCCTACGAATGACGAGTGCCCCGCGGCAGGCCGCCTGAGCAGGCCCCGGAGCGGGCCCGCCTGGGCGGGTCGGTGCAGCCGCTTCGGGCGTTCCGGGCCTTTCGCGAGCCTTCCGCGGGCCGTCCGTGCGCGTTCCCGTGCCCTGTGCCCTTTCCGCGGCCGGTGCGGCACGCCGTCCTCGCCGCCGACCGAACTTTCCCGGGGATTGTGCGCGTTCACCTTCCAAGGTGAAAAATCCTAAGGTGCGCCTGTAATACTGACGCCGTCGCACGCTTCCTGCTATGTCACCGGAACGAGGTCGATGGTGAGGTCTGCCCGCGGCGCCGCCGCTCTCGTCGCCGTGGGCGTTGCCGCGGCGCTGGCCCTGATACCCGCCCTGCACGGCTCCGACGGCTCCGCCTCCGCCGCGGGTCCGGCCAACGGCGCCGTGAACAGTTCGGCGGGCAACGCGGGTTGGGACGGCAAGACCCGCATCATCGGGGACGGCTCCACCTCGGACACCGGGCCCGAGCCCAAGCAGCCCGCGATCGACAAGCTCAAACCGGGGCAGAAGCCGCCGCAGTTCGTCGTCTTCTCCTGGGACGGCGCCCTGGAGAACGACGACCACCTGTTCTCCCACTTCCGCGAGCTGGGCGAGAAGTACCACGCCCAGATGACGTTCTTCCTGAGCGGCATCTATCTGCTGCCGAACTCCAAGCGCTACCTGTACCACCCGCCGCAGCACGGCGTCGGCACCGCGGCCATCGACTTCCCCACCGACGCCCACATCAAGGACACCCTGGAGCAGCTGCGGCTCGCCTGGGCCGACGGCGACGAGATAGGCACCCACTTCAACGGCCACTTCTGCGGAGCCAAGGGCGGCGGAGACTGGAACACCCAGGAGTGGCTGAACGAGACCCGACAGGCCTACTCGTTCGTGGAGAACTGGAAGACCAACACCGGCTTCACCGACGTCGCGCCGCTGCCCTTCGACTACGGCAAGGAGCTGGTCGGCGGCCGCGCTCCCTGCCTGGAGGGGCAGAAGACCCTGCTGCCCGCGGAGAAGCAGCTCGGCTGGCGGTACGACGCCAGCTCCTCGGGCGACTTCCAGCAGTGGCCGTCGAAGATCGACGGGATCTGGAACTTCCCGCTCCAGCTGATCCCCTACCCGGGCAAGTCCTTCCAGGTGCTCTCCATGGACTTCAACTTCCTCTTCAACCAGTCCGGCGGCAATCCCAAGGGCGACCCGTCGAAGTACGCCACCTGGGAGAGGGAGACCCGGGAGGGCTACCTCAACGGCTTCGAGCGGGTCTACAACGGCAGCCGGGCGCCGTTCTTCATCGGCAACCACTTCGAGACCTGGAACGGCGGCATCTACATGCAGGCCATGGGCGACGTGATGAAGACCGTCTGCACCAAACCCGAGGTGCGCTGCGTCTCCTTCCGCCAGCTCTCGGACTGGCTGGACGCGCAGGACCCCAAGCTGCTGGATCAGCTGCGGCGGCTGGACCCGGGCGAGTCCCCCAACTGGTCGGCCTTCGGCAAGCCGGTGAAGTAGCCGTCGGCCCACCGCCCCGCAGGGCCTAGCGGCGCACCGCCGAGGCCATGTAGCGGGTCCAGATCTGCACCGGGTAGGAGCTGCCCGTCTGCGACGCGGGCGTACCGCCCATGCCCGTCAGCGGCAGCGGCTCCTGCGACTTGGGGTCGAGGCGGAAGACCACCACGGCTGTCGACAGCGGCCCGCTGTACCCCGCGAACCAGGCCGCCTTGTCGTCCTGGGCGGTCCCGTCCTTGCCGGCGACCCGGCCCGGCACCGCAGCGGCCGCGTGCCCGGTGCCGTTGCGTACCGCCTTCACCAGTGCGTCGTCCACGTCTGCGGCCACCTGCGCGCTGAAGGCGCGTACCGCGGCCGGGTTGCGGATCGCGACCGTGCTGCCGTAGTGGACGACCCGCTGCACCGAGTACGGCTCGGCGTGCATGCCGCCCGCGTCGAAGGTGGCGTAGGCGTCGGCCATCCGGATCGCGCTGGGGGTGGAGTCGCCGAGGGAGAACGCCGGCACCTGCTCCCCCATGCTGCTGGGCAGCAGGCCCGCCCGCTGCGAGGCGATGCGCACCCGGTCCAGCCCCACGTCCATGCCCAGTTGCAGGAAGGGCGAGTTGGCCGACTGCGCCAGCGCGTCGGCGAGGGTGACGGGTCCGAACGAGCGGCCGCCGTCGTTGACGCCCTTGACGATCCGGCCGTTGCGGTCCCAGTAGGGGCCCTCCGGGGTCATCAGCGGCACCTTGTTGTCGCCGTTGTAGACCGTTCGCGGTGTCACGGGCGCACGGGGGCCGCCGCGCCCGGTCTGGACCCCCTCGCTGAGCGCCGCGGCGTACACGAAGGGGGTGAACGCCGTCCCGGCCTGGATGGTCGTGGTGTTGGAGTCGTTGAAGCCCTGTTTGACGTAGTCCGGTCCGCCGTAGAGGGCGACCATGCGCCCGCCGGTGTCTACCGTGGCCGCCCCGACGCGCACGTGCTGGTCGGCGGCGCGGGCGGTCGGCCGCAGACCGCTGAGCGTCTGCTTCACGGACGCGGCCAGCGCCTTCACGTCGGACTTCCGGAAGGTCGTGTACACCTGGTAGCCGCCGAGGTCGAACGCCTCGTCGGAGATGTCGCTGTGCGCCAGCACGTACGCCTTGGCGGTCTCCTGGAGATAGCCGACCTGGCCGCTGAGGCCGGGCGGCCTCGGCGGGTCGATCGGCTCGGGGAAGGTCTTGTAGGAGGCCCGCTCCTGCGGGGAGAGCCTGCCGATGGCCACCATGCGGTCCAGGATCCAGTTCCAGCGGGTGACGGCCCGCTGGCGGTTGGCCGAGCCGAGCGCCGGGTCGTAGTAGCCGGCGCCCTTGAGCAGACTGGCCAGGAAGGCGCCCTGGCTGGCGTTGAGCTGTGAGACGTCCTTGCCGTAGTACGCCTTGGCGGCACGCTCGATGCCGTAGGTGCCGCGGCCGAACCAGCTGGTGTTCAGGTAGGCGTCGAGGATCTGCTGTTTGCTCATCCTGTTGTCGAGCTTGATGGCGATGAAAACCTCGGCGATCTTGCGTGAGAGCGTCTGCTGCTGGTTGAGATAGGCGTTCTTCACGTACTGCTGGGTGATCGTGGAGCCGCCCTGGGTGTCCTGGCCCTTGATCATCTCGTACACGGCCCTGACCATGCCGCTCGGCGAGATGCCCCCGTCCGAGTAGAACGTCTCGTTCTCGGCGGCCAGGACGGCCCATTGGACCTTCTCGGGCACCTGGCTCAACGGCACGGCCTGGCGGTCGATCTGGCCGGTGCGGGCCATCTCGGTGCCGTCCGCCCAGTAGTAGACGTTGTCCTGCTGGATGGCGAAGGAGTTGAGGTTCGTGGGTATGTCCGTCATCACGTAGCCGATGACCAGCAGCACGGTGAGGCCGAACGCGCCTGCCAGCCCGGCGCCCATCACCTGCCGCCACGACGGCAGCCAGCGCCGCGCGCCCGTCCGGCCCGCGCGCGGGTAGTCCACGCTCACCCGGACGATCAGCCGGGCGGCGGTGGCGCGGGCGCCCTCCGTCCTGCGTCCCGCCACGAGCGGGGCAAGCCGGCCAAAAGGCCGGAAACCGGGTGAATTCGGCGTCGTGCTGCGCGAGTTCGCCCCCGCGCGGTGCGCGCGGCGCCGGGCGGCCCGCGATCCGGCGGGGACGGGGGCCGCCTGCGGCGCGGAGCCGCTGCCAGGGGACTCCCGCCCGTCGTCCGGGCCCGAGGTGGCGGCGTACGCGGTGTGGGCGGCGGAGGTGTCCGCGCCCGAAAGGCGCCTGCGGACGGCGTCGAGGCGACGCCTGCGGGCCTCCCGCACCGCTTCGGGCCCGGTGTCGCTCTCCGGGGTGCCGCCGGACGCGGCCTGCGCTGCGCCGTCCGGCGCCGCAGCACTCTCCGCGGCGGAGGGGCGATGCGCGTCCGGGTCGTCCGCGGCGCCGGGCGAGCCCCAAGAGGACGCCTGGCCGGGGGCGTCGCGGTCGTCGGCGGGCGGATCCGAAGGCGCAGGCGGGACCGAAGGCATGGGCGGAACCCATGCCGAGCCGCCCCCGAACCCCCCGAACCCCCCTGCCTCCCCGGCCTTGGCGGGGTCGTCCTGCGGGCCGGGCGGCTCCGTCGGATGCCCGCTCACGCGACGGCCGCCGGGACGGTGGTGAACGTCGACCGCAGGGTGCGTATGCCGGTCCTGCGCGCAGCGGCGTCCACGGCTTCGGGTGTTCCGGTCTCGATGGCGAGCCTGTTCGGGATAACCACGTTCTCCTCGCGATCCATACCGGGCTCAGGCCAGGCCCTGCCCCCCAACGCATGCTCCGCGAGCCTATGCCTCGTTCCTGTGCGTCTCGCACACGGAACCTACACAACCGGTAGGACCCTTGCGACATCGCCCGGCCGGCGGGCGTGCCGGGTGTGTCTAACTCCAGGGCGTCGGCCGGATCTCGAAGCCATTGAGGCCCTCAGGTGGCTCGTCATAGACGAGGACGCGGTCGACGGTCGCCGCCGGGGGCCCCTCGTGGGCCCACGACACCAACCGCTCGACCGCGTCCTCCTCGCCCTCGAAGACCGCTTCGACCGTGCCGTCCGGCAGGTTCCGCACCCATCCGGCCACACCGTGCTGTTGCGCCACGGTACGGCACGTGTCACGGAAGAACACGCCCTGCACGTCCCCTGAGACGATCACTCTCTTACGAATCATGCGTCAGAGTGTGCCGGGGCCGGTTCCGCGGAACGGGTTCCCCCGCCCGACGGCGAGGGCGGTTTACCCCGCCCATCGCCGCCGGTCCCGGGATCAGTTGGAGAAGTCCTGCGTCATCCAGACGGTCCCGTTGGCGTCGCGGTAGAGCGCGATGCCGATGTGGGTGTAGCTGCTGCTCAGGATGTTCTGGCGGTGGCCGTCGTTCGGCGCCTTCTCGTTGAGCATGTCCTGGGTGAGGCGGACGGCCATGGAGGCGATCTCCTGGCTGGAGGTGCCCACCGGGCCACCCTCGCCGATGTTCTCGCCCGCCGCGGACCACTGCACGCCCTGCGCCGACTCCCGGTCCCCGAGGGAGGCTTCGCCCGGGCACTGGTGGGAGAGTCCGCAGCCGCCGGCCATGACCTTGTTGTGGGCCGCGGCGCTCTGGGTCAGTCCGGTGGTGATCGTGTACGCGCGCAGACCCTGGGCGGCGCGCGCCTTGTTGATCAGGTCGAGCACCTGGTGAACGCCGTCCGAGGCGCTCGAGGACGCGGTGGACGCCGGCTTCGCAGGCGCGGCCGGTGCCTTGGCGGCGGCCGGTGCCTTGGCGGCGGCCGGTGCCTTGGCGGCGGCCGAAGGCGAGGGGGTGGCGGACGGCTGGGCCGGGGCCGCGTGGTGGCCCCAG